>DCUN01000166.1:0-15647 GCA_002327225.1 Desulfobulbaceae bacterium UBA2213
TGTTTCCGGCTGGGCATCCACTTTACATTTTTTTAAAAAGTTTCATGCTTCGTCGTTCCCTCATGCGGAGATGGAGATTCTAAAAAAAAGAAGGGGCTGATTCGTATACACCAATCAGCCCCTTCAAACTAACTAAAAACTAGAATTATGTCAATTAACAACCTTCGATAGCAGCCTTCTTGGGAGCGGCAATCTTGCCATCTTTTACAGTCACCTTGTCGCCAACTTTTGCGGCGCCCTCAGCAGTTGCCTCGGTGCCATCATCCATGGTTACAGTTACGGTTGTACCCTCAACAGCCTTGACGACACCGGTGCCGGCAAAAGAAGACACTACGGTACAAAGCATGAATGACAGAGCAATAAGTGCAGCTACGATTCCTTTTTTCATTTTGTTCTCCAATAGTATTTATGGTTACTCTTGTCTGGAATTTTCCAGGGTAAACAAGCTGTCATTGATTTCCAAACTACTCATCAGGGTGTTATTTGTCAAATAAAAACCTGAAGAAATGAATGTTAATTCATTATTCCTTTGATGTCTTTTTCAAGGGTTGAGTGGGGTACATAGCCTGGATATGTTTTTACCACGTTTCCTTCTTTGTTGATTAAGAATGAGGTCGGGATGCCGACTATGCCACCAAAAGTCTGGGCAGTAGCTTCATCTGCCATTAGAACAGGATAGTTAATGGAGCGTTTCTTGATAAGCCGTGCCACAACGTCTGGTCCACCTTCATCCATTGAAAATCCCAGCACGGAAAAACCATCCTTGGAGAATTGCTCCTGCAGTTTTATCAGTGTCGGAATCTCTTGTATGCAGGGAGGGCACCAGGTGGCGAAAAATGTTACAAGCAAGGCCTTTCCAGTATAGTCAGTACTGGCCACAGGAGCGCCATCGACGGCATCTGCGAGGACAAAAGAGGGCATCTTTGCCGCCGCCGCTGAGTTGATGGCGAAAAGCAGGGAGAGGACCATGATTTGTACAACTTTGCCGAGAAAGTTGTTAGCAATTATTTTCATTTATTTGACTCCAGATGGTTTTGAATTAAAATGTATCTTTATATAAAGTGTTTATGAATCAAAAGTATGTTCTTTGTGCGGAAAGTCAACTGCTAAAGCGGTGTCATTGGCGACAGCAGCCTTGGTGACAGCAAAGATTATTAATATACAATAAAAGAATCATAACATAAAGAATCATAACATGGTGTGGCAAAATAAGTTTTATGGTACATTGATTTGCTGAAAAAAGAGTCAGGAGTCGGTAAGGGAAGAGCTTTGCTGATCGTTTCTTTGCGGCTCCTTGTGCCTTTCCTTCCATTTTAAGGTGTCTCCATGAATGCCCTGTCTGTTGCCAAGTGTTTACGCATACATAGTAAAAAAAAATATCGTGACCTTTCAGCTAGTCACAAAGTGAAGAATAATCTCGCGCAGAGAGACGAAGGCGCAGAGAAAAAACTTGTTGCCCTTCTCAGCGCCTCAGCATCTCTGCGCGAAAACTTTATACATTTGTTTGCAGGTCCACTTACTCTGCGTTTCTTATCTTTTTCCGGAGCAGTCATTCTGCTTATTCTAACCCTTGTCCTTCCAGGGAACAGCCGTGCTGAGTTGATTGACCGGGTCGTTGCTGTGGTCAATGACGATGTCGTGACCATGTCTGAAGTCAATGAAGAGGGGGAAGGCTTTTTTCAGAAAATCACCGAACAGGCGCCGGCCTCAGAACTGTCCGAGGCCCTCAGGCGTGCCAGGGAAGAAGTGCTCGATGGGCTTATAGATAAAAAGCTTATTGCCCAGGAGGCGGCAAAGCAGAAGGTCGCGGTGACCGATGCAGAGATTGAGGCTGCCCTCCAGCAGATGATCACCAGCAACGACATGAGTCCCGATCAGTTTCGTGATCAATTAAGCAACATGGGTATGAGCGAAGACGTTTATCGAAATAACTTGAGGAATCAGATTCTGCAAAGCAAACTTCTTAACTATGAAGTGCGGTCAAAGATTGTTATTACGGATGATATGATTCTTGATTATTACGACACCCATTATACTCAACACGTGGATCAAGGCGGCTATTATCTCCTGCAGATGGGCTTTGTCTGGAAAAAAGACCCAAAGAATCCTGCCAAGATTGATGCCGCCACTAAACTTGAAGCACGAAAGAAAGCAGAGCGGGTACACAGCCTGGTTGAGAGTGGTCAGGATTTTTCCTCTCTTGCCAAAAAGTTTTCTGAACTTCCTTCGGCGGCAGATGGCGGCAATATCGGCACGTTCCAGAAGGAAGAAATGGCCGAATATATGAGCAGTGTTGTGACCTCCCTTGTTCCTGGTCAGGTGAGTCAGATTGTGGAGACGCCTGATGGCTATCAATTCTTTAAACTGCTTTCAAGCCAGGAGGGTGGTATCGTCTTTCAGGCTCCCTACGAATCGGCAAAAGAAGAGATTAAAAAAACGCTGTATGAAATAAAGTTGAAAGAGGAGTTTGATTCCTGGGTCAAAAAAATTAAAGAAGCCTCATACATTAAAAAGATGTGATCCCGTTTTCTTATCAAGAGGGGAAGGAGAAGGGTGGGAGTCGAGTCTGGACTCTTGCCGGCCGGCTTGCCTGCCACGTTCTTGGTGAGGAAACCGGGGCGATTTCAGCCTCATAACCTGCACGCTTACGATTTCATGTCCGAGTCGACCAAAGAGTCTGCCGCGATTGTCCTTGACTGTCATGATCATGGCGAATCGGATCTGGTCGTCACTTTTTACTGCCAGGGTATCGGGCGGATGACGGGGATTGCCAAGGGGGCAAAACGGAGTCAGAAGCGCTTTGTCAACAAACTCGAGCTCTTCAGTTCTCTCTCACTTCGCTATACGGAAGCAAAGAGGAGTAATAATCTGGCCTTCATCGTTGAGGCGGAACTCCTTGAGAGTTTTCTCCGTCTTCGTCAGAGTATGCCTCTGTATCTTGTGGCCACCGTTATTCGCGAGCTGATCCTTGCGGCTACCCGTGACCTGGAGGGTGAGGACGGTCTCTTCCCTCTTCTCCACTGGGCTCTTCAATCACTGGAGAGCCAGCGACCCGCTATGACCGTTCTGGTCTTGTTTCAACTGAAATTTTTTGAGCAGATAGGCTACCGGCCCAATCTGGGCTCCTGTCTGCGATGCGGGCAGCCGTTTGCTATGGCCCAGGGCTATGGTTTTGACAGCAGGGCGGGGAGTATTGTCTGCAGGCCCTGTCTGGGAGAGTTGGGGCAGGCGGCAGTTGTGCCACTTTCCCGGGGGACGATCAAGTTTCTGGATTCAGCCCAGCATCAACCACTGGGCCGCTTGCATCGTCTTCATCTGTCTCGTGCCGGTCTGCACGAGGCCCTTTCCCTGTTCTATCATTACGGCCGGCACCTGCTGCAGCGAGAGATCTATTCTTTGAAATCACTCAGTGATGCTCACTGGCAGGTCTGAGGAAAACGGAAGAGGAGTTGAGGCTCACAGATAGTGCAGTTCCCCGCTATGTTCAATAATCTCATTCCCATCATCCAGTCGCATAATAAGGGCTCCATCCGGTCTGATTCCAATCACCCTTGCTTCGTACTGGGGTTTTTTCTGGATGTCATAGCCATAGATAACCCTTTTTCCCAGCGTGTCTGACAATCTCTTCCACTGATCAAGCAGGAGATGACTCTTTTCTTCTTCAGAGGAATAATATCGGTCGAGCTCCTGTTCTTCCTCGTAAGCGAGAAGTCCTATATTCCAGGCCATCTTGGCCAGGAATGAAAGGGTGAAATCATGGAGATTGACCGGGGTTCCAAGGATCTGGCAGAGCGATACCGCCGTATTCTCCAAGTCGTCAGGGAAGCAGGTATTGTTGATGTTGATCCCAAAACCAAGCAGATGAAACGTTTCATCATGGTGGGGGCTGTGGAAACTCTCCACCAGAAAACCGGCGAGTTTTTGTCCGGAAAACAGGACGTCGTTGACCCAGCGTACACAGGCCTTGTCGGCTCCGAGTTCACGAACGGCCTCGCAGCAGGAAATTCCAAGGGTAAGAGGTAAAAGGGTTCTGGCCCTGGTCAGGAAGGTGTCGGCCAGAATCAAACATCCCCACAGCCCACCCAGCGGGGCATGCCAGGAACGAGCAAATCGGCCTTTTGATCGAATCAGGGTGTCGGCCAGAATGACGGTGCCACTGGCCACCGAAACACCTGTTTTTTCAAGATCGGAAATATGCTGGCGGGCTTGATCCATGGTCCGGTCCATGGAAGAGTGGCACTGAATTACCGAGCCGACGATAGCTCCATAGCGGAGGATCTGCTCAGGAGAGAGCAGCAGGGGACTCTGGCTGCGGGAATTCTTCTCCTGCTGCCAGATATATTCATGCAGAGAGGCTGGGGTTGGGCGATTGAGTGCCGCCATGAACGTGATAGAGAGGAGGTTGCGAGATGATGAGCGTATTTTACGGCATGTCGTCTAAGCAATATTTATTCTTCCAGATGGGCAGGGTCAGACAGCTTGTCCCAGTCTGCCTTGACCCTGGTAATAACCTTCTGGATCAGGGGTAATTTGTCCAAGGCACAAACGCCTATGAGTGGCTGCCCTTGATCCACAGAGACTCCGGGGGTGAAGTAAACCGAATGAATTACTCCGGCCTCACCCGTATAATAGATGGGTGTGTCACGCTTCATCAGAGACATGATAATGATTTCATCGCCAGGATTGATGGCAAGCGCCTTCGCTCCTTTCTTTTCTATCCGTGACTGGATGTCCAGGGAAAAGAAATATTTTGCCCTTTCCGGGGCAGGAAAGAGATAGAGAACCTCCTTGAGAATGCCCTCTATAACTTCTTTCTTTTTCAGGGGATGACGGATGGTCAGCAGCTTTTCTCCTGCTTCCACAAACTGCCCTTCAAGCTCTGTGCGCACCGAAGAAATTGTGCCGTTGATCTTTGCTGTTACCAGCTTCGGATTCCGTTCCCTGGTAATTTCAAAAAGTTGACTGCCGGGAATATGCAGCCATTCACCACTTGGAGAATTGACAGTATCTCCTTCGGCGATCTTGAAACTTACTCGTCCGGTCTGTGTGGCGCAGATCTCTATATAACTATAGGGATCTGAATGGTATTTTCCTAAAATCGCATCGAAATCTATCTCTTCAGACATCTATCAACCTTGTTTGTGAGTGGTANNTATCAGTGGCGTGCATCACCATGCATGTCGTTTCCTGTGTTCTGGTGGCCACCAGAACCTGTTGCATCCCCACGGTGTATGGCAATAAGCGGCGATGTTATTTTCTTCATATCGACAATCTGGCATTGAGAGGACGAGGCCTTGCGGGTTACATACCTGTTTAAGGTGGTGGAGAAAATTCCGTTTGTCTGGGCCTTAATGGTGTCGTAAATAACCCACTTGTCCCTGCCCTGTTCCTCTCCCGCAGCATCGAACAGGGTGCAGAGAATTTCAATATTTTTTATGTCATGAACGCTGCTGTTGTCAATGGCAAAAGCGGCGCGGGCCAGATGTCCTTGCTCCTTTACTGCTATCTCAAAACGGGAAAGAACAACAGTGTCCAGCAGCTCCTGAGCCGTGGCCGAGGCGTGTACAGGTGGCAGCAGCATCTTGCTCAAATCGGGTGCAGTGCTGAACATATTGAAAACAAGCATAGAAAGGCCGAGGATAACAGAGCTGATTGCTATCTTGCTCCAAAACGTACCATCCATGAAAAGTCTCCTTTTATACAATATATTCAGCATAGTGTATAAATAAATGAATTTTTTCTTTGAAAAGAGTTCAATTTGCCAATCTGACATCATTATTCATTCATATCTGCTTTTGAAACTAGATATGAATAGCGTATTGTTCAAATCCATCGTATTTTATACTTATATAACTGCCACNNGATTGAATGGGCATATTTTCGTAAAGGGTGAGCATCGTGCAGCAAGGCTCGGGAGGCTCTCGGGCAGGTGGTGATTGCAGTTGAGATTGATGCGAAAAAAGAACCGCTTCAGGCTGATAAGGTCTGGGACAGGTTGAAGCTGGCCGAAAAGGTCATTGTCGGCAAAGGGAAGATGGTGCAGGTGTATGTTCCTGATCCTGGATCCAAAGATCTGCTCATGAATGATGTCCTGGGCCGTAGCGGAAACCTGCGTGCCCCCGCCTTGCAGGTGGGGAAGGTCTATTATGTGGGCTATAATGGAGCAATGTATGAGGAGTTGATGGCATGAACTGGAAGAGTTTATTTACCCCCGGGGCCAATATGAGCCCGGAAGAGGCCAGGGAATTTATGAAGGATCACCCGGCGGAGTCCTACCAGATCCTTGACGTGCGGCAAGCCAAAGAATATGAACAGGGCCATCTTGCCGGCGCCCTGCTCATGCCGGTGAAAGAGGTGACGACCCGGATTACTGAACTGGACCGGCAGAAACCTTTGCTGGTGTACTGTCATTCAGGGGTACGCAGCAAGGCGGCCTGCCAGCTCTTGTTGGCCGAAGGCTTTCAAGAGGTCTACAATATGAGCGGCGGGATCATCGCCTGGAAAGGGGGAAAGGTCGGCGGCGGTGAGCTGCAGGGTGTCGAGTTTTTCATGGATCGGGACTATCCAGATGTCTTCCAGATGACCTGTGCCATGGAAGAGGGATTGCGGCAGCTCTACCTTGGTCTTGTGGACAGGGGTTGCGATGAGGACAGCAGAATGCTTCTCGAGCGGTTGGCCGGCTTTGAAGAGGGGCATAAGGCAATGCTTATAGCCAGGTTTGCCCCCGTTGGTTTTGCAGAAAGTGAAGAGGTAGGGATTGTGGAGGGAGGTCTGAATCGACAGCAGATTCTGGCCCATTTTGGCCCGCAGCTTGAGACGAGTGAAGAGATTCTGCAACTGGGGATGATGCTTGAGGCGCAGGCCCTGGATCTTTACACCCGTCTGGCCAGAAAGAGTGAGGAGGAAAAGAGCAGAGATTTATTTCTCTTTCTGGCCAAAGAGGAGGAGCGGCATCTGAACTATCTGACCGAAGAGCTCGATAAAGTGCTTGCAGGGTAGGGCCGCTGTAAAAGAGAAGGCCGGTGCGGTAAGAGAGTGATGCTCTGCCGCTTGAACGCTTCACAGTTCACGGTTGTTTTCGGGCACCTGTTTCATCAAAAATCACTGCGAGCACTTCCTGGATGGTTGCAACCCCCTGAAGATCCATCCTGCTCTTCCAGGTCAGCCGTTCCAGGTTGCCTTTGGGGAGAATAAAGCGGGTAAAGCCCAGACGTTCTGCCTCCCGTACCCGCATCTCGATCTGGCCTGTGGCCCGGATCTCGCCTGCCAGTCCAACCTCGCCGCAGACTACCGTGGTTGAAGGAATCGTTTTATTCAAGAGGCTTGAGGCCAGGGCGCAGATCACGCCCAGATCCAGGGCCGGTTCTTCGATGCGGATGCCTCCGGCAATATTTAAAAAGATATCATGGCCGTAGAGATTCAGTCCCGCTTTTTTCTCAAGGACGGCGCAGAGCAGGGCCAGGCGCTGGGGATCGGCGCCGATGGCTGTTCGTCGGGCGGTGCCCAGGTTGGTGGGGCTGACGAGCGCCTGCACCTCAACCAGGATAGGCCGGGTGCCTTCAATGCTCGGCAGAACTACGGAGCCCGGGACATCAAGGGGCCGTTCAGCGAGAAAGATCTCGGAGGGGTTGTTGACCTGCACTAATCCCTCTTCCTTCATCTCAAAGACCCCGATCTCNNTCAAAATAGAGCACCGTGTCCACCATGTGCTCCAGCACCTTTGGCCCGGCCAGAGAGCCGTCTTTGGTCACATGGCCCACCAGGATGGTAGGGATGTTCTCCTGTTTGGCCATGGTCAGGATGCGGGCCGCAGACTCCCTTACCTGTGTCACTGAACCGGCTGCCGAAGGAAAATCATCACAGACAAGGGTCTGGATGGAATCGATGGCCAGCAGGGCTGGCCGCATCTCAACAGCCATGGCGATAATGGCCTCCACCCTGTTTTCGCAGGCCAGGTACTCTTCGGGGTGCATGGCATCCAGGCGTCTGGCCCGGAGCTTGATCTGGTGGGGAGATTCCTCGCCCGAGACATAGAGGACGCGCCGATCCTGTCTGGCAATGGCTACCAGTAGATGCAGCAGGAGAGTGGATTTGCCGATGCCGGGGTCACCGCCGATGAGCACCACCGAGCCCGGTACGATGCCGCCGCCCAGCACCCGGTCGAGCTCGTCGATACCGGTGGGGATCCTTTCCTCGTCGCTGTCCGGGGCCAGATGCAGGGGGACAGGTTTGGAGCTGAGGCCTGGCCGCCCTGCAGAACGGGTGGGGACAATCAACTCTTCGATAAGCGATTCCCAGGCTCCACACTGGGAACAGCGGCCCAGCCATTTCAGGCTCTGGTAGCCGCATTCCCGGCAGATAAAGACGGTTTTTTCTTTCTTTTTTTGTATAGACATTGATCAATTACGAATTACGAATTACGAATTACGAATTACGAATTACGAATTACGAATTCTGATTGCCACGTTCATTGAAGTGGCTGGGTTGCAGTGGCAATTATAGTGCGAAGTATGATTTTTTCTTTATGGAAAAAAGGACAGTAGCATGCATTCATCATCAGGCAGTATGCCCCTCCTTCATCCCCCTGTCAAATGGATTCCTCTCTGGGCTTCCATGGTCTTTCTCTTTCGCAGCCCGAAATTGCTTGGCTGGAGTTTGTTGCTGGTTGTTTTCACCTTTGGACTCACCTGGGGCGGCTATCTGCTGGTCGTGGGCTCTATCGATGCCCAGACAGCCGCTTTTTTTCAGCAGGCGCCAGAGGCCGTGGGAATATGGGGCTGGATAAAGAACCTTGGCTGGCAGGGAATGCAATGGACTTTTGTTATTATCTCCCGAGTGGTGGCCTTTTATATCGCCTTTATACTGGCCTATACCCTCAGCGCGCCCGGATATGTCTTTTTGAGCAGTGCTGCTGAAAAAAAACAGGCAGGGAAGGATTTTGAAGAAGATGCGGCCTTTACCCTCAAAGGGATAGTGACGGATATTCTGGAAGGGATGAAGATTGGTGTCTTTGGTCTGCTGGTAACCGTGGCGGCCTTGATCGTGAGTTTTATCCCGCTCTTGGGCCAGCTCATTGTCTTTTTGCTCTACACCTATTATTCAACCCTCATGTTCCTTGATTATCCGACGTCACGGCGACGCTGGAGTCTGGGGCGCAAGCTTGGCTGGTTGCGAGGTCACGGAGCTTCTGCTTTCCGCCTCGGTGTGATTCCCGCGGTCATCAGTTTGATCCCTGTCCTCAATATTTTTCTTATGGCGCTCATTTTTCCCCTGTTCACGGTGCATGTCACCTTGAATTTCAGCGCCCTGGAAGAGGCGGAAAAAGGGGAGGCGGCAGCGGTGAAGTAAGCCGCTGTAAAAAAATAAATGGCCATATTATTTCGTAACGGCTCCTAAAAGGCAAGTCCTGTCTCGCGAGCACGCTCGCTCCTACCTGCATTATTACGGGTAGGAGCGAGCTTGCTCGCGAATCAAGACTGGCAATGAAGCCCATGGTTCCTATGCTTACAACAGAGCTGCAATACCATCGAGCATAGGTACGCTGTGTTTTCTTAAACAAGCTCGGCCATAACCTGATTGGCAAAGATCCTGCCTCTGGCCGTCAGTCGAAGGTGGCCTGCGTCCATCTCCAGCAGCCCCTGGTCAAGGAGCCGGATCAGGGTCTCGCCGTAGCAGGTGTCCACATCCATGGTGTAGCGTCTGCGCAGACCTTCCCGTGAGACTCCACAGTGCATGCGCAGCCCCATGATCACCGTCTCCCGGAATGATGCCTCCCGCTCCAGACACTCCTCCTCCACGATGACCGACTGGCCCGATTCGATCAACGCACAGTAGCGCTGCGGATCAGAGACCCTCTGCTGGCGGCGGCCCTGCATGCAGCCGAAGGCCCCGGCGCCGAGTGCCAGATAGGGGCCGTTCTGCCAGTAGTTGATGTTATGGCGACATTCATAGCCGGGCCGGCCATAATTGGAGATTTCATAGTGGGCCAGCCCTCCCTCCCGGCAGAGGGCGGCGGTGATCTGGTCCATGGCCGCAATCTCCTCCTCGTCCGGCAGGTCAAGCAGCCCCTGATCCTGTTGGCGATGAAAGGGGGTGCCCTGCTCCACGGTCAGCCCATAGAGGGAGAGATGGTCGGGCGCAAGGGATAAGGCCTGCTCCAGGCTCTGTTGCCAGGAGTGGTGATCCTGGCCGGGCAGTCCATACATCAAATCCAGGCTGATATTGTCAAAGCCGGCCGCCCGGGCCTGGTACACGGTCGTTGCGGCATCCTCAGCTGAATAGGGACGGCCCAGGGACTGCAGTTCGCTGTCATTGAAGGATTGGACTCCAATGGAGAGCCTGTTGATGCCGCTCTTGCGCAGCAGGGTCAGTTTTGCCGGATCGATGGTCTTGGGATTGGCCTCAATTGAGATCTCAGCCTGCCCGCTGAAGCCAAAGAGTTTTCTGCACCCTGCCACAATTGCCGCCACTTCCCCGGCCGCCAGCAGGCTCGGGGTCCCGCCTCCCAGAAAGAGGGTGGAGAGGGGCAGCTGGGAGGCATCCGGGCGCAGCCCTGCTGCCTCACGGAGCAGGGCCGCCACATAGCGCTGATAGAGTCCGTCCATCCCCGGCCAGGAGACAAAGGAGCAGTAAGGGCACTTGGAGAGGCAGAAGGGGATATGGATATAGAGAGAGGACATGATAACGGACGGTTCTCTCAGGAGAGATTCTGCACCAGTTCCCGGCATTCCTGCTGGATGTCGCTCATCAGGCCCTGATCGGCAAAGGAGTAGCTGCCGTCGCCGATGATCAGGTGGTCAAGGAGCTGGATCTGCATGAGTGAGCAGAGCAGACACAGGGTGCGGGTCAGATGGCGGTCCTGGGGCGAGGGGTCGAGGCTGCCTGAGGGATGATTATGGGCGACGATCAGGGCGGCGGCATTATAACTCAGGGCGCGGCTCATCAGCTCCCGGGGATAGACGGTGTTGATGTTGATGGTGCCCTCGGCCACCACCTCAGAGTCAATGATGGCATGCGAAGAGTCGAGGAAGATGACGGTAAAGACCTCTTTCTTCAGGCCGCGCATGGAGTGAATCAGATAGTCTTTGACCTCGGCCGAGGAATGAAGATAGCGCTTGCCGGCCAGCCGCTCTTTCAAATAACGCCGGGCAACCTCCTGGACAAAGTGGACGGCAAAGCTGTTTTTAGGTCCGATCCCCGGGATCTTCTGCAGGGCCGGGATAGAGGCCTCAAAGACGGCGGCAAAGGAGCCGAACTCGCTCAAGGCGGCCCGGGCCGCTTCCTTGCAGTCCGTGCGCGGGGTGCCGAAGGTGAGCAGCAACTCAAGGACTTCCGTATCGGTGAAACCGTCAAGGCCGCGTTCAAGAAAACGGTCGCGCAGGCGCTGGCGGTGTCCCTCTCCCTTTTTCTGCCACTCTTCCTTGTCCATGAGAGGGGGCTTACCCTGCCAGTTCCTGGGTGAAGAGCGTGTTGGCGAGTGCGGGATTGGCCTGCCCTTTGGTCTTCTGCATCAGCTGACCGACAAAGTAACTCATGAGCTTGGTCTTGCCGCCGCGAAACTCCGCGACCTGACCCGGATTGTCGGCAATAATCTGGCGGACGAGGGCCAGGAGCTCGCCCTCATTGGAAACCTGGCCAAGATTCTGTTCCTGAACGACGATCTCCGGGGACTTACCGCTTGCCATCATCTCCAGGAAAACAGTCTTGGCAATCTTGTGGCTGAGCGTCCCTGTCTCCACCATATGTATCAGAACTCCCAGCTGTTCGGCACCCATCTTGCAGGTGGAGAGTTCCTCGCCTTTCAGCTCGCGTAACAGTTCGGTCATGATCCAGTTTGAGGCCTTCTTGGCCTGATTGCAGCTTGCGACCGTCAACTCAAAATAGTCGGCCAGCTCACGCGAGCCGGTGAGCAGAGAGGCATCATGCTCGGGCAGTTCGTAGGCCTCCATGAAGCGGGCCTTGCGCTCTTCCGGCAACTCGGGCAGGGTGGCGCGGATGGCTTCAATCCAGGCCTCATCAATCCTGACTGGAATGAGATCAGGACAGGGGAAATAACGGTAATCGTGGGCATCGTCCTTGCTGCGCATGGATTCGGTGCAATTGCGGTCGGGGTTCCAGAGCAGGGTTTCCTGGATAATGGTGCCGCCGTCCATGAGGATGTCCCGCTGCCGGCGGACCTCATATTCGAGTGCGCTCTGCACATTGCGGAATGAGTTCATGTTCTTGAGCTCGGTGCGGGTGCCGAGTTTTTCCTGGCCGACCGGGCGCAGGGAGATATTGGCGTCACAGCGGAAGCTCCCCTCCTGCATGTTGCCGTCACAGATGTCGAGATAGCGGAGGATAGCGTGGACCTTGCGCAGATAGGCCGCAGCCTCTTCCGGGGAACGCAGATCGGGCTCTGAGACGATCTCGAGGAGCGGGGTGCCGGTACGGTTCAGGTCGACATAGGAGACGGGTTCCTGGTCGTCATGGATCAGTTTGCCGGCATCTTCCTCCATGTGCATGCGGGTGATACCGATGACCCGTTTACGGCCGCCCGCCTCGATCTCCACCTGGCCATGTTCAACAATGGGCAGATCAAACTGGGAGGTCTGGTAGCCTTTGGGCAGATCAGGATAAAAATAGTTCTTGCGGGCGAACTGATTGAAGCGGTTGATGGTCGAGCCGGTTGCCAGCCCCATCTTGATGGCAAACTCCACCACTTTTTTATTGAGCACCGGCAGGACGCCTGGCATGCCAAGACATACCGGGCAGGTCTGGGTGTTGGGTGGTGCCCCGAATTGTGTTGAGCAGCCGCAGAATATCTTTGATTCGGTCTTGAGTTGGGCGTGGATCTCCAGCCCGATTACGGTTTCAAATTCCATGCGTATCATTCCTGCGTGTTGTTTGCAGCCATCTGCCCTCTGCTATGGACCCATTTGCGAATCTTGACCAGTTCATCCTTCCAGTCCTGGCTGACCCGAACCTCGAGAAACATGCGAAAAAGGGTCTGAACCAGACGAACCAGTTCTTCAAAGAGAAAAATGCGCTCCAGGATCATCCCTTCCTGTTCTTCAGGGTTGTCTCCGCCTTCCTGCGCCGGTCCGGTTTTGGGCAGTTTGACGTTGCGAAACTCCATGACGGCAGCGGCCATGGTGAAGTTCCACTCATAATCATTCTGGGCCACTTGAATCCGCGCCTGCTCCAGCTTCTTACCCATGACCAGTCCGGTGCGCGCCTCTTTGAGCTCACTCTGCAGGCCGCTGCAGATGCACTTTTCGCTGGACTCACCTTCGCCATATTCGAGAAGCATATGTTTCTCAAAGACCACGGTAATGTCCCCCTGACCGGGCAGCTCCACACTGCCGCCGCGTTCTTCGCTCTTCCACCATAGCCAGGTTAAAAATTCCTGGCCGACAAATCGTTTTTCAGCAATAAGATCAACTAAATCCATAATATAGTTACCAGGTCAGATGAGGCTGTGAGGTTAAGGAATTAAACGAAGATGTCAGGGCCAATGGCCGCCAGGCGTAGCTTGTCATCGTCATCCAGGAGATGCTCAGCCATGAGATAAGGGATCTGCTGGACAATGAGCAGTCCGAAGGTTTCTTTGAACAGGTCTTCAAGCAGGGTGTGCGCCTTCCTGTTGGTGGTGAAAAAGAGCAGAGTCGCGTCCGACAGATTCCAGCACAGGTCGTACACCGCCGGGACGGGCACCGCTTTTTTCATCAGTTCACTCTGGATCCGTTCCCTGATCTCCACCTTCAGGGTGCGGCCGATCTTGGGGATCTGCTTCTCCTTCTTGATCCGCTCTTCTTCCTTCTGCGCAAATTTTTTCAGGATGGCCGGGGCCACCTTGCGTTCATCGATGCGCAGGGAAAGGGTGACATAGTCGCCGCTGGCATACGAGGCGAACTTGAAATCGGCATCAAACATATTCTGAACCGAGACCCAGCCAACGGAAAATTCATCATAGGTCTCATCTATATCCTTGAAAGAGAAGGCTGTGATCCGTTCCGCGGCATAATCCCAGAAATTTTCAGGAAGATCTCCTTCCACGCTGAAGCGGACAAAACTTGCCGAACCATTGAGAAAACCCATATTTGTACCCCTGTTCCTGAGTCCGGATAAACCGGACAGGCGTATAAAGAATTAAATCCAAAAACCGTCATTACGGGCAGGCGGGAATCCATGACAGGCTGAATTGACAACAATGGATTCCCGACAAAAAGCTCTCGGGAATGACATATTGCTCATTTTACAAGAGCATCGATGAAGAAACAGCATCAATATACATCATTCATTTCTCATGGTCACATCAAAAATAGCCGACCGGCCGTTATATCCCTTCGCCGGGAAATCAAAGCTTGCCGCTGATGCGGGCATGATTTTGATTGTGTGGAATTCCCTTGACTTAGGTGGAGGCTGGTGATAAATAGAGTTCGAGAGTGAGATTTTATGTTGACAGACTGAGAGTGACTTTGTATAAAGCCTAGCTTTACGGGTCGTTAACTCAGTTGGTAGAGTATCTGACTTTTAATCAGAGAGTCGCGCGTTCAAGTCGCGCACGACCCACCATAGCTTATACTGGTCCCCATCGTCTAGTCAGGTCCAGGACATCGGCCTTTCACGCCGACAACACCGGTTCAAATCCGGTTGGGGACGCCATATACTCTTAAAAAGGGGCATTCAGATTTATTCTGGATGCCCCTTTTTTCGTCTACATTGCCATTTTGGGAATCATCTTCCCTTTTGTTCGCGTGCCTTTTTTGGTATATACTCCTCACGTTGTTTGTCGCAAAAAGATACTAACCCCAATGAACGGGATAAGTGCCTTTCGCAGCTCATTTTCTTGTGAAAAAAAACAAGAAAATGAGCTGTAAGGAACTGATATGGTTCTGTATTTGAGATGTAAGGAAGAAATCAATGGATGAAAAAAATAGCAGTACTGTTTCGGTCGAGGAACTTTTTCAGAGTTTGATTGAAGAGCGTCTTTCACTTATAGAATACGCTGCAAGCCACTCACTAGAGGATCTTTTGACCCAAGCTCTGGATAAAGTTGAAAGATTGACAGGAAGCTGTATTGGCTTTTATCACTTTGTGGAGGCAGATCAAAAGACCCTTTCTCTCCAGCAGTGGTCCACCCGCACGCTCAAGGAATTCTGTAAAGCAGAAGGGAAAGGGCTCCATTACGACATAGACAAGGCCGGGGTCTGGGTGGACTGCCTGCATCAGAAAAAAGCGGTGATCCACAATGACTATGCATCGCTTCCGCACAAAAAGAGAATGCCGGCAGACCATGCCGCAGTGATCCGGGAATTAGTGGCGCCGGTCATCAGAAAAGGCAAGGTGGTTGCTATTCTGGGTGTGGGTAACAAGGTGACCGACTACACGGAAAGGGATTTGCAGACTGTTGTCTTTTTTGCTGACGTAACCTGGGAAATTGTCCAGACGAAAAAGGCAGAGGAGGCCTCAAATAAATCCGCTTTGGAATGGTCCGCAGCGATGGATGCCTCGGATGATGCTATTTATCTGCTTGATCCCATGCGACATATCCTACAGGCCAACAAGGCTTTCTATCTCATGACCGGCAGTAGTCCCCACACTGCTCTCGGACAACACATCGAGAGTATTGTTCACCCGGAGGGTGAAGTGGTGCGTTGTCCGGT
>DCUN01000166.1:15785-28933 GCA_002327225.1 Desulfobulbaceae bacterium UBA2213
ACGATGCAGGATAAAAATATGCGTATCGTGCGGGCCAACAAGGCTGCCCATCAGTTTTTGCAGGTAAAATTCGGAGAACTGAATGGCAGGCATTGTTATGAGGTCTTCATCGGCTCTTCCAGTCCTTGTCCTGGCTGTCCTCTCCTTGAAACCCTTCAGGACATGAATCCTCATTCAACGATAATAACGCATGAAAAGCTGGGGCGAATATTCCAGGTATCCTCGGCCATCATTAGTGCCGAGAATAAGGACGATTTGCACCTCGTTCACATCGCCAGAGACATTACTGACCAGAAAAAACTGGAAGAAGATCTGCGCCAATCGCAGAAAATGGAGGCCGTAGGGATCCTGGCTGGTGGTATTGCCCACGATTTCAACAATATCCTGTCCGCAATTTTAGGTTTTTCCAGCCTGGCAAAACGTAACCTGCCACCAGGATCGACGGCGAGTGACGATATTGAGCAGATCATAACATCAGGGAAAAGAGCTGCTGCCCTTGTTCAACAGATTCTCGACCTCAGCCGCAAAACAAAACAGACCCTGCAAGCTGTAGAGCCGCACCTGATCGTGCAGGAGGTTATGCAGATGCTGCGCTCCACCCTGCCGAGCAGTATTGAGATGGAGATCGATATTGATCCTGACTGTGGAACAATCATGGCCGATTCGACCAGGATGCATCAGGTTGTCCTGAACCTCTGCACCAATGCCTTCCATGCCATGCAGAATGAAAAGGGGACCCTGCGGGTTACCCTCTCACGAGAGCAGAGGAGGGCAAAAGATGGAGCGGAAAACAGCGGGGCGCCTGTTCCTTTTATTGTCCTGTCAGTGAGCGATACGGGGTACGGCATGAGCCCGGAAACAGCAGCCCATATCTTTGATCCCTATTTTACCACCAAGATAAGGGGAGATGGAACGGGACTCGGCCTGGCCTTGGTTCATGGAATCGTCGATCAGTGTAGAGGTTTTATCGAGGTGGAGAGTGAGCCGGGAAAAGGGTCTACGTTCCGTGTTTTTATCCCGTCCTTGCAAAAAGACAGTGTGTCTTTGAAAAAACAAAAGACGCAGGATTTCATGCTCTCAGGCACAGAGAGAATTCTCGTCGTCGATGACGAGCCCCTGCTGGTCCGGATAAATACGAGATACCTTGAGGGGTATGGCTATGATGTCACCGGGGTTACGGACAGCAGAGAGGCCCTTGAAAAAGTGCGGGCAGAGCCAAAGCGCTTTGATCTGATTGTAACCGATCAGACCATGCCTGGACTTACCGGTTCTGAACTTGCCAAGGCCGTGCTCGAGGTCGCTCCGGACATGCCGATCATCCTCTGTACCGGCCACAGCTCGGTCACCTCCGCAGAAGATGCTTCCGGCATGGGAATCAAAAGGTATGTTTATAAACCGGTAGAAGGAGATGCCCTTATCAGGGCGGTCAGAACGGTATTGGATGAACGGTAGTGTGATTTCAAAGTCCCGGAAAGAGACTCTTGTTCCTTGGGATTACTATCAAGCTGCCATGTCACGGAACAATAAACCTGGCATAAGCCCCTCTTTTTTTCGTCTTTCATTTCTGCTTCTGTTTTTCATCAACTCTCCGGTACACCTCTTTACTGGGTGCTTGTAGTCTTCGCATCATTACGATAAATGAATAAAACTTAAATAAAAACAGTATGCTGTGAAGTTTGATTCGAACTTGTTTTTTTGTGTTTTTACATAAAACCTGTTGCTTTCTGTGGTGGCATGGGCGAGAGTGAATCTTGCTGATTCTGCGTTTTTTCCTCTGCCGGAGAAAAAAATGAACACGTTTGATCGAATCTATGAGTTGCATGCCATTCTGCGTACGCGGCGCTATCCGATAACTATGCGCGGGTTGCAGGAGCAGTTGGAATGTTCTCAACCCACGGTCAAGCGGGTGATTGCTAAACTGCGCTATGAAATGGGGGCGCCCATTCGTTATGATAAGGCGCAAAACGGCTATATCCTGGACCGGACCGGCGGTGATCAATACGAGCTGCCCGGACTCTGGTTCAGCCTTTCCGAGCTCCAGGCCCTGCTCACCGTACATGAATTGCTGAGGAGCATGCAGCCTGGTCTGCTCCGGCAGGAGTTTTCTTTATTCCGGCAGCGGATTGAATCGATCCTGCAAACCAACAATGTGGCCACGGGTGAAGTTTTCCGTCGGTTTCGTTTTCACAGTGTCGGCACACGTTCGTGTCTGCCGGAAAATTTTCATACCGTGGCCTCAGCCACCCTGCAACGCCGCAAACTGGATCTGCACTATCATAATCGGGCCACTGATCGTCTCTCCAGCCGGATTGTCTCCCCCCAGCGGCTCATCTATTACCGGGAAAACTGGTATCTCGATACCTGGTGCCATCAGGCCGATGGATTGCGTACCCTGGCCCTTGACCGTATCCGTGATCCTGTCATGCTCGCGGACGAGGTAAGGGAAATCCCGGATGAACAGCTTGATCGATATTATAGCGGTTCCTTCGGCATCTTTTCCGGCCCGGCAACGCAGACCGCTCTCCTGCGTTTTACCCCGCAACGCGCCCGCTGGGTGGCCGAAGAACAATGGCACCCGGATCAGCAGGGAAGCTGGTTGGACGATGGTTCCTATCAACTCAGTCTGCCCTATGGCGACTCCCGTGAACTGGTGCTGGATATTCTGCGCTATGGCCCGGATGTCGAGGTGATGGCCCCGGAGGAACTGCGCTGCGAGATCAAGGCAAGGTTGATAGCCGCCCTGCAGCAATATGAAAAATAAAAATATCAGGAGGATTTCTGCTTCCCATGCGCCCCATGGGAACCCATCCTGGATGCGTTGCATCCCGTTGTGATACCTCTCAATATTGACAGACACTCACGGGTGCCATGCACATCCTTGAAGTTAATCTTTCCATAATTGCCGCCACCCGGCGAAAGTAATTTTCATACCGGACACTACTGCTCTGGATCATATTTTGAGCTACCAGTCGTGTATGATGAAGTGAAGCAAGATACAATCACTCCGGCAGCGGAGTTGGATAGAACAGGTAAAAGGAAGAGGAGGCATCATGCAGCTTAATCTTTTTCAGTGGGACAGTGTTGAGGTCGGCCAGGGCTATCAGGGGCTGGCCCGGCTTGATTTTGCAGAGGCGAGGGGACATTTTTCCAGGGCCCTTGTTATCTGTCCAGACCATGCTGAAGCCGTGCGTGGCCTGGAAGAGACAGGGTTCTGGGAACAGAGCTTGCACGAGGCAGAGGGGAAGGCACCGGAGGCGGCGCTGATCTTTCTCTGGGAACAGTCAGCGCTTTTTCCCTTTGTCGATTCTGGGCATCATCGGGATTTACGACAATCCCTGTTACGTCATCTTTTATCGATTGTGGTGCAGATGAGTGAGAGTGATCGCTGGTATACGTTACCCGATCTCTGTCGCGGCTATCTCCATTTACAGCTTGGCGACAATACGGCCGCGGAACGACATCTGCGTATTCTGCTCGATGATCTGCCTGAGAAAGGCCGACTGCGCCGCTATCTGGGCGATTCCCTGTGGCGGCAGGGAAAGGAGGATGTTGCCCGCGCCGCGTATGCTGCGGCCTTGCTCCTGGCGCCCTATGATATTGAGGTGGAGACCATTCCCATCCCCCGCCTGGAGACAATTATCATCGAACATGGCCCGGCCCTTGCCCCGGTTTATGGATATTTTGCCGGGATCTTCCCGCTGGTAGAGCTGCCTTGTCCTCCGGTCAGCATTGAGGCCCAGGCCTGCGAATGGCTTCGTCAGGCCGAGCTGGCAAGGAGCCTTGGCCAGCATCCGTCGATGGTTGCGGCTCGCCGTAAGCTTAAAGATACGGCGCCCGAAATCCTGGCGGAGTATCTGGCATGGCTGGCCAGCCTGTGAGCTGGCTGCCGAGGTGATGGCCCCGGAAGCACTGCGCTGCGAGGTTAAGGAAAGGTTGATAGCCGCCCTGCAGAATGAAAAATAAAAATAATAAAAAAAGCTCACTGGGTCATGTATTGAGCCACCAGTCTGGTATGGTGAAAAGTAAGCATCAGAGAAGCGCGGCTATGATGAACAACAGGATGCGGATATCGTCCTTGGCCGCGAAGGCCCGTTACTTTTTGCGTGATACCGTCAAAGTGATCGGCTCACAGGATCACGGGCTCGCTCCGGCAGATGCGGGTCTATTCTTTGTCAATTCCGTTGATCCCATGAAGGGCGGCACCGGCCACACGATGCGGGTTTGCCGATATCTTCGGGGTACCAGTGGTTACCCAAAGCGAGTGGCGGCAATGGTTGGACTAAAATCGATTCTGGCGGTCTTGTTCCCCCGGTTGTGGCGTCCCTGCCCTTTGCAGCGGGCAATCAAGGCTGCCCGCAGGCATGTGGCTGCCAGCAGCCTGGAGCCATCCATTGAATTGATCAGCGATCCAGCGAAAATAAGTGGCTATTATCTGCCTCAAAAAGGTCTCACGTCTGATGACTGCTGGTTCTTCCACGTTGATGAACAGCTCTTGCCGGGCGAGAGCCCGCGGGTCGGCGCATCGCGGGTGATCTGTCTGCGTAGAAAGGATTGTGCGGTTGTTTTTGATGGGTATTGCGGGGAGTGAGAGGGTGGGGAGTGTTGGGAGGTTGGAGAGGGGAAAAATACTGACCAGGTTCTCTGATTTTAGTATTGTTAAAGGCGAGACAGCTTTTTGAAGGATGCTAATATATGTCAATAACATATTATAATTTTTGGGGAAAAGCTGATACAAATGGAATCTATCATTGTTTACCCTATCACTGTCTGGATGTTGCGGCGGTGGGGCATGTCCTTTTGGAAAGCAATGCATTGCTCCGGCAGAGCTTTACTTCCATTTCAGGAATTGATGAAAAAATATGCTTCCGCTTGTTTCCGCTATTTTTGACATTGCATGATCTTGGCAAGTTTTCCGAGACCTTTCAAAATCTGCGGCCCGATCTGATGGCAAGATTGCAGGGCACTCAAAGCGCCAAACATTATTCGGTACGTCATGACAGCCTGGGAAATCTGCTATGGCGGGATCATTTGTTGGACACCTTGAATTCTTGCGAAATCCCTGCTTTCTCAGAGATAGGACAGGGGCTTGATGATTGGCAGGAAATTGTCAATATCATCATGAATGCATCTACCGGACATCATGGAAAACCTCCAGAACTGCGCGGGCCAAATAATATGCGCTTACACCTTGCCAATTATTTTGGCGGTGCTGATCTGTTGGCTGCTGATGAGTTCATCCGGGATATCTGCACGATATTTCCCTTATGGGACGAACGGGTTACATTGCCGGAACCTTTTGATATCGAGGAACGGGTGCAAAAGGCATCCTGGTTGATAGCCGGTTTTGTGGTGTTGTGTGACTGGATCGGCTCCAATAGCGAGTGGTTTCCTTTTCACGAAAAACCGATGCCGCTGGTTGACTACTGGCGAAACCATTCTTTGCCGCAGGCTGAACAGGCACTCGCTACGACCGGGATCGGCAAGCCGCAGGCCGCATGTGCTGTCATGACATTTGCCCGGCTCTTTCCTGACATTTCTCAGCCGACCCCGTTACAGAGCCATGTTGACGACTGTTTCGCCGCCAATGACCCTCAGCTGTTCATCCTGGAAGATGTTACCGGTTCCGGCAAGACTGAAGCGGCTCTGTTGTTGGCCGGACGACTCATGGCCGCCGGGCGGGGAAGTGGTTTATTTATGGCATTGCCGACCATGGCTACCTCAAACGCCATGTATGAAAGGATGACCAAGGTTTATCGCCTGCTGTTTGCCGACGGGGCAACGCCATCGCTGGTTTTGTCCCATGCAGCACGCCATCTTTCACCTACTTTCATGGCTTCGGTGTTTGGTCCCGGCAAGAATGTTGCCGATGATGAGACGATAACGGCACAATGTTCCGCCTGGTTGGCGGATAATCGCAAAAAGGCGCTACTGGCCGATGTGGGCGTGGGCACCATTGATCAGGCCCTGCTGGCGATTCTGCCTGCCCGTTATCAGTCGCTACGTCTTTTCGGCCTTGCCGGGCATATTCTGATCATCGACGAGGTTCATGCCTATGATCCTTATATGAATAAATTACTGCAAAACTTGCTGGCTTTCCATGCCGCTCTCGGTGGCAGCGCAATATTGCTGTCGGCTACTCTGCCGAGGCATACTCGCCAGGAATTGTTGGCTGCGTTTGCACGCGGTTGTGAAGAACAGAATACGCCCCAAGCCGATAGCGGCGATTATCCTCTCATTACCGCCTACAGCCGCGAAACAGGATTAACGGAAACCGCCATTGAGGCCACTCCGCAAAGGCGGTGCAGTGTGGCGGTCAGACTCATTCCTGAACAGAATGAAGTTGAACGTCTGATTGTGGAGGCCGCCCGGCAGGGAAGGTGCGTCTGCTGGATCAGGAACACCGTCCATGACGCATTGACGGGGTGTGAGCGCCTGAAGAAGCAGATGGACGCCGAGAAACTCATGCTCTTTCATGCCCGTTTTGCCATGGGGGATCGCTTGGAGATTGAGAACACGGTTGTCGAAACCTTTGGCAGGAGGAGCGGGGAGCAGGAACGAAACGGCAAGGTTTTGGTTGCCACTCAGGTTGTCGAGCAATCTCTTGATCTGGACTTCGATTTGCTGGTCTCTGACCTGGCCCCGATGGATCTGCTGATTCAACGGGCCGGCAGGCTGCATCGTCATCCTCGTGATGAACGAGGGAACCATCTGCCAGAAGGGCCAGATCGTCGCAGTCTTCCTGAAATGATTATCCATGGGCCGCTGCCCCAAGAAAACGTTTCTGGCGACTGGTATAAATCTGCCTTTCCCAAGGCTTCTTTCGTCTATCCCAGCCATGGTTGCCTCTGGCTGACCGCCCGACTTCTCCAGGGCAAGACCATGAAGATGCCCGACGATGCGCGGGAGCTGATCGAAGCCGCTTTTTCCGAACACGCCGACAGTATCCCCGAGCCGCTTCGGCAGCGTGACCAGAATGCTGATGCCCAATACCAGGCTGACAGATCGCTGGCCCATATCAACATGCTCAAGCTGGAAGAAGGGTACACAGGCACTATTAACCAGTGGCGCGAGGATATGAAAACCCCGACTCGTTTGGGCGGCATGGAGACCACAGTTCGGCTGGCCCGTTGGGATGGTAAGACACTTGTTCCCTGGTATAACCAAGGTGATTTTCCATGGGACATGAGTCAGGTAAATTTACGGAGGACTCTGGTAGATGCAGAAGCTGAGCATGATCCATCCTTGGCTGCCGCCGTTGCCGAACTGAAAGAACGGCTGCCGGACAAGGGGAAATGGAGTGTTTTAGTGCCGTTATCTAAGACTGCCGATGGCCGTTGGCAGGGCATGGCTCTGAACAAGCAGAATGTGATGATGATCATGGAATATGACCGACTGACCGGCTTGGTGGTCAACAAAAAGGAGGGAATAGATGCAGTTTAATTTGATAGATGAACGATGGATACCAGTAAAGCGGAGAGATGGAACCGCGACGATGATCGCCCCTTGGGAGGTGACTGACCGGTTCGCCGACAATCCCGTTGTGGCGCTGAATGCACCTCGTCCGGATTTCAACGGTGCCCTTATCCAGTTTTTGATCGGTCTTGTCCAAACAGTTGCCGCTCCCAGGAACGGCTCCGAGTGGCGGAAAAAAATGACGGATCCGCCGACTCCGGATGAATTGCAAACCGTCTTTGCCACGGTTCGTCATGCCTTTGAGCTTGGGGGTGATGGGACAAGGTTTATGCAGGATCTTGATGAGCTTGTGGCGGAGTCGGGCAGTATCGACGGGCTTTTGATCGACACGCCGGGGGATAATGCCAAGAAAAAGAATACCGATCATTTTGTCAAGCGAGACACGGTGAGTGGAATGTGTCATTCCTGTTGCTCTACTGCTCTTTTCGCTATGCAGACTAACGCGCCTGCCGGTGGAGTCGGATACAGAACATCGCTTCGTGGTGGTGGACCACTTACAACCTTGATTGTTGGTGATGAGCGTCACGCCACTCTTTGGCAGCTTGTTTGGCTCAATGTGTTGGAGCAGAATGCATTCCAGAATATCTGCGGCAACCCGAAATTGACAGATGGTAGCATATTCCCCTGGCTGGCAACTACCCGCACGAGCGAGAAAAATACTGGTGTTGAGACCACACCTGAAAATATGCATCCTGCGGTCATGTTTTGGGGGATGCCGCGTCGTATAAGGCTGAGTCTTAAAAATATCGGCGCTGGAGTATGTGATGTATGCGGCAAAACATCAAATAAACTTATACAAAACTATCAGGAAAAAAACTATGGGATGAACTTTACCGGAGCTTGGTTACACCCGTTCTCTCCCTATAGTAGCAAAGATAACATGCCGCTTCCTGTCCACCCTCAACCTGGCGGTATCAGTTATCGCCACTGGCTTGGGCTTGTGTTGCAGGACTCCAACGAAAAGAGGATGCCCGCCCGTATTGTTTTAGAATTTTATAATCGCTGGAGAAGCGGTTGGCAATCTCGTCTCTGGGTTTTTGGTTACGACATGAACAACATGAAGGCTCGTTGCTGGTACGAGTCAACCATGCCGCTGTTGTTTGTTGATGAGAAAATTAAGCCTGAGTATGAGCAATTCGTCGCCGGTATGGTCAATGCCGCTGCAGAAATTAGCGGCAATGCGCGGAATGCCGTAAAAAAGGCTTGGTTCCGACGGCCGGGGGACGTCAAAGGGGATACAACGTTTGTGGGTAACAGCTTTTGGCATCAGACAGAATCGGTTTTCTATGAAGCATTGGAGAGTATAAAGGCCGCTCTTGAGTCAGGAAGCGACAGTTTGCAGGCTCGCCAAATGTGGCATAAGGCACTTTGTGAATACGCCTTAAAGTTGTTTGACAGTTATGCATGGGACGGGCCAATCGAAGACGCCGACCCGAAGCGGGTGGTCATAGCCCGTAAAGAGCTGGAAAATTTTAATCGGGGCACAAAAATAAAGACACTGTTGGGATTACCGGTTGCACCGAAGGCCGTAGGAAAACCGGTAAAGAAAAAGGAAACAAGCCAGCCGAAACAAATGAAACTTGAATTTTGATTTTGCAATGGGAAAGGAGGCTACATGAGTACATCGTCTTTGCGTTTTGATAAAGATTCACCTGAATTACAGGCCCTTGATGCCTGGTGGCGGTCGCTCGATGACAACCGTGGCGACCGCGCAGAACTGCGGCGGTGCGGCACACTCGCCGAGGTCGTGTTTACCCCGGCCTATCATCGCCTACGTCAGACTATTAGCCGGAGTGGCGCGGTGCATGATGACGGACTGGCGTTGGTGGCCGGTCTGGCTGCCAGGGTGAAAAATAATGCCATGGACCATACGGTTGCCGGACAGATGGCCACCGGTAAATCGGATGGTGGTTCTGCCAAGGTAAGTGGTCTGCGTTTCCGGCGGTTGCTCAAGGTCAAGGAGCGGGAAGAGTTTTTTGCCGCCATGGGCCGGGTCATTGCCTTGCTGGGCGGTGCGGTCAATCTACAGAGTCTGGCTAAGAGCGCCTATTTATGGAACGACATAACCCGTAAACAATGGGCTTTCGACTACTACTCACAAGCGCCTTCCGAAACATAACTAATCCATCCCCAATATAAAGGAGAATCCTGAAATGAGTACATTTATCCAATTACATCTGTTGACATCCTATCCCCCCTCAAACCTCAATCGTGATGATCTGGGCCGACCAAAAACCGCGATCATGGGTGGCAAGACCCGGCTACGGGTTTCCTCTCAGAGCCTCAAGCGGGCTTGGCGGACGTCTGATATTTTTTCGGAGGCCATGAAAGGGCATGTGGGAATCCGCACCAAATCCATGGGCATTGAAGTGTATAACGCCTTCAAGGAAAAAGGTGTTGCCGATGGCAAGGCGAAAGAATGGACCAAGCAGATCGCCGCGGTCTTCGGGAAATGTAAAAAAGCTAATGCTGCAAAGCCGTTGGAGGAGTTGGAGATAGAACAGCTTGCCCATTTCAGCCCGGAAGAAAAAACTTCTATCTTTGCCTTGGTGGATAAACTTGCCTCTGGCGCAGTTGCCCCCACTGACTCGGACCTTGCCCTGTTGCAGAAAAAACATACCGCCACTGATATCGCCATGTTTGGCAGGATGCTGGCCAGTTCTCCGGCTTACAACACTGAGGCCGCCGTCCAGGTAGCCCACGCCATCACCGTGCATGCCGTGGCCGTGGAAGACGACTATTTTACCGCTGTTGATGATCTGAACAACGGCGAGGAAGACCTTGGCGCGGCCCATATCGGCGAAACTGAATTCGCCTCTGGGCTTTTTTATCTTTATCTCTGCATTAATCGTGATCTGTTGATCGAAAATCTGGGTGGAGATCAGGCGTTGGCGAATAAGGCTCTTGCCTCCCTGGTGGAAACAGCGGCTAAGGTAGCACCCAATGGCAAACAAAACAGCTTTGCTTCCCGTGCCTACGCCTCTTACATTCTGGCCGAAAAAGGGGGACAGCAGCCCCGTTCTCTCTCAGTTGCCTATCTCAAGCCGTTACGCGGCGAAGACATTTTGGGCAAGGCCATTACCGAGATCGAGACCAAAAGGGCAAACATGGAAAAGACTTATGGCAAGTGTGCTGATACTACGAAGACTATGAACGCCGAAACCGGCGAAGGAAGTTTGAGTGACATCATCTCCTTTGTAAAGGAGTAATGGCTATGGCTGAATATTTAGTTTTTCGTCTTTATGGTCCGCTGGCCGCTTGGGGAGATATTGCGGTGGGTGAGTATCGTCCGAGTTTTGCCCACCCGAGCAAGTCGGCCATCATTGGCTTACTGGCTGCGGCCCTCGGTATTCGTCGGGAGGAGGAAGAACGGCAGAAGAGTCTGGCAGAATCCTGTTCTTTTGCAGTGAGGGTTGATGCCATGGGAATCTTGCTGCGGGACTACCACACCACCCAAGTGCCTTCTGCCAGAAAAGGCGTCACCCACTATACACGGCGTTCCGAACTGGCGGTTGAAGACCTCAATACCATTCTTTCCAGTCGTGATTATCGCTGTGATGCCGCCTATACCCTGGCTATCAGCGTGACTGACGGAGCACCCCATAAGGTGCAGGAATTGGCTGCTGCCTTGCAAAAACCAGTTTTTACCTTATATCTGGGACGCAAGTCATGCCCGCTGGCTCTGCCATTGCAGCCGAGCATCGTCAATGCGGCAACTCTGCGGGAGGCATTGGAGAGCGTGGCCTTTGGCGACGAATTTTCAGACATTATAGCCACCGGTCCGGCAGCGGTCTTCTGGGAGGATGATGGGGAAAGCGGTCTTGAGCGGCAACAGGTTATCACCCGCCGGGATGTACCAGGTTCCCGCAATCGCTGGCAGTTTGGTGAACGACGCGAGAACTGCGGCACCATGCAAAAGGAGGAATCATTATGTACTTGAGCATGATCCGGCTGCGCCGAGACATTTCTCCCCGTGATATGGCGGCCATGACTAAGGGTGACGGGTATCAGGTCCACAAGCTGATCTGGAACTTGTTTGCCGATCATCCCGATCGCCAGCGGGATTTCATCTATCGTCATGAGCCGGTCAACAACTGGCCGACTTTCTACACCGTCTCACGACGCGAACCGCAGGATGTTTCGGGGATGTGGGAGGTGATTCCGAAAGAGTATTGTCCAAAACTGCTGGCAGGCCAGCGGCTGGCGTTCACTCTCTGCGTCAATCCGATTCGTTCTAAAAGAGATGCGAACGGCCGCCAGAATCGGCATGATGTGATTATGGAAGCCAAACGAGAATTGAAGGCGCAAGGAAATGCGATTGATCTTCCCGCCATTATTCAGGAACATGGTGGTCGCTGGTTGCGGGAACGGGCCGGTTCTCACGGTTTCAGCGTGTCGCCCGAGGGGATTCGGGTGGATGGCTACCGGCAGCACAAGCTGTTCAAGGGAAGGAACAAGCAGCCTATTACCTTCAGCACAGTTGAGATGAACGGCGTTCTGTCCATTAACGAACCAGATATTTTTCTTGAAAAGAGTCTCTATAACGGCATTGGCCCGGCCAAGGGCTTCGGTTGCGGGCTCATGCTGGTGAAACGGATATGAGGGAGTGACATGGAAAATAAAATGGTGGTTTTTAAGAACAAGAAAATCCGGCGTACCCTTCACAACAACGAATGGTGGTTTTCGGTTGCTGATGTTGTCGAGGCAATGACTGACAGTGCTGACCCCCGTCAATACATCAAGAAGATGCGACAACGTGATCCTGAGCTGGAGGCCTACTGGGGTACAAATTGTACCCCACTTGAAATGGTGGCCCCAGACGGGAAAAAACGGGCAACCAACTGTGCCAACACCGAGGGCATCTTCCGTATCATTCAATCCATCCCCTCGCCCAAGGCCGAGCCGTTCAAACGGTGGCTTGCCAAGGTTGGCTATGAACGAGTGCAGGAGATTGAAGATCCTGAATTGGCGACCAAGAGAACCAAGGCGCTGTACCGGGCCAAGGGTTATTCTGAGGCCTGGATTGAGAAGCGGATGCGCGGTATCGCTGTTCGGGCTGAGCTGACCGATGAATGGAAAAAACGGGGCGTCAACAGTGAGCCGGAATATGCTATTCTGACCTCGGAAATTTCCAAGGCCGCCTTTGGCCTGACCCCTGCGGAATACAAGAACTTGAAGGGGCTGGAGCGGGAGAACCTGCGCGACCACATGACCGATCTGGAGCTGATATTTTCCATGCTCGGTGAGGCCGCCACCACTGAGATTGCCCGCAGGCAGGATACTCAAGGGTTTGGTGAGAATAAGACCGCCGCTCGAAAGGGTGGACGGATTGCCGGTGAAGCGCGGGAAAAGCTGGAGCAGGAAACGGGTGAACAGGTGGTGACGCCTGAAAACTATCTGACTGAACCCGAAAGCCGGAAACGGCTCACAAGAAAAAAGAAAGGGTAGCCCATGACCGAACCGATCCTTCCACCACTCAAACCCATCCCCATCAAGGATCGTGTTTCCGTCCTGTTTCTTGAACGGGGACAGCTTGACGTTCTGGATGGGGCCTTTGTCCTTGTCGATAAAAACGGGGTGCGCACTCATATCCCGGTCGGCGGAGTGGCCTGCTTGATGCTGGAGCCTGGCATTCGGGTTTCCCATGCCGCTGTCACCCTTGCCTCGCGGGTTGG
>DCUN01000085.1 GCA_002327225.1 Desulfobulbaceae bacterium UBA2213
TCATAAAAAACAGCGGCGCTCCACAAGTCATTGACCCTCCGCTCTGCCTCCATGCTGCCGACCATCAGATAGCGACCGCCAACGACCGTTCCAGAGGAATCAACGGGGCCGATACTTTTATAGTCATAGCCCCGGACACTCTGATCGCCACCGGCATAAAATCGCAGAGATGGAGGAAGGTCATCAATAGAGTCAACAACCGTTGTGCCGAGGGTAAAGCGGCCAATCAAGCGCCACTTGTCAAACAAGGATTTGATTCCCTTCACCCCGGCCTGGGCCTGCACAAAGGTGGCATCCGAAAGCATACTTTTCTCAGTGCCTTTTACATCAACGGAAAAACGCCAGCCATCCTCGGTATTGATCCTGTTTTCGGCAATGACCACACTCCAGCCAAACCCCGGCAAGAGGAGAATACTGGAGCCGCTGGTCACTCCCACATCATAGTTTTCATCCCGTACCTCAAATGTAGCGCCATACTGATACACCGGCCCGGAATGACTTAAGGACGCAGCCACAGAAAGCAGATTTGTCTGCGTGCCCTCCCACTGTTCACTGGCCCAACTCCCTGCATACTTCAGGGCATCATACCTCGGATCAGCCACGGGAATCTCATAGGAAGCGCCAATCTTGTTGATATTTTCAGAGAGCTGCAGAGAGCTGTACACCTTATGGCCGCTCTCATTGAACAGTCTGTTTTTCCACTCCATCTTGCCCCGCATCCCGGTATCAGTGCCATAGCCGATACCAAAGCTGTAACGATTGCGCAGGGCAGGGGTCAGGGTCAGGGCAACAGGGACACGCTGTTCGCTGATTTTATCAAATTCAGGATCCACGGTCACGCCGCTGAAAAAACCTGTATCATAGAGAATTGACTGCAATCGGGTCAGGTCCCGGAGGGAATACGGCTCACCCTCTTTATAGGGAAGATACCGTGACAGGAGTTGCTGATTGATGATGTTCTGATTGGAATGAGTCGAGCCAAAGAGAAACCGGCGGCCAGTATGTAAGAGCAGATCAATCTCAGCCTGGAGGTCTGCCTGATACACCCTGATCTCACTTTTTTTAAATCCGGCCTCGACAAAACCGTTCTTTCTGGCCCATTGCAGAATCTCTTTTTTGCCGCCTTCATAGAGCTGATGGTTGAGAACGGCCCCCTTCTGCAGAGGGAACTTTTCCCTGAGATCAGAAAAAAGAGACAATTCACAGCCGGCACCTGTGACAGCGACAGAAACAGAGCGTACACGCACCGGCTCACCAGGTGTGACAATATAAGAGGCATGCCAGAGGCCCTCCGTCTCAACAAGCGTGCTTTCTATCCGGGGAGAATAATAGCCCAGAGGTTCCAGGGCTGATTGGACGTCAGAGGCTGCCTGACGATGCAGACGCCACATTTCTCCGACACTGAGCCGAGGGCTTTGCCGCTGCTGGTAGATTCTGAGCCGATTCAGGACACCCGCCGACATCTCCTTGTCCACACCGCTGACTGTGACATCCAGAACCACTGTTCCAAAGACCACGTCTGGCATCAGCATGAACACTATCAGGCAGAAAAGGGGCAGGATACGCATCAAAATATGGTTTGACTATTGATTTATGGATGAAGTTTCATCCGGGAAGGGCTATAAAAACAGCCGACACTCACGTTCCAGCTTGAAAAACAGCCAGCCATACGACAGAAATACGGCAGGAATGCTGATTGTTGACTCAATTTCACGCATTGCAGATAAAATACCATTTCCTCAACCCGTGCGTCATTGAAAAAATGAGCGTCTCCCCTCTCAGGATTGAAAAAATAGTCAATGGCGGCCACGGTCTGGCCCGCAGGGAAAATGGCCCAATCGTCCTGCTTCGGCATGTCCTGCCGGGAGAACTCGTCACGGCCGGAATTCTAGCGGAGAAAAAGGGTTTTGCCGAGGCAGTCGCAAGCGGGATCCTTGAGGCCTCTCCCCACCGCGTCCAGCCACCCTGCCCGAATTACGGGACATGCGGCGGCTGCGACCTCCAGTGCTGCGATTACGAGCAGCAGCTCCAGATCAAAAAGGGGATACTGCAGGATCTGCTCCAGCATACCACCCAGAGCGCATTGCACAAGGCGGCATCGCTGCTCACTGACCCCATTGCCTCACCCCAGGTCTTGGGCTATCGCCAGCGTCTCCGNNTCCCGATCACGAAATGCCTCCTGGCCAGGCCGGAGCTGAACAGCGCCCTGCAACAACTGCAGGATCTACCTCCATTCCACAGAATAGTGGCCAGCACAGGCGAGCTGGAACTGCTGTTCAATCCGGCAAGCTCCAGGGTGGTCTGTCTTTTTCACCTCTCCCGTAAACCGCGCCCCGCCGACATGAAACAGGCCGGAGTGCTGGTAGATTCACTGCCTCTGATAGAAAAGATCCTGTTTTGCGGCCAGGACTTCCTGACCTGCGGCCCGGACGCCAGCAACGAAAAAGACAACGAAGGCGAAGGATTACGACTCCTGCTGCCACCCTTTCCCGGCCACACCGACAAATCGATTTCGCTCTCCTGGGAAGCCGGCGGCTTCTGCCAGGTCAATCTGGAACAGAATATCCAGCTCATCCAGACGGTCCTTGATTTCTGCCAGGCTGATCTGGAGACAACCATCCTTGATCTCTTCTGCGGCATGGGCAATTTTTCCATCCCCTTAGCCATGCAGGCCGCCTCCCTGCTGGGCATTGAAGGTCAGGGATCAGCCATCCGCTCGGCCCGTAAAAACAGTGCGCGGGCAGGACTCACCACCACACTCTTTGAGAAAAGCCCCATCCATGAGCGCTGCCAGACGCTTGCAACAGAAGGCCGGAGCTTTGACTGCGTGGTCATCGACCCGCCCAGACAGGGCGTTCCAGGTCTGGCGCGACACCTGGCAACGCTTACCCGTAAACGCCTGGTCTATATCTCCTGCGACCCCGCCACCCTGTGCCGGGATCTGGACGAGTTGCTCCACTCCGGCTTCACCATCAAAAAACTCCAGCCGCTGGATATGTTCCCCCAGACCCATCATATCGAGACCGTGGTCCTTCTTGAGAAGGAAGCAAATGTTTGAAGAAAAAACGAGCCTCGAACAATAATCCTGATTTTTCAAGGTACCCAAATGATAACGGAGCATCCCCGTCATGACCCCTGAACACTTCATCAGCCTCTGGAGAAACAACACCCTCAGCGAACGCGGCGGAGCCCAGGCCCATTTTGACGACCTCTGTGATCTGCTGGGAGTTGACAAGCCCCGTGATCCTGAAAGCTACTGTTTTGAACGGGGAGCGAAAAAAGCGGGTGGCGGCGATGGCTGGGCCGATGTCTGGAAGCGCGGTCACTTTGGCTGGGAGAACAAGAAGCCGGGCCGTGACCTGAACGCCGCCCTCAAACAACTGACCGACTACGCCCTGCGCCTGGAGAATCCGCCCTTGCTCGTTGTCTGCGACCGGGAGCGGATCATCATTCATACCGCTTTCACCGGCTACCCCGACCAGCCCCGGGAAATCCGCATCGAAGAATTCACCGATCCGGGTACATTACAACTCTTGCGCTGGGTCTTCACCGACCCGGAAAAACTCCGGCCGGAAAAATCTACCGCTGCCATCACCGGTGAGGCCGCCGGACAATTCGCCGGGCTTTCCATGGCCATGCGAGGCCGCGGCCTTGACGGCCAGCAGGTTGCCCATTTCCTGGTGCAATGCCTCTTCTGCATGTTTGCCGAGGACGAGGAGCTGCTCCCGGGCTCGGTCTTTACCGGGATCCTCAAAAATGCCGGTGACGATGCCGGGAAGGCTGCAGGTCGGATCACCCGGCTCTTTGTTGCCATGCGGGAANNGATGACCTTGCCGCGCTGCACAGAGCCGCTCGTATGGACTGGCGGGCCATTGACCCCACCATCTTCGGCACCCTGTTTGAACGCAGCCTCGATCCCTCCACCCGCGCCCCGCTGGGCGCGCATTATACCGACACAGCCACCATTATCAAGCTGATCCACCCCCTGATCACTGCTCCCCTACTGGCAGAATGGCAGACAGCCAAGGCGGTTATCACCGCCGGTCTTGGCAAAGGACAGAAGAGCAAGGCGTACCAGGATGCCAATAGTGCCTGGCAGGTTTTTCTCATGCGGCTGGGCCGTTTCCGGGTGCTTGATCCGGCCTGTGGATCGGGGAATTTTTTGTATCTGGCGCTGATTGCCCTGCGTGATGTTGAGCGGAAAGTTCTCATTGAGGCCCAGGAACTGGCGGGCTATCAGCCGGAACTGTGGCTGCGGACCGGGCCGCACAATATTCTCGGGCTGGAGATCAACGATTACGCCGCCGAACTGGCCCGCACCACCGTCTGGATAGGTGATATCCAGTGGTGTCGTCGCAATGGCCGGGAGATTAGCAGAAATCCCATTCTCCGCTCACTCGACTCCATCGAACACCGCGACGCCCTGCTGAATCCCGACGGCAGTGAGGCAAGCTGGCCTGCGGCCGATGTGATTGTCGGCAATCCGCCGTTTTTAGGGGGCAGCAAAAAACGCGGGGAGCTGGGCGGCGACTACTTTGACGCCCTGGCACAATGCTATGGCATCCGCGTGCCGCCGGGTGCCGATCTGGTAACCTACTGGTTTGAGAAGGCCCGCGCCCAGATCGAGGCGGGCAAGGCAGAGGTTGCCGGACTGGTGGCCACCAACTCCATCCGGGGCGGAGCGAATCGTAAGGTGCTGGAACGCATCGTGGCGACGACAAATATCTTCGAGGCGTGGTCGGATGAAGAGTGGGTCAACGACGGGGCGGCGGTCAGGGTATCGCTGATCTGCTTTGGCAAGGGCGAAGAAACAAAACTGGACGGCCTGCCGGTGACGATTATTCACGCGGATTTGTCGGCTGGAGAGGGGTTGGATTTATCGCGGGCCAATTCATTAGTGAAGAATGCAGGCGCAAGCTTTCAGGGGTCACAGAAAATTGGGGCCTTCGATATCCCAGGTCAACTGGCCCGGCAATGGCTGAAGCTTCCCAATCCCAACGGTCAGCCAAACGGCCAAGTTCTCAAACCCAGCTGGAATGGACTGGATGTCACCCGCCGCCCCCGTGATGGCTGGATTATTGATTTTGGAACAGAAATGACGGAGGCAAGTGCTTCACTCTACGAAGCACCGTTCCAGTATGCGCTGGAGCATGTCAAACCGGTGCGTGAGAATAACAACCGAGAAGCCTATCGTAAATATTGGTGGCGACATGGTGAGCCACGCATCGCCATGCGGGCGGCTCTGTTAAGAGTGCCACGTTATATCGTGACGCCAGAAGTAGCAAAGCACCGTATTTTTATCTGGCTGCATCGCTCAATTCTGCCAGATAAAAAACTGATCGTCATCGCCCGCTCCGACGACACCACCTTCGGCATCCTCCACTCCCGCTTCCACGAACTCTGGTCGCTGGGAATGTGCACCTGGCATGGTGCCGGTAATGATCCACGCTATACGCCAACCACCACCTTTGGAACCTTCCCCTTCCCTGCGGGCCTGACCCCGGCGGACACCGCCAATGGCGCACCCAGCGGACCTGTCGCTGAAAGAATCGCCGCCGCCG
>DCUN01000208.1 GCA_002327225.1 Desulfobulbaceae bacterium UBA2213
ACAGCCAAGAATACCTGATCAGGTGTTTGATATCCAATTATTTTTCATGGTCATAATTCAGTTCCACCCACTGTCGATAGCTGCCATCCATAACTGACCGCCACCAATCCTCATTCTCCAGATACCAGTCAAGTGTCTTGCGGATGCCGGTCTCAAAGGATTCCATTGGAGAATAGCCAAGCTCAGAGGAAATTTTAGCGGCATCAATGGCGTAGCGCCGGTCGTGACCAAGCCGGTCTGTGACATGGGTTATCAATCCTTCTGCCTTGCCACCCGAGACCTGTGGGGCGTGGGGAAATCTTTTCCGCATCTTCTCGTCGGTGGCAAATTTTTCATCCAGGAGATGACAGATCAATTTGACAATCTCAATATTGGTCCATTCATTGTTTCCCCCGATATTATAGGTCTCACCAACCTTTCCCCGGTGGATGATCAGGTCAATGCCCCGGTTGTGATCATCGACATAGAGCCAGTCACGGATCTGCAGGCCGTCGCCGTATATGGGCAGAGGACGGTTATCGAGGATGTTTCCGATGATCAGGGGGATCAGTTTTTCCGGGAACTGGTAGGGACCGTAATTGTTGGAACAGTTGCTGGTCGTCACATGCAGGCCATAGGTCTCATGATAGGCCCGCACCAGATGATCAGAAGAGGCCTTGGAGGCGGCATAGGGAGAATTGGGCGCGTACTGGTGGTCCTCGGAAAAAGGTGCGTCGTCAGGACCCAGTGTACCATAGACCTCATCGGTGGAGACATGATGAAAAAGGTGAGGTCGCGGCGCCAGGGGATCAGCCAGCCATATCTTTTTGGCCGCCTTGAGCAGGACATGGGTGCCGATCACATTGGTGTCGATAAACTCATCCGGACCATGGATGGAACGATCGACATGGGATTCGGCGGCAAAATGGACCAGGGTGTCAATCTGTTCTTCCTGCAATAAGCTGAGTACCAGATTGTAATCCCTGATATTGCCATGGACAAAACGAAAGTTTTCCAGGGCTTCAACAGCGAGCAGGTTGGCCCGGTTGCCGGCATAGGTCAGGGCGTCCAGGACCACAATACGGTTCTCAGGATGGTTTTGCAGCCAGAAGTGGACAAAATTGGCGCCGATAAAACCAGCGCCACCGGTTATCAGGATTCTTTCAGGCTGGTGCATTTTATTTTCTTCATCCTTGTATCTGGTCGAGCATGGTCGTTAATCCTTCGTGCCAGTCCGGGTTTTCTATGTCAAATGTTTTCATAAACTTGCGGCAATCGAGGACGGAATTATGGGGTCGTCTGGCTGGAGTCGGGTAGTCGTTGGTGGTGATGGGATGCACAGGTATCGCATGGTCAAGAAGACCAGTACGGACAGCCTCGCTGATGATCGTTTCCGCAAAGCCATGCCAGGTGGTCTTGGGCATGCCACAAAAATGATAGGTGCCCCACCTGAGATCTGCCCCTTGCCTGAGCTGAGCGGCCAGGGACAGAAGGGCGCTGGCAATATGGGTGGCAGAGGTGGGACAGCCGTGCTGATCAGCAACGACCCGCAGCTCGTCCCGCTCGGCTGCCAGCCGGAGCATGGTCCTCACAAAGTTATTGCCGTGCGGCCCGAAGACCCAGCTCACCCGGATGATCAGATGCTGCCTCAGCCGGGCACGCACCTCCTCTTCGCCTTCCCACTTGCTCAGGCCGTAAACACCGGTGGGGGCAACAGGATCCTCTTCATTATAGGCCCCGGTCTTGTTGCCATCAAAGACGTAATCAGTGGAGAGATGAATCAGGGGGATCTGATGCTTCTGACAGCTGGCGGCCAGATTGGCCGGTCCCTGCCGGTTCGCCCGCATGGCGGTCTCGACTTCCTGTTCAGCTCGATCTACAGCCGTATAGGCCGCAGCGTTGATGACCAGGGCCGGCTGCAGTTGGCTGACAATTCGCTCAACTGCCTCACCATCGCCTATGTCGAGCTGCTTGCGGGATAAGGCTGTCAGGACACTTCCCTTTTCACTGGCCAGACGATTCACTTCGTATCCGACCTGGCCACCGGCACCGGTCAGCAGGATGGGAGAATTATCTTTCATTTCCGTTATCGAAAAAACAGAACTTGGCGGGATCAATATCAGCCAGCAGCGGAGCCAGACGGTCTTTGTCTGAGACCTGCGGGGCGCTTATAGGCCAGTCAATGGCAAGAGTCGGGTCATCCCAGCGGATTGATTTTTCATGTTCCGGGGCATATAATTCCGTGCATTTATAGGTAAAAAGAGCGGTCTCGCTGGTCACGCAGAAACCATGAGCAAAGCCGGGAGGCACCCAGAACTGGCGTTTATTTTCGCCCGAGAGGACAACTCCATGCCAGTGGCCAAAGGTTGGTGATCTTTGACGGATATCCACTGCCACGTCAAAGACCTCCCCTTGGAGGACATGGACCAGTTTCCCTTGGGCTTGCGGGTTCTGGAAGTGGAGACCGCGCAGGACTCCACGCCCGGAAAAGGAAAGATTGTCCTGCACAAAATCAACATTGATTCCCGCATCCTGATAGCGCTTCTGCGACCAGGTCTCCAGAAAAAATCCCCGTTCGTCGCCAAAGACTCTGGGCTCAATGATCAGCAGTCCTGTCAGTGGAGTTTCGATCACCTTCATGGCTGATTCTCCATTTGGCAGATGGAGCGCAGATAGACGCCATAGCCGTTTTTAGAGAGGGGAGCGGCAAGGGCTTCCAGGTCTTTCAGGTCAATGTAACCCATACGGAAGGCAATTTCCTCCGGGCAGGCGATCTTCAGTCCCTGTCTATCCTCGATGACCCGGACGAAATTGGCGGCATCAAGGAGTGAGGCATGGGTGCCGGTATCAAGCCAGGCCGTGCCGCGGCTGAGGATCTCGACCTGCAATGCACCGCGCTTCAGATATTCCCGGTTGACATCGGTGATCTCAAGCTCGCCGCGTTCTGAGGGACGGATTGTCTTAGCAATCTCTATCACCTCATTATCGTAAAAATAAAGGCCGGTGACAGCATAAAAGGACTTGGGCTGCGTCGGTTTTTCTTCCAGGTCAATGACCTTGCCATTCGTGTCAAAAACCACAACGCCGTAGCGTTCAGGGTGTTGCACATAATAGCCGAAGACCGTGGCCCCATGCTCCTGTTGACTGGCCTGTTGCAGTTTATGAGACAACCCTTCGGCATGAAAGATATTATCGCCGAGTATCAGGGTAACCGGGCTGTTGCCGATAAAATCCTCACCGATCAAAAAGGCCTGAGCCAGACCATCCGGGCTGGGCTGCACCGCGTACCTCAGCTCCAGGCCCCACTGACTGCCGTCCCCCAGCAGGTTCTGGAACAGGGGCATGTCCGCTGGGGTGGTAATGATGAGTATCTCCCGGATCCCGGTCAGCATCAAAGTTGACAGGGGATAATAGATCATCGGTTTGTCATAGACCGGCATGAGCTGCTTGCTCACCGAATGGGTCAGGGGGTGCAGTCTGGTGCCGGAACCGCCGGCCAGTATGATTCCTTTGCGCATGATGTCCTGGTGTCTTCTTGAGGAAGTATGATAAATTTACGATTGACCACTGTAAAGGTTTGTTGGATCTCCCGCAACTATTTCTGAAAGAGAAAAAGAAGATTCGGGCAGGATGGACTCCCCTCAGTTCTTGAAACTATGAATTGGTGCAGGGATCCGGCCACCCCAGGCGATGAAGCGGCTGGACTTTCCCACATTGCGCACCGGCATGATCGGGCTGGCCCCGAAGAGGCCGCCGAAGCTGACGAGCTCTCCCGCCTCTTTGCCGGGGACCGGAATCAGACGGACGGCAGTGGTCTTGTTGTTGATCATGCCTAGGGCCATCTCGTCGGCGATGATGGCGGCGATGGTGTCGGCGTCCACCGAGCCGGGAATCGGGATCATGTCGAGGCCCACCGAACAGACGCAGGTCATGGCCTCGAGCTTTTCCAGACACAGCGCCCCGCTGCCGACCGCCTCCGCCAGCACCTCATCCTCCATCACCGGGATAAAGGCGCCGCTCAGTCCGCCGACTGCCTTGCTGGCAAAGATGCCGCCTTTCTTCACCGCGTCATTGAGCATGGCCAGGATGGCCGTGGAACCGGGTGCGCCCACCACATCGACGCCCAGGATCTGCAGGATCTCTCCCACACTGTCACCCACCGTCGGGGTGGGGGCGAGAGAGAGGTCAACTACCCCGAACTCGATCCCCAGCTCTTCTGAGACCTTGCGGCCGATCAGCTCGCCGCAGCGAGTCACCCGGAAGGTGGTCTGCTTGATCTCTTCGGCAATATCGTCGAGTCCCAGATTCTCCCGTCCTTTGGTGTGGATCAGCCTGTCGAGCGCCCGGGCAATGACCCCCGGCCCGCTGACGCCGACATTGAGCACCAGATCCGCTTCTTCGAGACCATGGATGGCCCCGGCCATGAAGGGATTGTCTCCCGGTTGATTGCAGAAGACGACAAACTTGGCCGCCCCGAAACCATTCTGCTCCCGGGTGATTTCAGCCAGATCCTTCACCGTCCGGCCGATCAGGGCCAGGGCGTCCATGTTGATTCCCTTCTGACTGCTGGCAATATTGATGGAGGCGCAGAGTTTGGTCGTCCGGGCCAGGGCCTCGGGGATGGAGGCGATATATTCCCGGTCGGTGGCCGTCATTCCTTTTTCCACCTGGGCCGAGAAGCCGCCGAGGATATCGACGCCGGCGGCAGTGGCGGCACGATCAAGGGCGAGTGCCAACTCCACGAATCCATTCCGATCAAACCCGGCCCCGACAAAGGCAATGGGGGTGACCGAAATCCGTTTATTGACCACCGGAATCCCATACTTCTGGCTCACCTTATTACAGGTCTCGACAAAACGCGCTGCCGCCGTGCCTATCTTTTCTTCCACCCGGCGGCAGGTCTCGCTGACATAACCACCCCGGCAGTCGAGAAGATTGATGCCCATGGTCACAGCGCGCACATCAAGATTTTCTTTTTGAATCATCTCAACGGTGGCAAGGATATGGTCTGATCGTAACATGNNTGCCTTACAGATTATTTTCTTGTTTATCCGAAAATAATCTGTAAGGCGCTTATCCCGTTTATCGGGGTTAGAGGAAAACGTCAACAGGGGGACAAGAGGAAGGGGCCCGCGGTTAAAACAGGGTGATTTCGCTGGTTGCCTTGAAGATATCTTCGTGCTGCAGCACGACGGTCAGACCGGCCTCTTCGGCACAAGCGGTAAGGCTGCTCCGGATATCGTCAATCGCTCCCGCTATCCCTGGCTCGCTTGATATCAGGCCATCCTTGGCCGTTACAGATTCCACATGGCTGAGATCAAGCTGCAGGATCATGGTGTACTGATCACCATTGAGGGTGGTGGCAAGGTCGAGGATATTGATCCCGTGTTGATAACAGAAGAGACTGATCCGGTGTACCAGACCACTTTTATTCTTCCCCTGGGCGGTCAGGATGTAGGTCTCCGGCGATTTTTTGGCCTTGGTAATCGCAATAGGGGTCTTCATCTCTTTGACCACCACCTCGAGCCTGGTCTCAGACGGGATATGGGAAAAGGAGGCCACCACATCTTCAGGGGTCACCGAGTCGTCAAAGGTGGCGATGAGGATCATGGTAAAGTAGTCACAGAGCACCGACTGGTTCAGATCCGCCAGATCCCCCTGCAGTTGATAGATCGCCCCGGTGATATCGGCGACAATGCCGGGTCTGTCCTTGGACATGACCGACATGACCATCTGTTTTCCCATGTGCGTGGTACTCCTTCTTTTTTGTAGAAACCGTTCTGCAGTCTGCGGCATGTTTTCACATGGTGGCATGGGCCATGATCGTCATGTAGTTTTCCTGATTTTCAGTGGAGGCCCGGCCAGCGAGGGTCTTTTCTACGAAACTGCATTGATTGTTGCGGCAATAGACGCCATCGGTCAGGTAGTTGGCAATAACCTTGGGGACGTCATAATGACGCATGGTGTTGTACTGCATGGTCTTGCCGTTTTCGATGATCACTATGCGATTGTAGTAGATGCTGTCTTCAATGTTTTTCATGTAGTTGTATTTCTTATAGGTCGCCGGGCCAAAAGAGAGAGGCGGGACATGATCGCTGACCAGAATGATCAAGCTGTGCGGATCAATCTTCAGCAGGCCCTGGACATACTGGGCGATGGCCTCGGTTCGGTAGTAATGCTGGTTGACTGCCCGTTCCAGCTGTTCATCCTTCTTGCCGGACAGGAGTTTGATGACCTTGGGACGGACGGTCTCATCCAGGTAGTGGGGGGTGTGGCCGTAGATAGAGAGAATATAATTGAAGATCGGCTGCCCCGGATGATCCGTAAGATATCTGCCGACATAGTCAAGGTTCTGCTGCAGGAGATTGCCGTCAAACATATACCATTCTTTTTTGGTGTCACCGGTACTCAGATAGGTGTCCGTGTCCGGGGCATTTTCCCTGGGGAAAAAGATGTTTTGAAAACCCGTGCCTTTGTAGGCGGGAACGGCATTAAAGAATTTGGGTTTGTGGGCGTTGGAGGCCATGGTCTGATAGCCGGCATCATCCAGGATGGACGGCAGGCAATAGGTCTTGCCTCCGGTAAAGACATTAAATTCAACACTGGAAAGGGCACGCAGGGCCGGCACGCCACAGAGGAGTTCAAATTCGGCCTGTGCCGTCCCACCGCCAAAAACCGGTGAAATGGAATAGGTATCTGTGTTGGCAACCAGTTTTTTGAAGGCCGGGGCTGCCGGGGATTGAGAAAACTTCAGGCCGGAAAAGAGCTTGGGGTCAAGAAAGCTCTCAAGGACAACCAGGTGCACATTCCTATCCCTGGCTGAGGCCTTGATCTGACTGGAAAGAGTGGCCATCTGGTCAATAAATTTCTGCCTGTGGCGGAAAGCCAGGGTCTTTTCGATGGAATTGTTGCGCAGGGCCTCAAAGTAGGCAACCATGGTGAATCGACCGTTATTGGCAACGCTGTTGGCATCCGACCAACTGACAATTTTGTTTCCCACGATGTCGAATGCACTGAGAAATCGGCCGGGCGCAAATTCAACAACAAAGATCAAGGCCAGCGCCGGCAGGGCCACGATCAGGCTTCTGCGCCAACGTTGCCAGTCGAGTGAGAGCAGCAGGACGAGAAAGAAAATGATGCCCGCAAGTCCAACCAGGGTGGCGTAATGAAAAGGCATGATGTCCAGGAGTTCGGGGATCTCGGTGACCTCCACTACCCGGACAAAGCGGCTGTAGACCATGTAATAGATGTCGGCAACGGTATAGGCGAGAACCAGCGGCAGGGCTGCCAGCCAGGGTTGCCAGGGTGATTTTTTCAGCAGACAGTTACAGAGAAAATAGCCATAGAGGAGGAGCGGGGCCTCCAGGCGCAGGCTTGACCAGAGGGGTGACAAGCCTCCGTGAGTGTGCAGCACGGAAGAGTAGGCCAGGAGAAAGAGGAAAAAGGCCAGGTAACGATTGAAGAAAATGGTGATGAGGGACAAAGTAAGCTTGCTCACAATAAATTTGGATCGGTTCAGTTATCGGGGGGTGTCCTTTTTCAGGGATCCTGCAATCAACTGTTCATTTTGCCATCGAGAAGAATTTCCAGGGCTGCATTGGCCTGCATCTGGGCGACGATGCCGAGGCGCGGGGCAGTCAGGCCATTCTCTCTGCTGTTTGGAGTTTGCTGGTCGCCGCAGATAACCATCCTGCCGCGGACGGTGGTTACCAGGCTGGTATTCATGCCGTAGCCGGAGATCCCTGAGCCCATGATGAGAAAGCGATCCGGAAATCGGCTCAGCCAGCACCGGGCGGTCAGGGCCTTCATCTCGGGTTCATCAAAGGCCTCAATCAGGAGATGGGCCTCACTGAAAAGATGGCTCAGATTATCAGCAGTGATCCGGGTGCAATGCAGTGTCGCCTGCACATACGGATTGATGCGCAACAGGTTCTGCTGCAGGGCTGCAGTCTTTTCCATCCCCACCTGCTCCAGAAAATAATATTGCCTGTTGAGATTGCTGATCTCCACCCGGTCATCATCAGCAATGATGAATCGCTGGACCCCGGCACGCAGCAGGCTGACCGCGATGTTGGATCCCAGTCCCCCGGCGCCGGCGATTCCCACCACCTTGTCTTGCAACTTGTGCACGGATCCGGGTGGGTTCCTGGCGTACAACTCTCTCAGATAGGGTTCTTGTTCCATGGTGGACGATTATACCATTTCAACAGTATTTTCGTAAGGGCTATCTTTTCTGGAGGGATAGAGAAGATTGAAGGTAGAAGAGCGCCTGCTTTTGTTACTCTGTATGAATCATGACCGGCCGGCCGATAAGCCTCTCCAGGGGCTGGACGTCGTAGCCGCCTTTGTGGAGAGAGGAGAAAAGGGTGTTCAATTCATTCTTCCAATAGCTCGCCATTGCCTCCTTTTCCGGGGCAATGTCATGCAGGAGCAGGATGTCTCCCCCCTTGATCTTATAGAGGATACGGCGAGCCAGATTTTTGATTTTCCTGTTCCCCTGATCAAAGACCCGGCAGCTGAAGGTGACTGTCAGCAGATTCTCATCGTCAAGCACCTGCTTCAGGCGCGGGTTGCTTATGCCGACCGGGGGGCGGAAGACAAGGGCTTGAATTCCTGATTGTTTCAATACCTCCTGGGTCTGATGAATATCCTGTTGTAATCTCCTGCGGCTTCTCAGCATCAGCACAGCATCATGTTGCCAGGAATGATTGCCGATGCTGTGCCCCTGTCTGAGAATGTCGGCAATGAGATCTGGATGTCGGGATGCTTTCTCACCGATGACAAAGAAGGTGGCCTTGAGCTGATAGCGGGCCAGCAGTTCGAGCACTATCGGCGTGGAAGAAGGAGAGGGGCCGTCATCAAAGGTGAGGGCTACTCCTTTACTGCCGGTGACGCTGCGGCTGATAATGGGCAGAAAAAAGCCGAATTGTGGCAAAAACGGTGCCGTAAGACAGAGCAGCAGAAAGAGGCACAAGGGAAGAATGGTCAGCCAGGGAGCGAAAAAAAGGAGCAGGGCTGCCAGCAGCAAGGCCACACTACCAATCTTTTCCGCCGGAGAAAGACGACCTTTCCGCTCTTTCTTTGTTTTTAGGTTCATTTTTTGTAACTCTTCACCAGCATGTGCAGGTCTGTTGTAAGCATAGGAGCTATGGGCTTTATTGTCAGCCTTGTTTCGCGAGCAAGCTCGCTCCTACCTGCATGAGTACAGGTAGGAGCGAGCTTGCTCGCGAAACAGGACTTGCCGTTAACCACCAATGCTCTGGTTTTTGTCCAAAAATCAACCTGATAGCACAATCAGGTTGATCATCACCATTTTTTTTCAGCTCGCCCGATCATCCAGACCAGTTCCCTGTTTGTTGCAGAAACCCTGTTCGTTTCAACAACAAAGCCAGCCTCGCGTATGAGAGCAGCCATCCTGTCAGCAGTTCGGTACCAGGCCTTGCCGTCTGAAAACCTGATCCTGTAATCTTCAAGCAGCCAGGATTTTGATGGAGAAACATTCGGCGGAATGACATAACGCAGCACCAGTATGCCGTCCGGCGCAAGGGCCTGGAAGCAGTTGCTCAGAAGCGTTATCAGGGTGGCGTCATCGAGATAGTGAAGCATGTCCAGCAGCAGTACAAGATCGGCCGGTGTGGAGAGTGAGGGGAGAGCCGGTGCCATATCGTGCAGAAGTGTTCCTCGCGCTCCCATGGCCAGGGCTGCCACCCGTACCCGTTCCGGATCCGGATCAAGGGCAATGATTTGTGCCTGCGGAAAGTACTCCAGGCACCAGCAGCCGGGAACTCCGTAGCCGCAGCCGATATCAAGGATGGTCCTCACCCTGTTCTTGTGGCCTGCCAGAAGTTCTGCCAGCTCTCCAAACATGGGGTCAAATCTCAGTTTCAAACGGGCAAAGAGGCGTGGATATGCTTCCATGAGGCGGTAGCGCTCCATGACGAGCTGGTCGATGGATTGTCCGGCGGCGGGGCTTTTTTCTTGGGAGAAAAACAGCTGCAGCAGGGGAGGCAGAAGGAGAAAGGCGCCGAGCAGCGAATAGCCGATGCCCAGCAGGGAGGTGATCCCAATGCTGCGCAACAGGGAATGATCGGCAAAACAGAGGACACCAAAGCCGATGAGGGTGGACATCCCGGCCATAAAGACAGCCATGCGTACCAGCTTGAACGATGGGTGGCCAGGGTCACGATATCGTTGGTGGGCCCTGACAAAGAAAATAGAATAGTCGATGCCCATACCGAGGATGACAATCGAGAGCATCAGGCTGGGGATGTCCAGCGGATGGCCGATCAGTTTCATGGTTCCCAGGGTGCAGATATAGGAAAAGAGCGGGGGGAGCAGGGTCAGAAGTGTCAACTGCCAGCTCAGGAAAAAGACGAAGAGCAGGACGGCCACACTTACGGCAATGATCGCCAGCATGGTGGCAAAGGTGCCAAAGAGAATCGTGGCCAGCTGGTCTGAAAAATACGGGCTGTCAAAAATCCTGGCATCCCGGCCATAACGATCCATGAAGTCCTGGCTGCTATACTTTTCCCCCGGAACAAGCGTGATAAACTGGACCAGGCGGCCGTTTTTTTCTGCTATGCCCATCAGCTTGTAAGAGTGGGGAGGAAGGACGGCAGGAGCGGGTTGAAAGGACGGCTGCAGCAAGGCCAGAAAGTGATCAAAGGCCTGCGGTGCAAAGCCGAGGGCGGCAGCGCCTGCCGCCAGTTCTTTTTGCAGTCCTGTCACCCTGTTGCGGTCCCAGAACTGCTGCCAGGCGGCCAGGTTTTCCTTCGCCCTCAGTTCACCGGGAAAGATCATGGAGGGAACAAAGGCGGAGTGGAGAATGCCCGCCCTGCTGTCGGCCTCGATTTTCTGCAGGAGAAGATCATTTTTCTGTTGGATCTCAGCTATGGAATCCCCGCTGTTCATCAGGAAGATCTTCTTACCGATATCCCCCCAGATTGTTGAAAAGAGTCTGTCGGCAGCAAGGGTTGCAGGCGTCACAGTATTCATGCTCTCCAGGCTGACATTGAAGGTGGGGCGGGCAAAAAAGAGCAGGGACAGTGCCAGGAGCGCGGCGGCTACGGCGCCGATACGTCCAGTGCTGTAGAGCCTGTCCACCAGCCATTGCAAGGGGAGGGCACGTGCTCTTGACGGAGGCAGGGAAGGGGTGAGACGGGGAAAGATGGTGTGGATAAAAAGAAAGGAAAAAAGGACCCCCAGGGCCGTGAACTGGCCCAGCTGCACAAAAATAGGGAAGCCGCTCAGGCAGAGGATGAGAAAAGCGCCTATGGTGGTGAGGACCGTCAGGATGCCGACCGAATAGACCTCGCGGGAGGCCTCTGTGCCCTCTGTCTTTTGTGGACGATCAAGAAAGAGCAGGTAGGCGATGCCGTGGTCGACGGTAATCGAGATAATGGCCCCGCCAAACCCTAAGACCATGATGGAGATGGAGGGGTGAAACAGGGAAAAGACCAGCAGGGCAGCCGCAGTGCCGGCAAAGGCAGGCAGCAGGGAAAAGAGACCGAGCAGGGGCCTGGGAAAGGCAAAAAAAAGCAGCAGGCCAATGCCGGCTGTTGAGAGCAGGAGGGCCAGGCGAACGTCATGACGGATAATACGTTCATTGTCCAGTGCTGCCCGGTAGGCACCCACCGGGGTCACAGTGATGTTCACTCCCTGGGGACTGTATTTGCGGCTGAGATCGTCTGCAATCGTTGCCAGTAAGGTCGAAATCTGTTGAGCCGAGGCCGTGTCTGTTCCGGCAGTGATCGGCCGTGCGGTCACCAGGAGGTGGCGCATGTCTGCTGAGAGCAGTTGGCCTTTATACATCTTCAACTCTGGAGCAGGGGCAAGCATTGCCATCTTGGCCATGACCGGTTCCATCAGGCCAAGGGGATCTGCGCCAATCAATTCACTCTGGCCAATGCCTTCCAAGCTGCTGAGTTTCTGCAGGACGTCATTGAGGCGCTGTTCTATGCGCTCTTGTGTCAATCTGGGGGCGATCTCCTCCTCCAACTCTGTCTGCGAGAAGAAAAGGGGCAGATTGTTGGCAATATGCAGGGCCAGTTCGGGAATCTGTTGGCCGACATCACGTATTCCCACCTCAGCAAACAGACCGCTTGCCAGGAGCTTCTCCTCAAAAAAAACAGCAATCTCCACCAGAATGTCCGGGGCCTCCCGGTCCACCGTGATGTCGATCGCAATCTGGTCGTGTATGGGATGATTGGTGAAGATCTCCAGCGCGTCGCGTATCACCGTGTTATCAGCCGGTAGAGAGCGAACCACATCCGTGTCAATGTCCAGGCGGAGCAGTCCCACGGCAGCCGTGGAGCAGATCACAATGGCTACGAGCAGCAGCAGCCGATAGTTAAACATCTTTTTGTTGTGTGTGGTGGTCATTCCTAACCATTCAGTATGAATAAGAGCAGAGAGCTGTTTGGTAAATTTTTTTTGCGCTCGAGATCAATCTTGATACGTGAAAAAAGTGAACAGGTATGATCTGCACGTCGTCAGCCACCACTACCGGCCTGATATTTTCCTTCTCACATTCTTTAATGATCACGGTCTTCCACCGCTGTTTCAATGCCGCAGCCAGGGGACCTTTCATAGTGCCCTTGTCCTCTTGGAACTGAATATCATACCGGCAATAAGCAATAGTCCTATGCCGAAGCCAGTGAGCGCCAGCGATTCCGTGATAACTGCTTCGGCGCCGAGACCGCGCAGAAAGATATCAAGAAAGCCTTCGAGTCCCCATGACATCGGGGAGAAAGTGGCCAGATCCTGCATCGATTGCGGCATGTAAAATTTCGGCACCATGATGCCGCCCATCGCCCCCAGCAAGACATTGATGATCCCGCCGATGGTGGTGGCCTGTTCCACCGTGGAGGCCAGGACCGCGATCAGGACCGAAGTTCCAATGGCCGCCAGACTCAGGCTGAAAGAGACCATACAGAGGCCGACCAGAGAATTGCCAAGGGTCAAGGCGTCTCCACCACACAGCGGCACCAGAAAGATTCCCACCCCGATCATCAGCCAGACCTGAATCTGATTAATGACCAGATAGGGCGCTATCTTACCGGCAAAGAGGGCGGGAACCGAGATATTCATGGCACTCATGCGCATCAGGGTGTTTTGCCGGCGCTCATTGATAAATATCGTCGACATGGGAATGATGACAAAGAACATGCCGAAAATAATCCATGACGGGACGCTTTGCTGGGTGGAGGTCGGCCTTTTATCTGCTCCCATTGCTCCCACGGCATTGAAGCGGATATCCAGCAGGCCCTGGCCCTCAAAATCAATGTTTTGAAGCCCCTGCGCCAGATCCGGTAAAAAGAGGCTGAGCTCTTGTCGCATCCTGTCGATGCGCAGCCGCAGAACCGCCTTTGCCAGTTCCGCCTTGATAAGGGTCAGCATCTCCGCCTTCAGCTCAGAGGCAACAGCGACCTGCAGCAGCGGCGGGCCATCCTGGCGAAGATCCTGGGGAAGATTCTGCTTGCCGGCAAGATTGCGGGAGAAGCCCTTGCTGATGGTCACGACAAAATGGAGTGTCCCGTTCAGAAGTTCCTGCTCCTGGGCCCCGCTTACGATTGTGACCTTCTGCTCTGCCATTACCCTGTTTTCCTGCAGGAAATTGCGCAGCCTGCTGCTTTCCTCTGTCGTGTCCTGATCAATGATGGCGTATGATAACAGGACACGGTCAGCGCTGAGGGTGTCCTTGAGGGCCATGGACATGATCAGGATAAAAACGGCAGGCATGATGAAGAGTGCGGCCAGGGCCTGCTTGTCGCGCCAGAGAAGAATGATCTCTTTGATCAGCATCGCCTTAAACATGCTCTTTTCCTTGCGAGGTCAGACGAATAAAGAGGGTCTCGAGGTTCGTGGTCCCGTAGCGGATCTGTTTTAAGGCGATATTCTCTGTTTCAAGCGCAGTGAGAAGTCTCCCCATCTTCGTGCCATTGTGATGGTGCATCAGTAAGGTCGTGGCATTGAGAAGATCGACATCGTCATGCTGGTCGACCAGCTGCCGCAGTTGTGTCTCGCCTGCATTCAGCAGCTCAATGATGGCTGAATCCCCTTTTTCTTCCTGCAGCAGGGTGGCAAGCGGTCCCTGGCGAATGATCCTGCCGTGGTCGATGATGGCCACCTGGTCACAGATCTTTTCGATTTCCGGCATATAGTGGGAGGTGTAGATGACGGTTTTGCCATGATCTTTGAAGGAGCGAATCGTCTCCAGAATATCGTTGCGCAGTTCGGGGTCTATCCCGGCGGTTGGTTCATCAAAATAGAGTATTTCCGGGTTGTTGAGCAGGCCGATGGCAATATTGAGTCGACGTTTCTGGCCCCCCGAAAGGGTTGCCGCTTTCTGATCACGCAGGGAGTGGAGTTGGTTGATGGACAGCGCAGAGTCGATATTGTCGCGCAGGGTATTGCCGCTGATCTTTTGAATAGCACCAAAAAAACGTAAATTTTCAAGAACGGTCAGCTTCTCATAAAGCGCCAGCGATTGGGGGATAAAGGAGCAGCGCTTGCGGATGGCCTGCAGCTCCTTGCCAAGATCGAGGCCAAAGATCTCAACCTCGCCCTCCTGGAAATCAGTCAGGCCGTTAAGGATGGAAACAAGCGTTGTCTTGCCGGCCCCGTTCGGCCCCAGAAGTCCCAGGATGACCCCTTTTTCGACATGCAGATCGATATGATCCAGGGCGCAATGAGTACCGTACTGTTTAACGAGGTTTCTGATGGTGATCATGCTGGACTCATCTCTTGCTCAGCAGTGTGCGGTAAACATCTGCTTCGGCCTCGGCCACGTCTTCAAGTTTTAGCTGCAGGGCGGGAAAGTCGATGGTCTGGCTCTTCTTGCTGCGGATCGCCCTGGCCAGCATAAGGGCAAATTCGCGCCACTGATCTCCGACCGCGGTCATCATCACTGATGCCTCCGCCAGCTGTGGACTGCCAATCAATCTGCCAGCTTCCTGGAGAAATGAGGCGTAGATGAAACGAAAACCGGCGCCTCCGGTACCGATCTCTTCCTGCATGCGGACGATGTGGCCTAAAAAGAGTTTGGCGTAGCGCAGGTCTTTTTTCCCCAGCGTCCCGATGTTTCTGGCCAGAGCCCGGATCCCGCGGATGCCGGCAATGGGTACCGGGGTCTTGAGCATGGCCCGGGCATTTTTTTTGATAACCTTGGGGATGATGGCGGCGTAATCAATGACCTCGGGGACATGTGCCGGGTAGTAGAGCAGACCTTTGGGCGCCATCACCCCCTTGACGAAACGCGCCTTTTGCAGATCCTCTGTGGAGCAGCGCACCGGTGCTTCAAAGACCGGATCACTGATCAGATATTCGTTGCCCTCTTTCCCGTAGACGATCAGGTTGTGGGCATTGAAGTGGAAGCGCATCTCTTCTGGAAAGTAGGGGAGCCAGAAGACCGAGGTCTGCGCCCCGACGATTCTACCTTCTGCCAGCAGACCGTCAAGGATCTCCGTCCCTTTTTTGGGTCTGGAAAAGGTCTGCATCTTCATCGTGATACCAAGGTTTTTCTGCAAGCCCTTGATAATGGCCCTGGGCATTCGGCGATAGGCAATCAGCGGCATACCGCCGAGTTTCACAAAGGGCAGGTAGGCAAACATCAGGGCCCCCGACAGGCCAAAGGCCATCGCTTCTGAGAGCTGCAGCCCATAATGGCGCATCATCAGCGACATCACCCCGCTTTCGCAATGGGCGGAATGGCCGTGTTCGTAGCGTGGACGAATCACCGCAGGCTCCTTTGCTCAGGGAGCCCGCCAAGTTCCTCGGTGCTGATACCGAGTGCGTCGGCATAGAGTGCAAGCATCTTTTCTGAGAGCCGGGCAAAGATATGTGGTCTGAAATGGCGCCTGATCCGCCACTTGAACAGGCCGGTGGATTCGGCCAGTACCTGCAGATCCATCCGCCGGTTGTACATGTGGAAGGAGAGTGGTGATATCTCGCCGGAAACCACTCGTTCGTAGGCTGCATCCGCGAGGCGTTCAAGCTCTGCAAGTGCCTGCCTGGTGGCCTCTCCTTCAACATCCCAGCCCGATGAGGCGACAAGGGTGTAGTCGCCATTGGTGTCGGTGGCGTAGATCGCTTTTCTGTTGTTGGCGTAGGTGGAGATATTGTGCTGGGGTACCTGGGAGTGATCCATCTAGACCACCGTCAGGTGCATAAAGGCGGTGGAGAAACGGCCGCTTTCCGGGATGTAGCACAGCAGGGTCTCCCCTTTCTGCAGACGGCCCGAGTTGAAGAGCTCTTCCAGGATAATAAAGATCGAGGCCGAACCGGTATTGCCCTTGGAGCTCAGGTTGGTAAACCACTTTTCCTGAGGGATGGCGCATCCGGCGGCCTGCATCCCGGCCGCCACTTTATCGCGGAAGAAGCCGGAAGAGTAGTGCGGCAGGAACCAGTCTACTTTTTCCGCCTCGATTCTGCCCTGTTCGACCAGCTCCTGCAGCGGCCTGGTCACCGTGTATTCGATGATCTTGTCGTTGAGCAGCTTGACGTCCTGTTTGATGGCAAAGATGCATTGCTCCAGCCATTCCTGGGGAAGGTATTCCCGCCACCCCTTCAAGGAACCGTCTGCCATCTTTTCCGCCCCGCCATACATGCAGGGCTCAAGGTCGCCGGCGTAGGACTTCTGGAAAATCCAGTCGATCCGCAGGGAGTTGCCTGTACCTTTAGGCCGATCACTCATCCAGACCGCCCCGGCGCCGTCGCTGAGCATCCAGCGGAGAAAATCCTTTTCAAAGGCGATCTCCGGCACCTTGGCAAGCAGCTCGGCCTGGGACCGGGTCTTCTCTGAGAAGGTACGACCGCGCATGCTGGCGGAGGCGTTTTCAGAGCCGGTGGCCACGCCATTTTTGGTCTGGCCGCAGCAGATCGACAAATAGCAGTATTTCAGGGCGGTCATGCCGGAGAGACAGATACCGGCCGTGGCAATGGCCTCACAGGGCGGAATGCCAAGCTCTCCGTGGACCATGAGGGCATGGTTGGGCAGTAACTGGTCAGGCAGAGTTGTGCCGCAAGCCAGCAGCTCGATCGTGTTGATATCGCATCCCTGCACGGCCAGCTGGCGCACTGCATTGGCGGCCATCCGGGCGTTGCTGTGGGTCGTCTCCCCTGTTGCCGGGTCAATGGCATAATGTCTGGATCTGATCTGGTTACTGCGCAGGATCAGTTTGCGGGCCCGCGATGGCCGTGCGCCGACCTGGCCCAGGAGTGCTTCCATGGCCTCGTTACTTACGGGATCATTGGGCAGAAAAGACGCGATATTGGTAATATAAACCTGCTGGGACATTTTTTTCCTGTTATCTGCCGGAAGGCTGTTCATAATACGAGACAGCTGCATCGAGGGCTTTTTTTCTGAACGGGTAGATGATTTTACGGATGAACATATTCAACGGCACAACGGTCAGTACCAGTGTCAGCAGGAAGAGTGAATAGATCGTGATGACGATATTGCGTCCCGCTGAATTTGGAGGCCCTGCCTTTTTGATGAGTTTGCTCCAGATCAGAAAGCTTCTGTGGGCGATGCGCTCGGTGGCAATGAGTTTGCCGTTGACATTCACCGCCCCCATATCGGCGAGCAGCGGGGCCTTGTTCCGTTCTTCATTGTTCCCTAAAGCCACACAGAGACGCTCGCCAAAACGTGACGATGCTTCCATAGCCTCCTCGGAAACCCCCGCCTTAGGGAAGAACCAGAAGGCATCTTTTTTGCCGGTGAGCATCCAGCGCGGCGTGGTGACAAAGGTGTAGAGAGATTTTCCCTGATCCGTCAGCACGACATTGTCAATCAGGCGGGCGCCAAGAGCTGCCAGCAGCGCTTTCATTTTTTCCTGGGCAATGAGCCACATATCACGGCAGGCGATCACTGTCACCACGGGTTTATCTTTGAACAGGCGTTTCGCCTGATTCGTTTTCAGAAAGCCGGTCACTGGAACGGAAGGCGAGAGGAACCATGAGGTGTAGCCCAGAATGATCAAATCGTACTCGTCTTCGGCCTCGATCGGTTCCACCTTGCATCCGTCGAGGTAGACGGCCTCGGGAAAGACGTTGAAGAAGGAATAAAAAGGCCAGGGATAGGGATAGGGCCGGAGCGGTTGTATCTGGTGAAAATCACACTGCACATCAGCGCATTGCTGCAGCGGCGCGATGAGCATGTCGAGCACCCGTTTGAGTTGCCCGCTTTGAGAGTAATAGAGAACCAGTACTTTTTTATGAATCACTCGACAGTCCATTGCATAATATAGAGTTACGTGAACGCCTCCTTGTGAATATCTAATCCACTCTTGAAAAAGTGTCCATTTTTATCAACCTGACTCAGATTTTCAACTCTCCCACTGTCTGATAGCGCTTAAAATTCACCGCCTGCTCAAAGATCTCCTTATACACCTCATCCCGATCAACCGGCGGGTAGCCATTCTCCGCCAGGGCAATAATCAGGTCAACCTTGAGCTCGGCCTTGATGTCGTCGCGCTGGCTCCAGTCTGTGTATTTAGCCTTATCGTCGACCACCTCTTTCACCACCTGGGCGAGGTGGATGAGTTTGTCTTCCGGGTACTCAAAATCATACTTGTGCGCCAGGGCCTTGAGGATGTCATAGAAGGCTTTTTCCTCAAAATCGATACCCAGGTCACCGAAGGATTCCTTCTCCTTCTTGAGGGCATGGATCAGGTCCACAATCTCACCAGCAATCTCTTCCAGCTCCTCGCTATTCCACACGTCCTGTTCCTTGCGCTCGTTATACTTTTCCACTAGGGATTTGAATTTCTTGGAAAAGTCGGTGCCCTTTATCTTGTTCACCTTCTTGAAGTCGGTAATAGCCTTGGCCAGGAGCTGTTGCAGGAGTTTGATCTTGGTGTTGGGCAGCTTGATCTTCTCGATCTTGGCCAGATAATCCTCATCAAAGATGTCGACCTCCTGGCCATGCCCCTCTCCCAGCTTGAAGATCTCCTCCACCCCATCGCTGGCCAGGGCCTCCTGAATCATCTCCCGTACCCGGGCGTTCATCTTGGCGGTGTCGGGCGCATCGCCTTTGGTCAGTTTGAAGACAATGGAGCGCACCGCCAGATAAAAATGGACATGGTCCCGCTCCCCCTGGCTGAAACCGTCACTGCCGCAGCAGATGTCATAGGCCGCCTTCAACCGCTGGACCAGATACATGAACCGCTTTTCCTGGTTTTCGGTAATCATGGCAAACTCAGCCGCCATGTTCAGGCAGTCCAGTTGCGCCAGTGGTATACCTTTGAAATAGGGCGTAGTATCAAATTTATGAAAGATCTTGGCCAGCAGATCAAGATGGTCTTTGACCACCACAATGGACTGCTCGACCTCCTCAATATTTGATTTGTCGGTTTTGGAATAGTGGGCCAGGGCCTGGTTCATCTGGCGCTTGATGCCGATGTAATCAACGATCAACCCCTTTTCCTTGTCCTCAAACTTGCGGTTCACCCGCGAGATGGTCTGGATCAAGTTATGACGCTGGATGGGCTTGTCGATATACATGGTATCAAGGAAGGGCACATCAAAGCCGGTGAGCCACATATCCACCAGAATGGCGATCTTGAAGTTGGATTTGCCATTCTTAAACTGGCGGTCCAGCTCCTTGCGATCATCCTTGGTGCCCAGCATGTCATAGAGCTCTTTGGGGTCATCCTGGCCCCGGGTCATGATCATCTTGATCCGCTCCATGGGCTTGATCTTCTTGCGCTCCTGCTCGGTGAGCTCGACGCCCTCCTCACACTCCTTGACCTCTGCCCACTGGGGGCGCAGGGCTATAACCTCTTTGTAAAACTCATAGGCAATGGGACGGCTGGAGCAGACAAACATGGCCTTGCCCCGCACTGTTGCCCCCTCGCTCACCCGGTTTTCATAATGGGTGACAAAGTCGGCAGCCACTGCCTTGATGCGGTCAGGGTCGCCGAGGATGGCGTTCATCTGGGCATTGGCCTTTTTACTCTCCTCGATCTGATAAACACTGGCACCCTCATCGGCGCAGCGGGCGTAATACTCCTCGATCTCCTGCAACTTGCTGTTATCAAGCAGCACCTTGGCCGCCCTGCCCTCATAGACAATGCGGACGGTGATGCCATCGGCAACCGATTCCGTCATGGTGTAGGAATCCACCGGCGGGCCGAACACATCCAGGGTGGCATCAATGGGTGTGCCGGTAAAACCGACATAGGTGGCACCGGGCAGGGAGTCATGCAGGTATTTGGCAAAACCGTAGGTTTGCTGCACCCCGTTTTCCGTGACCCGGATCTTCTGATCCAGATTGACCTGGCTGCGGTGCGCCTCATCGGAGATGCAGATGACATTGGTGCGGTCGGTAAGAAGCTCGGTGTCTTCGGTGAACTTATGGATGGTGGTCAGAAACACGCCGCCACTGTTACGGCCCTTGAGCAAATCACGGAGCTGGGAGCGACTCTCGACGCTGATCACGGCCTCATCTCCGATATAGCCCTTGGCATGGACAAACTGGGCCGAGAGCTGGTCGTCCAGGTCGGTGCGGTCGGTGATAAGCACAATGGTCGGGCTGGCAAAATCAACGCTCTTCATAAGCAGCCGGGCCAGAAAGAGCATGGTGAAGGACTTGCCGCAGCCGGTGGCCCCGAAATAGGTGCCGCCCTTGCCATCCCCCTCGGGGCGGCGATGGGCCATGATGTTGGCGTAGAGCTTGGTGGCCGCATAGTATTGCGGATAGCGGCAGAGGATCTTTTCTTCCCGGCGGGAGATGTCGGGCAGGTAGATGAAGTTGCGGATAATGTCCCGCAGCCGGTGCTGATCAAACATGCCCCTGATCATGGAGTAGAGGGAGTCAATGCCGTCCTTCTCGATAAGGTCGCTGCCGTCGGTCTTGCGCCAGCCATAGAAGAACTCGTAAGGGGCAAAAAAAGAGCCTGCCCTGTTGTTCACCCCGTCGCTGATCACGCAGAATCCGTTATATTTGAAGAGCTCCGGGATGTCGCGCTTATAGCGCACCGTCAGTTGGACATAGGCGTCATGGATGGTGGCCTCCTCACGGATGGCGCTCTTAAACTCAAAGACCACCAGGGGCAGACCGTTGATGTAGAGGATGCCGTCCGGGATGCGCTTCTCATAGCCGGTGATCTCCAGCTGGTTGACCATCTTGTAGATATTGCGGCTGACCAGGTAGGGCGGACTGGCCTCAGCAGCCAAGGCATACTCTTCTTGCTCGGCCTCCCAAGCAGCACGGCCCGCCTGGGCCGGATCGTGATAGTCGATGAGCTGGATATAGAGGTCCTTCTGGCTGCGGTCATCCCGCTTGAGGAGGAAGCCGTCGGAGACCATCTTCATGACCGCCCTGTTGGAGTCATAAAGGTCGGAGGCAGGCAGCAGCTCCAGCCTGCGGATAATGGCGTCGATCTCGCCGGGGGTGATGCTATTGGCGCCATACTGGCTGGCCAGAAAGTTTCTGAGGTCTTCCTTGATCAGGACTTCATCCGGCCTCCGGCTGATCGTCTCGCCCAGGACATGGGGATAGCCCTCCATGCCCAGCAGGTTGATGATGGCCTGCTCCAGTTTTGCCTCGGTAAATTTCATTCCACGTTCCCTCTCATCAGCCCTCACTCGCATCCACGCCAATATTCCACTCAACTTCCATCAATCGTTCTTTCATACGTTTGAGCGTTTCAAAAATCTGTTGCTCGTCTGGCAACTCTCGATAAACCAGCCCGCTGAAATCATCAGTGTAGGTTGCTTTCAAACCAGCCCAGCAACTTTCAACATCCCGGAACAGCAAGGCGTCCGCGGGATGATGGACGAGCCACTCATTATTATTCCTGAAACTTTGCACATCATCCTGGGCAACTTTACAGATAAACGTATCAAATTCATTTGAGTTGAAAAAGGCGCTGAGCTCCTGATCCGCAAGCATTTTATGCAGGTCATAAAGATGGCGGATCTTCATTTTCAGATCGGCCATGGGATTTATACTGTAAGAAAAGCGCACCAGGCTCATGATCTTTTCGCATAGGGTACGGTTAGACTGCAGCACATTTACCTGAAATGGTAGCAAACCAAATTCTTCTACCATCACCTGCTGATCTTGCGCCAGCATCATATCATGGATGTAAGAGGATAAAGGAAGGGCTATATACGGCTCATAATATCCAAACCATGTTGCCTCAACCACAATTACATTGCGTACCTGTCCGAAAGGTCCACGAAACAACCTGGGATACCTGTGGGCAGTCTTTCGGTTCATGCCCATCTTCCGGGTTAATCCTTCTATCTCAACCTCGGGAAGCATGGGGGTAACAACCTGTCCGACCCTCTTTATCCTGCTTTTCCGCTGATTGTCCGTTTCTCCCTCATGATGCTTGACTACCAGATCGATGTCTTCTGAAAATCGATCAATCAAGCCGAAGCATTTAGAAAGCGCCGTTCCACCTTTAAAAACAGTCTCCAAGCCAATTGGGGCATGAAAAATGGCGTGTAAGGCGTAGGTGACCCAGTAATCCTTTTCGATAAATATCTCAGGAATGTTCAACCGGGCAGCGGTGGCAATCACTGCTTGGCGAAACAGGGTCTCCTCTTCATGCAGTCTCATTTGATACCCCACCTGGACGCAGAAAGAAGCTCCTCGGAAATTCCAGGGATTATGTATGAGGTTAAGGGGTTGAGTGATTTTTTTAATTTTTCCGCCATCGCCTCTTTGCCAAGCTCACAGAGCATTGCCCCCAGCAGGGCACGGGTTGCCGGTTGATACTTCACTGATAACCTGACAAGAGTTCCCTGCTCCTGTTCCGACAAGGCCGAGATGCTGTTTTGCAATATTCTACAGCTATTTTGAACTGAAGAATCTGGAATATTTTTAATAAAACGTAGGCCATCAAGGAGTTGGAGAAGGGGGATGTTTTCTTTGGTGATACTGTTTTTCTGTTTCACAAAAGATATGGTGTATCTCCCCCGTTTAAAAGATGAACGCACCTCGTTTCTGCCAATCTGGATGGTGCTGCCCACCTGGGTGGTGAGCCCAAGGGTGTTATAGATGCTGAGTCCGGTGAGATAACCCACCACCTTGCCGCCACTTTCCAACAGGTCTTTGACTGCCTGGTACTGATCAGGCGGCAGCTCGCCAAAGGGCGATTGCTCAGGCTTATAAAATTTGCCCTTGGCAAGCTTGACAATCTTGCCGGAAGCAGCAAGCCGATTAAGCGCCTTCGCCAAGGCCTCCTTGTTTTCCACCTTGCCAGCAAAATCACCATAGGTGAAAACATAACCTTTTGGAAAACGATCAATACTATTCTTTATGTTTTCAGTAGTTTTCATAGTACGATCTCTACAGAAAAGAAAGGTGTTTGTCCAGTTTTTTGCGCAAAAAACTGGACAATCCGGTTACCGCGATAACCCTGTGCTGAGCCCATAACCCACCTTGCCCAGCAGCTCGATAATGGGTTGCTCCAGCCGTGCCTCGGTGAATTTCATAGGGCCAGCTCCTCCACCATTTTTTCGGCATCGGGGATACGGACTTCGCCGGAGAGGAGTTTGGGGAGGAGGGTGTCACGGATACGGGTTAAAATTGGCTGTTGATGTGAAAGTGTCGTTTTTTTCAAACTCCAGTCTTTCACTGATACGCTAAAGGCTTCTCCAAGTTCCACAGAAGGAAAAATAACAGGCTTAACTATCAACTCCATCCAATGACGACGATACTCTTCAAAAGATTGCTTGCCCTGAATTGCGTAATAGACCCAATAAGTAGGGAACTGTTTACCTTTAAGTGGAATAACATTTTCCGAAATAGAAAACGACTCACAAGACAATTTCGTAACGCAAGTATGGTCACCAAATATAAAAGCTGGCGATTCAAGGGTTGCTTCGATCTCAGCCTCACCATCATGATAGCCTAGCAGAAGGCTTGCCCCCTGCTCATAGACAGGTGTTACACCGTAATCAGCTACATCCATTTTTTTGTATCTTTTTTTTACACTGAGGCGCTCCAAGATATCACCAACAACTCCAACCTTCCACCCCTTGGGAATCCAGCCCAGCTCGGCGCTGTCGGTGAACTCATCGGGGAAGAGGGTGCGGATTTCTGCGGGCAGGGGCTGGCGTTTATCGCCGAGGGCGGCGCGGACAGCAGCCCTTTCGCTGAGCTCGGCGGGGATTTCCTTGCCGCTGGCCAGAGCGTTGTCGATCACCGGGTCAAAATCGACAAACCAGCTCTTGAACAGGGCCTGCGCCATGGCCTCCAAGGTCTCATTCATCCGCCGGTTCAACTCAATCCGGTCATCCAGCGAACCAAGGATGTGGGCTATATGTTGTCGCTTAGTTTTACCCGGCCAAGGTATCGAGATATTTTCAATCCCATACAGTGGTAACTTTAGCTGAACAGCCCCCACGGTTCGGGTGGCGATTTTTTGCTGCCCCTGAGGAGAAACAAGGCAATAGTACAAATAAATTGCATCCTGTTTATCTAAACCAGACAGTTTTGCGCAGTTTTCAGTTTGCGATGCAAGATGAAAAAACTCGTCAATAACAGATACAAGGCCAACGGTTCCAACAATCGAAATGATTACGTCATTTTTTCCAACAATGTAATTTTTGATTTCAGGAAAAACTTCATCTGGCACATACTTCAATCCTTCTCTTGGAACATATCTACTCCCCATATCTCGCACCCTGATGTACGGATGTATATTCTTTTCATCCTGTAGCACGAAACCTTTCGGCAATCTTTTTCCGCCTTTAATCCGAACAATATCTTTTAGCAGTAACCAATCACTCCCCATAACCCAGCACCTCCAAGTTCCGGCGGATAACGGCGTCCAACTCAGCCCCATCCCGCATCTGCTCAAAGAGGGTGGCACTCAACGCGGCCATCTTCTCTTCAAAGGAAATACCATCATCCTCAATATCCACCGCCCCCACATAACGGCCAGGGGTGAGGACATAGTCGTGGGACTTGATCTCCTCCAGGGTGGCTGACTTGCAGAAGCCGGGCTTGTCCTCATAGTCCCCGTCTTTCTCCTCGCCACGCCAGGCATGGTAGGTGCGGGCGATCTCGGCGATCTCCTCGTCGGAGAGATCCCGGTGGACCCGATCAACCAGTGAACCCATCTTGCGGGCATCGATAAACAGGGTCTCGCCCTGGCGGTCACGGAAGCCCCGCGTGCTGTCGGCCTTTTTATTACGGCTGAGAAACCAGAGGCAAACCGGGATCGGGGTGGTGTAGAAGAGCTGGCCGGGCAGGGAGATCATGCAGTCCACCAGATCGTTTTCGATGATCTTCTGACGGATTTGGCCTTCGGAGTTGGTGTTGGTGGACATGGAGCCATTGGCCAGGACAAAACCAGCCACCCCATTCTGGGAGAGCTTGGAGATCATGT
>DCUN01000090.1:0-16443 GCA_002327225.1 Desulfobulbaceae bacterium UBA2213
TCAGCCAGTCCCGGCTCTGCCTGATTGAGGCCCTACAGGTAGTCTTTCGGAACGGACTGCGCATCGTCGGTTTGACTGCTCCGGAAGAGATGTGACAGGATCGTTGACAAGATGGCCGCAACACCGAGAAAACAGGTAAAAAAAATCAGATTTGAGCTGACGCGCAGTGCCATTGCAGGCGTGGGCGTTATCTGTTTCTGCCTTTTCCTGTGGATGTTCCTGCTGGGCGTCTGGACAAGCGAGTCTTTACTGAAATCAGCTGCTCCAGGCAAGACAGAGCCTCACAAGGCAGTAATAGTCAAAAAAACAGATTAACTGCATTGCTTTTAATTCATCTATACAGTCATACGAACAATGCAGCCCACTTCAATACGAGTTCAACTACGCCCATAAAACAAATGATACGAAACGCTCGCATGGACGATGTGAAAACAATCCACTCTCTGCTTAATCATTTTGCGGCAAAGGGACTGTTGCTTGGTCGTTCCATCAGTTCACTGTATGACCATCTTCGTGATTTTATTGTTCTCACCGATGATCAAACAGGACAGATCCTTGGTGTCTGTGCCCTGCAGATCAGCTGGGACAATCTGGCTGAGATAAGATCACTGGCTGTGTATGAGACCTTTCAAGGACAGGGATTTGGCGCCCAACTGGTCCAGTCCTGCCTGCAAGAGGCAAAAAAACTTGAAATCGGACAGATCTTTACCCTGACCTACCAGGCAGGCTTCTTCCGCAAGCAGGGCTTTACCGATATTGACAAGCGTGATCTTCCCCACAAAATCTGGAGCGACTGTCTCCATTGCCATAAGTTTCCCGACTGTGACGAGGAAGCTCTGATCTTCACCACAAATTCAAAATAAAGACAAGAATATGATTGGAAAATTACTGACAAAAGTCTTCGGCAGCACCAATGATCGGGCGCTCAAACAGATCACGCCTCTGGTGAATCAGATCAATGCATTAGAAGATTCCCTTCTCCCCCTGAATGACGCAGAACTTGCCGCCAAAACCCTTGCCTTTAAAGAACGGCTGCTCAAAGGTGAGCCTCTGGATGCTCTCCTCCCTGAATCCTTTGCAGTGATGCGTGAGGCCGCAAAGCGTGTCCTGGGCGAGAGGCACTATGATGTACAGCTCATAGGCGGAGTCATTCTGCACCAGGGCAAGATTGCCGAGATGAAGACCGGTGAAGGCAAGACCCTGACCTCCACCCTGCCCACCTATCTCAATGCCCTCACCGGTAAGGGGGTGCATCTGGTCACTGTCAACGATTATCTTGCCGCCCGGGATGCTGAATGGATGGGCAAGGTATATCAATTTCTAGGACTGAGTGTCGGTAAAATTGTTCATGGTATGGATGATACTGAACGGAGGGCGGCTTATGGTGCCGATGTGACCTATGGAACCAATAATGAGTTTGGTTTCGACTATCTGCGCGACAACATGAAATTTGAGATGAGCGACTTCTGTCAGCGCGGATTTCATTACGCCATTGTCGACGAGGTTGACTCCATCCTCATTGATGAAGCCAGAACACCATTGATCATCTCCGGTCCGGCTGAGATTTCAACTGAACTCTATGTCAATGTTGACAAGATCATGTCCCATTTTCATCTGGACGAACATTATACCGTCGATGAAAAAGCCAAACAGGCGGCCTTGACTGAAGAAGGCGTTGCCTTGGGTGAGGAACTGCTGGAAGTTGAGAATCTGTACGATCCAACGAGCATAGAGCAACTGCATCATCTGACCCAGGCCTTAAAAGCCCATGCCCTTTTTCAGCGTGACGTTGACTACATCGTCAAAAACGGTGAGGTCATCATCGTCGATGAATTTACCGGCCGTACCATGGAAGGCAGGCGCTACAGCGATGGCCTGCATCAGGCGCTTGAGGCCAAGGAACATGTCGCCATACAAAAAGAGAATCAGACACTTGCCTCCATCACCTTCCAGAATTACTTCCGTATGTACGACAAGCTCTCGGGAATGACCGGAACTGCAGACACCGAGGCCCCGGAGTTCAAGAAGATCTATGATCTGAGCGTTATCATCATGCCCACCAATCAGCCCATGATCCGCCACGATTTCCCTGACGTGATCTATAAAAATGAGGCGGCAAAATATCGGGCGGTAGTGCAAGAAATCAAGAATCTACATATCAAGGGACAGCCGGTGCTGGTAGGAACCATCTCGATTGATGTATCCGAGAAAATTTCCACTATGCTCAAAAAAGAAAAAGTTCCCCATGAAGTGCTCAACGCCAAGCAGCATGATCGTGAGGCTGAGATTATTGCCGGTGCCGGACACCTGGGCAAGGTGACCATTGCCACCAACATGGCAGGCCGCGGCACTGACATAAAGCTGGGTGCAGGAGTACGTGAGGTCGGCGGCCTCCATATCCTTGGCACCTCCCGCCATGAATCAAGGCGCATTGACAACCAGCTGCGCGGTCGATCCGGACGTCAGGGCGACCCTGGCTCTTCACGTTTTTTCCTCTCTCTTGAAGACGACCTGCTCCGTATCTTCGGCTCAGGAAGGATCTCCGGGATCATGGAGAAACTGGGTATGGAAGAGGATGAGCCCATTGAGCACAATATGATCTCCAAGGCCATCGAAAATGCCCAACGCAAGGTGGAAGGACACAACTTTGATATCCGTAAACACCTGCTGGAATATGATGATGTGATGAACAAGCAGCGTGAGGTTATCTACCGCCAGCGTCGTGAGGTCCTGGCCGGTGAGGATCTTGTTGAGGTGGTTAAAAACATGATCTCCGATCTGACAGAAACGGTGGTAGAGGAATTCTCTCAGGAGAGACGCAGTTCAGAAGATTGGGACTGGCAGGATTTCGATCAACGCATGCTGAATCTTTTCAACATTCAACCGGGATGGACTATAGAAGATCGTAGCGGCATGGACAAAGAGAGCTTCCGTGAAAAATTACGCGAACTGGTCTTTGCTGCCTACAGCGCCCAAGAACAGCGGAACAGTGTGCCAGTCCAGCGACATCTCGAACGAGTGGTGCTGTTGCAGATGGTTGACAGTCTGTGGAAAGACCACCTCTTGTCCATGGATCACCTGAAACAGGGCATCGGCCTGAGGGGCTATGGCCAGAAAAATCCTTTGAATGAATATAAAAAAGAAGGATACAACCTGTTCCTGCGCATGATTGAGATGGTCAAGGAGCAGACCGTTTCCACACTGATGCGTGTCCAGGTGGTCCAGGAAGACGAGGTTGAACGGTTGGAAGAAGAACACCGGAGGCGTCAAGCCCAGGAGATGCAGTTGAATATGGGAGCGGCAGGGGTAAAAGAAACCGAGGAATCTCCTCAAAAACCTGTCAAACGTGACATTGACAAAATAGGCCGTAACGCCGATTGCCCATGCGGTTCTGGAAAAAAATATAAAAAATGTTGTGGATTACCGCAATAAGCAATCAGTGAGCAGCGGTCAGCCTAACCCCAATGAACGGGATAAGTGCCTTTCGCAGCTCATTTTCTTGTGAAAAAAACAAGAAAATGAGCTGTAAGGCACTAAGATCCTTTTGCAACTCAAAGAGCCAGCAAAAGGATCTTGTTTTTTTACCCGTATAACTTTTCAGGGGTCAGCAGATTTTCTTCCATATGTTTCAATTCATCGATCCCGGAGACAATGATCTTCGAGTCAGGGGTTAAATCTTTATCCGGCAGCTTGTCAGTATAGTTCATTGATGAAAGAATAAACTTCATGCAGTTGAGCCGCGCCATCTTCTTATTATCTGAACGGACAATAGTCCAGGGCGAGAAGGATCGATTCGTCTCTGACAACATCTGAAACTTACGAACAGAATACTGATCCCAATATTCCTGAGCCAGATTGTCCACGGGTGAGAGTTTGTACTGTTTCAGCGGATCCACCTTTCTGGAATCAAATCGCTCCTTCTGTATCTCCCTGGATACAGAAAAATAAAATTTGAACAATTTTATTCCATCTTTTACCAGAAGTTCTTCGACCATCGGCACATCTTTGAGGAATCGTTTGTTCTGTTCGTCCGTACAAAAACCCATGACCGGTTCCACCATGGCCCTGTTATACCAGCTTCGATCAAAGAGAACGAATTCGCCAAACGTCGGCAAGCGGTTGATATACCGCTGAAAATACCACTGCCCCTGTTCAGTTTCATTCGGTTTTGTAAGGGCCACCACCCTCGTGTTCCGCGGATTCAGGTTGCTTATAATCCGCTGAATGCTGCCCCCCTTGCCTGCCGCATCCCGTCCCTCAAAAATGGCCAGTATTCGTTCACCACTCTGCTGCATATGTTGCTGCAGTTTCATCAATTCAATCTGCAGGATCTTTAATTCGGCCTCATACGCCAGATCGCTTTCTTTTATCCAGACTGCTCTACGACCATTCTCTTTTTTGGCATCACAATTTCTTATGGCTGTTCCCTCAAGAAGCTTAACCTGCTGCGTTTCACTCTTTTTGTTATTTTTTGCCATAGTAGATGCTTCCTTATATTACATTGAAATTACAGGACAAAAGCTAGCAGAGACACAACTTCCTCCTCTCTCTTAGCTCAACTCAGAGGAATACCAAATTCTTTTTCCTGTTTCAGCATGATGCGTAATTCTTTTTCACCTGGAATAACAATGTCCGGATTAGGCGAAAAGTCCAAGGAGCGACTGCGCCCTCTGTATTTTACTGAACAGAGAATCAATTTCATCGTTTCCAATCTGGCAAGATGCTTATTATCAGAACGAACAATCCACCATTTTGACTCTTTGGTATGCGTCTTCTGCAGAAGGATTTTTTTCTTTTCAGTAAACTCATTCCACAACTCCTGTGCCTGCAGATCCACCTCGCTCAGTTTCCACTGACGCAGAGGATCATTTTTACGTCTGTCAAATCTTCTTGCCTGTTCCTCTTTGGTCACAGAGAAATAAAGTTTCAAGAGAATGGTCTTGCCGGCATCGAGAATAAAATTCTCTTCATAGGTGGTAACCTTATGCAAAAATCGATGATATTGCTCGCTGGAACAAAAACCCATAACCGGTTCCACCATAGCCCGATTATACCAGCTGCGATCAAAAAGAACTATTTCCCCGGCATGGGGAAAACGCTCGATATAGCGCTTCATATGCAATTCTGTTCTCTGCTCTTCTGTCGGTTTTCCCAAGGCCTCGATCCGATATCGTTTCTCATTCATATATCTGGTAACGGCACGGATAGTGCCCCCTTTTCCCGAGGCATCACGACCATCAAAAAGAATAATCATTTTCTTACCGGTTCGTTCAAGATGAGCATGCATCTTGATCAGTTCAGCCTGGAAAGGTTTCAATTCTTCAGAATCGCAAAATTTAAGCAACGCTGTCGCAACGATTTTTTCCTTGTGTCGTGCCTTCAGCGTGTCAAGGATCTTACTGTTTATCTCATCCCGATCATTTTCTTTCAGTTTATTATCAAAACTTTTGACAAGCTGACGGATTATGGCCGTGGCCCCTTTTTGATCAGGAGTACGCGATTGTTTCTTTTTGGCAGATGATGACATGTTGAAACCCTAGTGAAAAGATGACAAGATTATAAAATTATTTAATAACAATAGAATAACAATGAAAAAACACAAATAGCAAACAGTAATTGAAACAGAAGGGTAAATATAACTCACCCCTGTCAGGATTAGTAATCAGAAAATAAAACACGGAGATACTGTATCGCTCTTGTTGTCTGCAGATAGTGATATCTGTATCTCGACACCCAAAATGAACCGTCAAAATAATACATATTAATCGGAGAAATGGGTATTTAATCGGAGAAATGGGTATTTACACCCATTTACTTCAACTTTCTCATCGGCTACAGTTGAAAGAATTAAACATTCCTGTGACTGTCGGATATGATTCATATCTTCAGGACAGGGGTACACTCTTTCTCATAAAGAGAAGCAAATTGGTAAAGGAGAAAAAAATGTTCAAAAAAACCGCACTATTTATTTTTGCCCTTCTTTTCTTGGTAAGTTCCGCTTTTGCTGCTATAAATATCAACAAGGCCGACCAGGCTGCGCTGGAGTCACTTCCAGGCATTGGTGCTAAAAAAGCCGCGGCCATCATCGATCACCGAACCCAGAATGGTGATTTTAAGACAAAGGAAGAACTGCTCCAGGTCAAAGGAATTGGCCCGAAAATGTTGGAAAAAATGCAGCAGGAGATTGAGATATAGTAAGATATCCCTGATTTGGCCGGACGAATTCCGCAATCAGCATACATGAAAAATGAAAGGGCCTGACTTGATACAAGTCAGGCCCTTTCATTTTTAAAAGAATTGATGGTAAAAAAAGGGAAACACTCTTATAAATGAGCATCGTATCCGGTATAATCAATATAAATACAGAAGTCTTCCTTGAAAATATTTAAAAGGCCTCAGGAGAAAACCATGACAACAATAAAGATTCAAGGCATGAGTTGCCAACACTGTGTCGATTCTACCCGAAAATCGCTTGAAGCAATAAGCGGGATCTCCAATGTCCAGATAAGTCTGGCCAAAGGGGAGGCAACATTCAATGGCGAGGTTGATATCCAGATAGTGAAAGAGGCCATCACCAGGATTGGTTTTGAGGTCATTCAATAAACATTACAAGGTGCGGTCCTGGTCATATCAGGCTTTTCCTCATGCATTTCGCGCCCACAAGAAGAGGACGTCACATTATCAGGTGAGATAAATTCTGCCCGCAATATTTCAAATATTTGGAAATGAGGTTAAAAGGTATTAAATCCCATATCACTGCCACTCTGGTTATTCTCCTGACTACCGGCATGCTCTTAATCACTCTGGTTGTCACCATCTTCTGGCAACGGAGCTTAATGCACGCAGAGATGGAGAAGGCCCTGTCAGTCCTCTCTGCAGCAGTGAATATTGCCAAAAAGACACCTGACGATAGAGACATTTTCTCACAAGAAGTTTTGACTTACCTGAAAAATGACTTGGGCGCATCGTGCGTCATGCTTTCCATCAATAATATTTTCACCAGGATTCCTGAAAAATGCGGGCCTGAAGACTCGGCACTGCAAGAAAATATTAAACAGGTTCTCGGTACAGGATCTTCCAACACTACAACAATCGACACAGGTTCCGGGCTTCCCTTTCTCGGTCGAAAGTGCCTGGTGACGGCTGTCCCCATACAACAGCGAGGAGCACAAGGCGCCATAGGCGCCGTAATCTCTTTTCAATCCGTGTATGAGCAGGTGAATCAGGGACGTCATGTTGCCTATATCTATATCTTGGTCAATGTTATTATCCTCTCGACCATTGGCCTGTTTCGTTTTATTCAAGTGGTGGTTCGTCCCATCGAACATCTGGTCACACTGACGGACACCTATCAGAGCGACAACAGCAGCCCCTTTCTGTCTGATCAAAATGGCAATGAATTTGGACAGCTTTCCATTGCCCTGAACAGGATGTTGCATCGTATTGACGATGACAGACAGAAACTGCACGAGACAGTGGGCTCACTGGAAAATGCAAATCAACAGTTACGCTCCACTCAGCAAAAAATGGTGCAGACAGAAAAAATGGCGGCAATTGGCAGACTGGCAGCCGGCCTTGCCCATGAAATTGGCAATCCTATAGGGATTGTGCAGGGGTATCTTGAGTTATTGGGACAATCTGGTTTATCAAGAGAGGAACAACAACAGTTTTCCACTCGTTCCATGCAGGAGTTGGAACGGATCAATCGACTGATTCACCAACTCCTGGATTTTTCCAAGGGCCGCACCGATGATTCCGGTATTGCCGAGATCCATCCCTTACTCCAGGAGCTTGTTGACATGCTGCAAGCCCAGAAAAAACTGGCAGGCCTGGAGTTCCACTTGCATCTTGACGCGGAGTATGATCGGGTAGCAGCTGGTGCTGAGAGCTTACATCAGGTTTTTCTCAACTGCCTATTGAATGCGATTGATGCCATAAAAGAAGGCAACGGTCCAGACAAGGGCAAGATATCCCTTTCTACTGCCAATCTTACCAATGACGAAGGAAAGCCGTTTATTCAGATCACGATAATGGACAACGGAATCGGGATCAAAGACGCAGACAAGGCCAGCCTGTTTGACCCCTTCTTTACCACCAAGGAACCAGGAAAAGGAACCGGCCTTGGCCTTTCTGTCTCCTATGCCCTCATTGAAGGCGTCCACGGACAGATGCAGATACAAGGCAAGGAAGGTCAAGGGGCCACGGTATTCATTCTTCTTCCATTGCGGGATACTGGTCAAACTCATTGAGTGACATTCCATCTGAACTCATATTGTTAATATAATGGCAAAAAAAAGAACATTACTTATCGTCGATGACGAGGAGAATATGCGTCATATGCTGCAGGCCATGGTGAGTCGTCATGGCTATATCGTTGAAACTGCCGTTGATGGTCAGGATGCCCTGACCAGGATCGCCGGAAAGCACTTCGATTTCATCCTCTGTGATATCAGGATGCCGCACATGGACGGTATCGCCTTTCTCCGGAAGGCTGGGCCGGCCATCCAGACATCGACGGTTATCATGATGTCCGCCTACGGCACCATCGATATGGCCATGGAAGCGCTCAAGGCCGGAGCCTATGATTTTATTTCAAAGCCCTTCAAGAGCGACGAAGTCCTGCTTACCCTCAAAAAAGCAGAAGAAAGAGAGAGCCTGAGACAAGAGAACCGCCTGCTGAAAGAGCAGCTGGAAGAGATCAAGGCAGGTGTTGGTTTTGACAGGATGGTGGCCGGCAGCAAGTCCATGCATTCCCTGTTCACCCTGGCCAGAAAAGTTGCTCCTTACAATACGACTGTTCTGATCGTCGGTGAATCCGGTACCGGCAAAGAACTGGTGGCCAGAGGTATCTATGTATCATCACAGAGAAACGAGCACCCCTTTATTGCCGTAAACTGCGGCAGTATCCCTGAGAATTTACTGGAAAGTGAGTTTTTTGGCTATGTAAAGGGTGCTTTTACCGGGGCAGATACAACCCGGAGAGGCCTCCTGGCCGAGGCAAACGGAGGAACTATTTTTCTCGACGAGATAGGTGAACTTCCCTTAGAGATGCAGGTAAAGCTCCTCCGGGTCCTGCAGGAGGGGGAGATAAAGCCTGTTGGCACCAACAAAACTGAACAGATCGATGTTCGGATCCTGGCGGCAACTGCCAGAAATCTGGAGGATGAGGTGCGGCAGGGGAATTTCCGGGAAGACTTGTTTTACCGCCTCAATGTCTTGAGCATCCACATCCCTCCCTTACGAGAGAGAGCTGAAGATATTCCCCTTTTATGCAGTCACTTTATTAAAAAGTTCAACATAACTCTCGGAACAAATATCAGCTCAATATCTGCTGAGGCCATGGACAAGCTCATGGCTCATAGCTGGCCTGGGAATGTACGGGAGTTGGAAAATATAATCCAGAGAGGGATTGTGCTGGCGGAAGATCAAACCATTGGTCTGGACCAATTGCCGCCGCATCTTGTGCAAGCAACTGAAGCAGGATGTTTTGAACAATGCCTTACCGGCTTTTCCCTGAAAAAGGCGCAAAAAATAATGGAAGAAAAAATAATCACCAAGGCCTTGCAAGAGACAGGAGGCAATCGTTTACAGGCCTCAAAGTTATTGGAGCTCAGCTACCCTTCTCTGCTGAGCAAAATCAAAGAGTACAAGATTGTTATTGAATAAGTTCTTCTATGCGACCGACAGTTCACGCCCCAACAAAATAATCCCAATCAACTCTGATCAGCCGAACGATGCCATCAACTCGGCCTCGGCCACAAGTTTTTCCTCCACATAGGCCTGAGCGCCCATCTGCCAGATTCCCCGCCGCTGCTTCAAGAGCTCCAATTTAAAATGGATTTGATCACCCGGGGTCACAGGCTGCCGGAAACGGGCCTTGTCGACACCGACAAAATAGAGCACCTTTTTACCGATATTCTCCGGCTCGGAATAAAAGGCCAGCACCCCGCCGACCTGGGCCATCCCTTCCAGGATCAGGACACCCGGCATGACCGGCCTTCCCGGGAAATGGCCCTGAAAAAAAGGTTCATTGATCGTCACGTTCTTCAAGCCGACGATATCCTTCTCCGGAGTGATTGCCAGGATCCTGTCAACCAGCACAAAGGGGTAGCGATGGGGCAGGAGCCTCAATATCTCCAAGATATCTATTTTCTCAGGAATGACTGTTTCAGACATGATCCGCTCTCCTTTCATAGTTGTTCTTTTTTAGCACTTTGTAACGCGGCAATTTCTTTACGCATGCGTCGCAATTCGCTCACCATGTCCGGTAATCTTGCCAATGAGGCAACCACCCTGGCAAATTTCTTCATGGGCATGGCAGGGGTGCCGCCGATCACAGCGCCCCGAGCCTGATTATTATGAACCCCGGCCTGAGCCGCCACCATCACCCCATCTTCCAGCTGAATATGGCCGGATATTCCGGCCTGGCCGCCAAGAACCACATTGCGACCAAGGGTTGTTGAACCGGCAATACCGACCTGGGCCACGAGCAGACAATTTTCGCCAACCACCACATTATGGGCCACCTGAACCATATTGTCAATCTTGGCTCCGGACTTGACCCAGGTCACGCCAAAGGTGGCCCGATCAATACAGGCATTGGCTCCGATCTCTACATCATCATCAATCTGCACGATTCCCACCTGCGGCCGTTTCACATGATAGCCTCGGCTATCGGTGGCATACCCATAGCCATCACTGCCGATCACCGCACCCGGATGCAGGGTCACCCGACAGCCGATCCGGCAGCCAGAGGCAACCGTCACATTGGCCAGAATTCTGGAGTCATCACCAATGACAACATCATCGCCAATCACCGCCCCGGCTTCAATCGTCACCCGCCGGCCAAGACGCACCCTCTCCCCGATGAACACAAAGGGGGCGATGGAAATTTCATCCGGAACCACTGTCTGGGCCCCCACATGGGCCTTTGCATGCACACCTGTGGCCAGAAAAGAGGCTTCCAGCAAGTAGCTATGAACAATGGCTGCAGCCAGATAGGGGTCAGGCACCCGGATAATGGGTATTGCTGCTGTCTCAATGGCCAGAGGGACGATCACTGCCGAAGCGGCAGTAATTGTAAGAGACGCTGCATCCTTTGCCTGGGCCAGAAAGCTGATCGTGCCCTTCCCTGCCGTTTCAAGAGCATCCAGCGCATGAATCCGTACTTCACCATCACCAACCAGTTCCCCCTCAACCAACGCAGCCAACTTCTGTAACAACACACTTTTCACCGTCACACCCATCCTTTTATCCACCCTGTTATCCTTCATAATCCCCTTTGCCGTGCTGGGATATTATTCCGGATACAAAAGATACCTGATCCGTATTTCTTTGAATTTATTTATTTTTCCCTGCCAGGCAGCCTCAATCTCTCGTAGGGGCAGACCGGTCTCGAGCCCTTCACGTACCCTTTTATCTCCCAGGATAAGATCCATGGGCAATCGCTCATATTCATATTCGTAGGGCGTCTCTTTATACGAGAAATCTTCCGGATACAAGTGCATGACCACCTGCAGGAGGGCCAGAGAAGTCCGGTAAGGCAAAAATGTATCGGCATCGGTCACATGAAGCTGAAAACCGACACACCCCTTGCCGGCCCACTTGCCGGAAGTCGGCTCAAAGATCAGCGGCCTCAAAAGGCAACCTGGCAGATCTGTCTGTTCCAAGGCCTTCAATATCGGTTCATGTTCCCAGAATGGGGCCCCGACAAGTTCAAACGGCAGAGTCGTCCCCCTTCCCTCCGAGATATTAGTCCCTTCCCAGATCACCTGACCCGGATAGACCAGGGCCGTTTCCGGCGTTGGCATGTTGGGAGAGGGAAAGACCCAGGGAAAACCGGTATCCCTGAACAGCATGGAGCGCTTCCACCCCTGCATGGGAACCACATGCAGATCGGCACCCAGCCCGAAATCCTTATTTATCAACAGGGCCAGTTCGCCGAAAGTGAGCCCATGACGCATGGGCAGGGGATACAAACCGACAAACGATGTCCACTCCGGCTCCAGGATATTGCCCTCTACAGCTATGCCGCCCACAGGATTGGGGCGATCGAGCACCACAACCTGTTTCCCATACTCGGCAGCTGCCTCCAGACAATAGGCCATGGTATAGAGAAAGGTATACACCCTGGTTCCCACATCCACCAGATCAATGAGCAGGACATCCAGATGCTCAAACATGGCCCTCGACGGCCGGCGGCTCTCCCCGTAGAGACTGAAAAGCGGCAGCCCGGTCACACGGTCAATTGCATGACCGGATTCGATCATATTGTCCTGTTTTTCACAGAAAAATCCATGCTGGGGAGAAAACAGGCAGGTCAGCCTGGGACCGAATCTCTGCTGGAGGAGGACTCGTGCATGCACAAGATTACGGTCAGTGGATGCCTGATTGGAAAGAAGTCCCAGACGTTTGCCGTCCAGAGCTGAAGGAGGAGCAGCCAGGAGGACCTCCAATCCGTTAGAAATTATGTTTGTACACATACAAGAAAGATCCTTTACTCAACAGTCACACTTTTCGCCAGATTTCGCGGCTGATCAACATCGCAGCCACGCCTGGTAGCAATCTCATAGGCAAGAAGCTGGGCCGGGATGGTATACAGAATCGGGTTCATCTCCTCATGCACCTGAGGCAGGTAGATAACATCATCGGTAATAGTCTGCAGATGGCTGTCCCCTTGAGTTCCCAGAAGGATCAACCGGCCGGCCCGCGCCTTGATCTCTTCCACATTGGAGATTGACTTCTGATACACCGCATCCCGGGGGACAAGGGCCAGAACAGGCATTTCCTTGTCTATCAGGGCAATGGGGCCATGTTTGAGCTCGCCTGCGGCATACCCTTCCGCGTGAATATACGAGATTTCCTTCAATTTCAAGGCGCCTTCCAGGGCTATGGGGAAGTTCAGGCCACGACCGACAAAAAGAAAATCCCGACAGTCATAATAGCTGTCCACGAGGATTCTGATCTCTTCCTGCAGGCGGGGCAGTTCCGTCTCAATAACAGTGGCAATCCCGATGAGGGCCTGTCCCAGTTCACTGCTCTTTTCCGCCGTAATGGTCTTTTTCCGTTCCCCCAGATACAAGGTAAAGAGAAAGAGGGCCGCCAGCTGCGCGGTAAAGGCCTTGGTGGAGGCCACTCCTATCTCGGGGCCGGCGTGGGTGTAAATCGTCCCGTCCGCCTCACGGGTCATGGTGGAGCCAACGACATTGCAGATAGTTATAATTTTTGAGCCCAACTTCCTGGCCAGACGGATCCCTGCCAGGGTATCAGCCGTTTCACCGGACTGGGAAATGGCAACGGTCAGCACCCGCTCATTGATCAAAAGCCGGCGGTAACGAAACTCCGAGGCGATATCAACCTCCACCGGAATCTGGGCCCAGCGTTCAATCCAGTATTTGGCCACCAGGGCCGCATGCCAGGATGTTCCACAGGCAACAAGAAAGATCCGATCGATTTTCTGCAGATCATCTGCGCCCAGATTAATCTCCGCCAGATCAACCGCTCCGGTCTCCAGATTGATCCGGCCACTGACCGTATTAATAATGGCCTGTGGCTGCTCAAAGATCTCCTTGAGCATGAAATGGCGATAGCCACCCTTCTCGGCCATGGCCGCATTCCACTCAATGGTCTTGATTTGCTTGCTGATCTCTTTACCTGTCTGCAGGGAATAAAAAGTACGGCTGCTGGCAGTCAGCACTGCCATCTCAAGATCATCAAGAAAAATAACCTGTTTGGTAAAGGGGAGGAGGGCGGGAATGTCTGAGGCCAGAAATGAGCCATTTCCCTCATCAATGCCAAGAACCAGGGGACTGTGATTACGCACGGCAATCAGGGTGTCGGGCATTCCGGTCCAGAGAACTCCCAATGCATACGAGCCCTCCACCCGTTCAAGGGCCTTGCGTACCGCTGCCACCAGATCATCACCCCTCAGGTACTCCTCAATGAGATGAGCCAGCACCTCCGTATCGGTCTCGGAGCTGAAACGATGGCCCCTGGCCAGAAGCTCCTCGCGCAGAGAATGATAATTTTCAATGATCCCATTGTGAACCACCACCAGATTCCCGCTGCAATCGCAATGGGGATGAGCATTTTCGGTGGTCGGAGCGCCATGGGTCGCCCAGCGGGTATGACCAAGGCCTATATGCGAAGGGGCAACAATGGCCTCATCAATGATCGCTGTAAGAACAGAGAGCTTGCCGGCAGCCCGATGCTTCACCAGGCGGCCATCCTGAAGATAGACAATCCCCGCGGAATCATAGCCCCGATATTCAAGACGTCGCAGCCCCTCAAGCACCACTGGCACAATCCTTCTTTCCCCGACATAGCCGACGATTCCACACATAACTTACTCCAGAATTTTATTCTATAACCCGGCCGTGAGAAGTACGTAGCCGTTACATACTACCTGTTTTATCCTTCTCGATACTCCTGCCATGAAAAATACCCTCTTGCCCACCCTGAAGAAGGATGAAGAACAACCTTGTATACCATGCAGATAACGACTTCATGTGTAACACCTTCTTACCTGGGATACTCAGTTGAGTGTTCAAATTAACATGACATTTTTCATTAAAGCGAGTTTTTTCTTTTAATAGCCTTAAAAAACAAGTATTTTTAAAATTATATTACCAAGACGTTCACCTTAAAAAAGAGAAAGAGAATCATTATGAATGAGCGACAACGACTCAAGGAAATCCTCCTTGAAAAATCATATCGTCAGGGTTCATTTACCCTCACCTCCGGCAAGACCTCAGATTTTTATATTGATGTCAAACAAACCTCCCTGTCAGCTGAAGGCGCCTACCTTTGCGGAAAGCTGATCCTGGAGATGATCCTCAAACAAAAAGAACCCATCCAGGCCGTAGGCGGTATGACCCTCGGCGCTGACCCTCTGGTCACTGCCGCATCAATTGCCAGCTTCCTTGAGGAAAAGCCCATTCCCGCCTTCATTGTCCGCAAAGAGGCCAAAGGCCACGGAACCGGAAACTACATTGAAGGGTTGAAGAACATGCCTGCAGGCTGCCGGGTCGCCCTCCTCGAAGATGTAGTAACCACAGGCGGCACCCTGCTGCAGGTCATTGAGCGGGTGGAAGCACAAGGGTTCAAGGTGGGAGTGGTCATTACAGTAGTTGAGCGGCAAGAAGGGGGAACAAAGACCTTGGCCGATGCGGGATACACACTTGAATCCATCTTCACCAGGGAGGAGCTGCTCAGCTGAACGCCATGCAATGCAGGGAATGCGCCAACAAACTCGAGGTCCTGCGAGCATGCAGACGCATACGACTGCGCTGCACAGGATGCAAACGGGAATACCAGATCCACGAAGTGGCCAGCGACCTTGACCCGGAAACGGAAAAGCTGCTGGAAAACTATACAACCATCATCTATGATTAATTGTCGTCAAGACAAGAGTTAGGATGATAGCAGAAGCCGGTCAAGAACTCCTTTAACAAAAGCAGATACATCCTCACAGGGCACGTATATATCGTGTATGATCTCGAGATGATGTCAGACACCATACAAAGAGTTTTTGTCAAAACAGATGACACGGCAACAATCGACTGCCCTGAGTGCCGACTCGCCAAAACCGTTGCTGTCGGTAAATTCCGCTCCGTCCGACACACCATAAAGGCTCGATGCACCTGCGGCCACTCTTTTACCGTCAGTCTTGACTTCCGTAGATATTACAGAAAAAACACCAAATTAGAAGGAAGATACGAAACGCAACGAGAGGAGCTTGCCCCCAGGTTCCGGAAAGAGACCAATCTGGCAGGAACCTACAACATGCAGGTAACCAACCTATCTTGCGGCGGCTTACAATTCTCCACACATGGCCGCCATGCCCTTGAAGTCGGCCAACAGATACGGATCACCTTCACCCTCGACGACAAAAAACAGACTGAAATCAGCAAACTCGTCATTATGCAATCGATTACAAACAACATCATCGGCTGCCGATTTGCCGGCGATGCCCCCCTTGAACAGGCGCTCCGCTTCTACCTCTTTCCCTGACCCCGACTATCTCAGAATCTTCCCCATCATCTGCTCGGCCCGTTCCAGAAAAGGTCCAAATGTCCGGGCATCGAGGGCACTGATCACCACCCCCTCCTCTCTGGCATAGGCCAACAGCTGCTCCCCCACGTTTTCCCGGTCAATCTTGTTAAAGACCTTAAGGCAGGGAATAGAATCCAGATCCAGCTCGCGCAGGAGATCCGCCACCACCTGCATCTGCTCCCGGAAGCCGGGACTGGACAGATCGATGACATGAACCAGAAGATCCGCCTCCTGCAATTCCTCAAGCGTGGCGGCAAAGGCCTGTAACAGATCAGCGGGTAGATGGCGGATAAATCCCACCGTATCGGTGACAATCACCTCCATCTCATGCGGAAAGCGAAGCCTGCGGCTGGTGGGGTCCAGAGTGGCGAAGAGTTTATCTTCGGCTGT
>DCUN01000090.1:16528-22451 GCA_002327225.1 Desulfobulbaceae bacterium UBA2213
CCAATGCCGCCACTCAAGCGGGAGAGCGCATCATCACGCGTAGAGAGACGGGGCAGCATATACTTCAACTGCGCCATCTCCACCTGCAGCCGCCCCTCACGACTCAAGGCCCGATGGGCAAAGATATCGAGGATCAGCTGGGTGCGGTCGATGACCCGCATCTCTGTATAATCGGTGATCGAACGGATCTGGGAAGGATTAAGCTCCTGATTGAAGATAAACAGATTGGCGTCCAGCTGCAGGGCCGTGATCATGATTTCAGCAAGCTTCCCTTTCCCTATGATCAAACGGGGATTNNAGCTCGGCCAGAGATTCCTCGGCCCGCTGCGGAGAATCGGTCGTAACACTGATCAGGATAGCACGATCCTGTCCCTTATCCACATTGCTGGTCGTTTGCAGACGGGCAAACTCGCCTTCAAGAGCCGCGATGAAGTCGGTAAAGGAATCCGTCTGACCGGCCGGATGCAGTGGTTCCAGAAAGGCCCAGCTTTTGCCGCTTACGGCCAGCGGCAGGAGATGTACGGAATAGAGACGCTCCGGCAGCCCGTCCTGGCTGATCTTCAAGACAGAAAGCAGATCCAGGCGCAGAAAGAGCAGATCCATCAGATCTTCATCACTGATCTCCTCCCCCGCCAGATGGGTATGAATCAGACGCAGCCCTTTCAAGCGCCCGCCTGCAGAACGAACCGCACCCAGACGGGGGATCGTGATCCCCTTGAAATCACCGACCACGACCTGCTCCACCTTGCCCGAACGAGAGATCAGGATTCCGATCTGCCGGTTCAGCTCAAATGAGAGCTGGCACAGGGTCTTGGCCATCTCCGGGGAGATGATTTCTTCTCTTGCCACCCGCTTGTCAGCCAAGCGCTCAAGGGCCGCCAGTTGATGTTTTTTCAGACCGCTGGTATTGCCGCTGACGTTTCCGATTTTATGTTCCTCCACTCACATTGCTGTTCTCGTAAAAAGCCAGACGACTGGAATTTCACACAGATAATTTCAGCTAGTTATACCCTCAATCCTTACTCCTTGAAATAGCGATCGGTTTCCGCCTTGACCACCTGAGAGAGAAGCAGCAAGCCGATAATGTTGGGGATGGCCATCATCCCATTCATCAGGTCGGAGAAATTCCAGACAAATTCCAGTTTCATCATCGCCCCCACGATCACCACCGCGACGAAGACCACCCGGTAGGGGGCAATCGCGCGGCGCCCCGCCAGATACTCGACGGCCTTTTCTCCATAGTAATTCCAGCCGATCAGGGTGGAGTAGGCAAAAAGTGCCGTGGCCACGGCGACAATCACCACCCCGCCCTGGCCCAGGGTCTCGCCGAAACTGGCGCTGGTCAATTGTCCCGGCGCCACCCCTTGCAACCAGGAGTTACCAGTCAGGATCACCAGGGCGGTCATGGTACAGACCACCAGGGTATCGATGAAGGTCTGGGTCATACTCACCAGCGCCTGTTTGACCGGATCCTTGGTTCGGGCGGCGGCAGCGGCAATGGGGGCCGACCCCAGACCCGACTCATTGGAAAAGACGCCGCGGGCGATACCGTAGCGCATGGCGGCGGCCACCATCGCGCCGGCAAAGCCGCCGGAGGCTGCAGCGGGGTTGAAGGCATGGTAGAAAATCAATCCGAAGGCATGGGGAATTTCGCCGGCATTAAGCGCCAGCACCAGCAGCGCAGAGACTGTGTAGCCGACGATCATGAACGGCACCAAGAGTGAGGTAAACCTCCCGATGGACTTGATGCCGCCCAGAATCACCAGCCCGGTGAGGAGCATCAGCACCGTGCCGGTAAGCCAGGGTTCGACGTTGAAGGTCGATTGAAAGATAGTGGCCACCGCATTGGCCTGGGTCATATTGCCGATGCCGAAGGTCGCAAGAGCAGTGAACAGGGCAAAAAGCCACGCCAACTTCGGCAGGCCCGCTCCCTTGGCCAGGTAGTACATGGGGCCGCCGCGCATGCCATGTTCGCCCTTCTCCCGGTACTTCACCGCCAGCACCGCCTCCGCGTATTTGGTGGCCATACCCACCAGTCCCGTCATCCACATCCAGAACACCGCCCCTGGCCCGCCAAGACTGATAGCGGTCGCCACGCCGACGATATTGCCGATTCCCACCGTGGCCGCAAGCGCTGTCATCAACGCGGCGAAATGACTGATGTCGCCTTCGCCTACATGCTCCTTGTGCCAGATCAGCCTCAAGGCATGGGGCAGGGCGCGAAACTGCATGCCGCGCAGGATCACGGTCAGGTACAGGCCGGTTCCCACCAGCAGTGCCAGCATGGGTGGTCCCCAGATCCAGCCGGCAAGGGTAGAAATCAACAATTCAATAAAGGTCATAGATGCCTGCCTTGGATTTTTTTTGGGAGAGTAAGAGTCTGAGATGGTCACGAAAGGATGGGATGTACCGCCTCCCATCCTTTTTGAGGTACGTGGACAACGCTCAACTCTTCAAATACTGAGTAATAGAGTTGGCAATCGTCTGAAAAATCTGGACAAATTTATTTTCATCACGTTCCAGCAAGGTGATACGAAAGCCTTGAAGTTCCGTGGCAAACGAGGTCAAGGGCACCACACAGACCCCAGTGGCGCCAAGCAGGTAATAGACAAAACGCTTATCCACGGAAGCCCCGGGGGCCGCAACCAGCGATTCGACCAGCTTGCGGATCTCGTTATTTTCAATGGGCAGAGTCTGGCGATGATTAAGAATCCCTTCTTCAAAGCAGACACTCATGTAAAAGGCGCCGTTCGGACGATTGACCAGCACACCTTTGACATCCTTCAAACTCTCATAGGCGATATTGGAGTTTTTTTCATAGCGATTGATCCGCTCAGCCAGATAGCCCTGATAAGCGGGATGGGTCACCACCTTAGGATAGACCATCTGGGGCAGGGTGGTGGAACAGACCTCGACCATCTTGGCATTGAGGATGGACTGGATATACTTGGCAAACATGGGATCCTTGTCGCCGTTATAGACCTCTATCCAGCCGCAGCGTGAACCGGGCCAGGGCATTTCCTTAGAAATGCCGCGCATGGCAATGGCCGGGACATCCCCGATCACATCAGAAAGTGACGGTGTGGAGGTTCCATTATAGACGATATGGTGATAGACCTCGTCACAGATAATAAAGAGATCATACCGATGGGCAATCTCAACGATGGCCTCCAGGATCTCTCTGGGGTAGACCGCACCTGTCGGATTATCAGGATTGATAATCAGGATGCCGGCCACGGCCGGATTGTACTTGACACTCTTCTCCAGATCATCGAGATCGGGATACCAGTGATGATTGGGATCAAGGATATAGGTCAGGGGTTTGTCCCCGGCGTGCGCTGCCTCGGCAGACGAGTGTGTCGTATAACTGGGGGTCGGCACCAGCACCCGGGCCGTGCTGCGCAGAAAGCCGAAGATCTTGGCAATGGCATCGCCAAGGCCATTAAAGAAAATAATATCCTCCGGGGTTATCTGGGCCCCGCCCCGCTTGTTGGTCTCGGCGGTAATAAACTCACGGGTGGCCAGCACGCCCTTGGTGGGGCAATAGCCATAGCTCGCGTTCTCCATCACTGCCGAAGCCACAATTTCCTTCATCCACAGGGGAATCTGCTCGCCCTTGGCAATGGGATCTCCAATATTCTCCCAGTTGGTGGTCAACCCCAGTTTCTGCAACTTCATCCCGACATTAACGATATTCCTGATCTCGTATGTCAACTCTCCAGCCCCGATGTGAACTATATCTGTTCTCATTGAACAAACTCCTGAATAAAGAATCCACCCCCGGAGGGGGAGGTGTTGATTTAAGCCCAGAGGGCATTTGTTAACTGATCATTAAGCACGCTGGCAGTTCATACTGTCGAAAACAAGAAGCAATCTTTCTCAAGAGTTAGACCTTGCTTCAAATAACTGCCGTTCCTGAATGGCAGTCTTGATGGTCCCGGAAAAATGTAACAAATTGCTCTGCATTGCTTACAATTCATAGTTTCTCCAATCTGCATGATTCAAGTCCGGCCGCCGAGTCCCTCTCATTCCATCCGGGCCATTTTCACTCTCTGTACTCCTTGGGAAACAAGCATCCGGCGAACATAATTCTCACTGGATACGCAGACCATCATTTTGAATCTTCATGAAAAAAAGAGAGGGGTCTGTCTCAATCTCAGCTAAAGAAAAAGGATGAATCTCCAGACGTAAATCCACTTTTCTTCTCCACTTGCTGATTTTTTGCATGTCATAATAGGGAATGCCCTGACAATCCTTGGATACAACGGCCACATCAATATCGCTCTCTGCATCCGCATGCCCGGTAACAGCAGAACCAAAAAGGTATGCCTCTGACACGGAGACACCGTTTTGCCGCAATAATTCTATGAACAATTTCACTTTATTCAGGCATTGATCCTGGTTAAAAGCCATTCTCGAACCTCTTTGATGCGCGTGAATTGTTTGGCGGTAAAATCTCTGGTACACAAGGTATAGAGTTTGAACTTTTCAAAGAGATTCAGCAACATCAAGATCATGCTCTGCTGAATCAAGCCAATACGTCACATGATTTTTCATTTTATCTCTGGAAGATCATTGCAATCACTAATCCCTGCGCCAATTCATCTAACCCCAATAAACGGGATAAGTGCCTTTCGCAGATTATTTTCTTGAAAAAAACAAGAAAACAATCTGTAAGGCACTGAACGATACTATGCCTTCCCACCCCCGCAGGACATCAACCCGCTTCTGATAAATCGTCAACCATATCCGGCCCCAATATACTCTTCTCCTACTTAAAACTTAAATCATATCTTTGCAATTTATTCTGCAGGGTCTTTCTGGTAATTCCCAGACGTCTGGCCGCTTCACTTTTGTTGCCGCCGGTCTCCTCCAGGGTCTGCAGGATCAGCAGCCTTTCTGCTTCCTGTAATGAGGCGGGGGCTGCGTTCCACCCTTCTCCGGCCCCTGTCCCTGCCCCTTCCTGCTTCTGAATGGGCAGGGGCAGGCTTTTTTCACTGAGCTGCTCCCCGCGCATGAGGATCACCCCGCGCTCAATGGCATTTTCAAGCTCCCGTACATTGCCGGGCCACCCATAACTGACGAGCAGCTCCATGCACCGGGGAGTCACCGAATCCACGGTGCGGCGGTTTTTTTCGGCAAATTTGGAGACGAAATACTCAACCAGCAAGGGGATATCCTCCCTTCGTTCCCGCAGGGGCGGCACAGCCAGGGTCACCACGTTCAAGCGATAGTAGAGATCCTCACGGAAGTTGCCCACCTTCACCTCGGCGGCCAGATCACGATTGGTGGCCGCCAGGATCCGCACATCCACCTTGAGGGTCTCCTCACCGCCCACCCGTTGCAGCTCATGTTCCTGCAGAACCCGCAACAGCTTAACCTGCATGGCCTGGGTGGTTTCGCCTATTTCATCAAGAAAGAGCGTACCCCCATCCGCCTGGACGAATTTCCCTTCCCGTCTGCGATCCGCCCCGGTAAAGGCCCCCTTTTCATGGCCGAAGAGTTCGGACTCGAGCAGGGTATCGGCCAGGGCCGCACAGTTGACCTTGACAAAAGGCCCGTCATGCCGGTCACTGTTTTCATGCAATGCCGCCGCCACCAGTTCCTTACCTGTTCCCGACTCACCGGTAATCAAGACAGTCGCCTCAGTGGCCGCCACATAGGAGATCATCTCCAGCAATTCCGCCATGGGAGGAGAATTTCCGATGATAGAACTGCGCAAGGGATGCCCTTTGTTCTCACCGGCCTGCACCTGTTGCCGTTTTTCCTCCACCTGATGATGATCGAGGGCCCGGGTCAGAGTCAGGCGCAGACGGTCAAAATCAAGGGGTTTGGTCAGATAATCATGGGCCCCGTGCTTCATCGCCTCAACGGCGTCATCCACCGAAGAGTACGCGGTCATGATCACCACCGGCAGGGCTGG
>DCUN01000162.1:0-1042 GCA_002327225.1 Desulfobulbaceae bacterium UBA2213
GAAGGTGGTGTTGAGGCTGCCTCCGTTGGGGTGGTGCGCAAGGTATCACCTTTTGAATCGTATGGGTTTATTGTGACCCCTGATGAACGGGAAATCTATTTTCACGAAAATTCCTTGAAAGACATCCTCATAGACCAGTTGGCCGAAGGCGACGAGGTCATGTATGGAGAAACCATTGGTGATAAAGGGCCACAGGCCTCTTGGGTGCGAGTCGCCAGATAGGGTTCAAAGATAAAAAAGAACAAGGGCTCTGCATGGAAATGTTCTGTGCAGGGCCTTTTTTGTTACTGGTTGAGGCCCTCATCTTCCTTACCACAAGGGGCGCGCTACTTTTTCAGGGGTGTGACGAAATTTCCATTACAATTTGCGAACATTTAGTTATAGCTCTGAGTGTTGTTTTCGACATTTTCTATGGTTGTGTTATTTTTTTGATTTTACAGGCCCCTTGAAAGGCATCATTTTTCTTGGGGCACGTATCAGAATGAGTTCTATCGGGGAGTTTTTTCATGTCTTTGCAGCAAACGGATATTGGGGCGGACTATTTCAGGCTGTCTGAGCAGGAAATCTTTTTAAGAATAGCAGAGCGGAAAAAGGAGCTGGCTGGCCGTCTGCTTATCCTCTGTCATCATTATCAGCAGGAAGGCCTGTTTCAGTTTGCTGACCTGACAGGGGATTCACTGAAACTTGCCCGAGAGGCGGCAGCAATACACGGTCCGGAGTTTATCATCTTCTGTGGCGTTCATTTTATGGCCGAGTCTGCAGATATCCTGGCCCAACCTCACCAGAAGGTGATGCTGCCCCATTTGCATGCCGGTTGCCCCATGGCTGATATGGCGACGGTGGGTGCCGTCACGATGGCCTATCGGGATCTGCTGCAGGCAGGGATTGTCGAGAATGAAGTGGACGTGGTGCCGGTGACCTATGTGAATTCATCGGCAGCCATCAAGGCCTTTGTGGGAGAGCGGGGAGGATCTGTCTGCACCTCGTCCAATGCCGAGCGCGTCCTCGCCTGGGCCCTGGCAAAGGGAGAAAAGGTCTTCTT
>DCUN01000162.1:1096-3857 GCA_002327225.1 Desulfobulbaceae bacterium UBA2213
GGCGGAAACAGTGTGGAACAGTTACGGCGGGCCAGAATCCTGCTCTGGGATGGGTATTGTGAAGTCCATATGCGCTTTTTACCTGAACATGTGCGCCGGTGGCGCCTGCTCAGGCCGGGTATTCAGATCATGGTTCATCCGGAGTGTGCAAGTGATGTGGTCAGCCTGGCTGACCAGTATGGATCGACAGAGGCGATTATTGCGGCAGTGAAAAAGTCGCCAGCCGGCAGTCAATGGGCTATTGGTACTGAAATCAATCTGGTCGAGCGTCTGCAGAGACAGCACCCGGACAAGGAGATACATCTTCTTGCTTCGTCGCCTTGCCAGTGTACAACCATGGACTGCAATCAACCGGTGAATCTGCTCTGGCTGCTCGACAATCTGGCCGCTGGAACCGTGGTGAATCAAATAAGCGTGGCTCAGGATGTGGCTGTCCAGGCCCTTAAATCCTTAGAGCAGATGCTTTCTGTTTAGAAGCCGTTATGAAACTAGCAAGGGCTTCTTCTTGCTTGTTTCATTTACGGCATCTTATGCCGCTTCCAAGAAACAGCCAATTTCTTCCGGCTGTTTCTTGGAGTGGCTTCTTGCCGATAACAACATGTAAGAAGCCGTAAGTATTGAATCCCATGTGATCATTTTATTTTTTACAGAGGCCTGAGTAGAGAACCTCTTCTTTCGGCCTTCAGGAGTATCCTGTGCAAAGTGAAGTATATCTCATTGATGGCAGCGCCTATATCTACCGGGCCTACCATGCAATTACCCCCCTGACTACGAGTCAGGGCCTGCCTACCCATGCAGTATTCGGTTTTTTTAATATCCTGCGCCGTATCCTGCGCGAGAAAAACCCGGCCTTTCTGGCGGTCGCCTATGACAGCAGGGGGCCGGTGTTTCGTCATGAAATGTATGGCGCTTACAAGGCCAACAGGGCCACCATGCCTGAAGATCTGCAGGTGCAGATCCCCTATATTAAAGAGCTGGTGCGGGCCTTTAACATCTGTTCCTTTGAGATACCCGGGGTTGAGGCCGATGATATTATCGCCTCTGCTGCCAGGCAACTGAGTCGCCAGGGGCATAAGGTGATTGTGGTCTCCGGCGACAAGGATCTGCTGCAACTGGTAGGTGAACAGGTTATTGTCTGGGAACCCATGCTGGACAGGGTGATGGATAGTCAGGCGGTGCATGATAAGTATAAAGTGGGGCCTGATCAGCTTCTGGACTGTTTCGCCCTGATAGGTGACAGCTCTGACAATATCCCCGGGGTACCAGGTATTGGGCCAAAGACGGCGGAGACTCTTGTCAATCAGTATGAGACTCTTGAAGGGATTTATGCCCATCTGGAGGGAATGAAAAAGTCGAAGATGAAAGAACGGCTTGCAGAGAACCGGGAGGCGGTCTTCTTGTCCAGAGAGCTGATTCGCCTCAAGGAAGATCTCCAGCTTCCACTCGACCTTGAGGCCTATAGACTGCCACCTCCTGATCATGAACAACTGCAGAAACTCTATAAGACACTGGAGTTCACCAGCCTCATTGAGGAAAAAAAGAAGGGAGAACGTATAGCCACCGATGGCTTCGCCCTCGTTCAGAGTGCAGCCCAATTAGAGGAACTTGAACAGGTTTTATCAGGGGCATCTCTGCTGGTCATCGATACTGAAACCACCTCGATCTGTGCCCGGACGGCAAAACTTGTCGGCATCTCCATCTGTGTTGATCTGGAGAAGGCCTGGTATATCCCGCTCAATCATCTCGATGAAGCAGGCCGGCGCTTGTCCGGTCAGCTTGATTCCGCCTTTGTGGCCGAGAGGCTGCGATCCTTTCTGGAAGATCCGAATCTGCCAAAACTTGGCCATAATATCAAGTATGATTATTCGGTGATCCGTCAGAACCTGAATGTACGCCTTGGTGGTCCGCTCCTTGATACCATGATTGCGGCCTATCTGGTTGAACCCACCAGGCGCTCCTATAAGCTTGATGATCTGTGCCTGGACATTGGGCTTACGCTCACTTCCTTTAGCGAAGTGGTTCAAGGGGACAGCCGGGAAGAAGCCTTCGCCTATGTGGAGATTGAGGCTGCCGGAGATTATAGTTGTGAAGATGTCTACGGGGCGCTTCGTCTCTGGCAGGATTTTGCACCTGTTCTGCAGAAGCTGGACTTGAGCGGGCTCTTCTTTGATGTGGAGGTTCCCTTGATCCCGATTCTGGCTGAAATGGAGCTTGCCGGGATCTGTGTCTCCACCCGGGCACTCGATGAGTTGTCTGTCGAGTTCAGGGGAAAGCTGCTGCTTCTGGAGCAGGAGATATACCATCTCGCCGGCAGGGAATTTAATATCCAGTCTCCCAAACAATTGGCAGAGATCTTGTTTGATGAGCTGCATCTTCCCTCCGGGCGCAAGACCAAAACCGGCTATTCGACGGATATGAAGGTCCTCGAGAAATTGGCCATGAGTCATGACCTGCCGGCCAGGATCATGAACTTCCGGAATCTTGCCAAGCTGCAGTCAACGTATGTCGAGAAGCTGCGGGAGCTGATAGATCCGCGTTCAGGCCGGGTTCATACTTCCTATAATCAGACGGTAACCGCCACGGGCAGACTTTCTTCCAGTAATCCCAACCTGCAGAATATCCCTGTTCGCTCGGAGGAAGGAAATCGAATTCGTCAGGCCTTTGTCCCGGCGGACGGGCTGGTATTTCTGTCGGCAGATTATTCACAGATTGATCTGCGGGTTCTTGCCCATTACTCGCAGGATCCCGTGTTGCTTCAGGC
>DCUN01000083.1 GCA_002327225.1 Desulfobulbaceae bacterium UBA2213
GGGGTGGTCTTTTTCGCCTCCGGCCTCACCCCTACGACCGGTGCCACCCTGCCCGTTGATGGCGGCGTGGCCGGCGCCTTTCCCCGCTGACCGGCATTGCAAGCAGAAGCTCAAGAGACGCAGGCCTCCCAGCCCAGCATCATCTTTTTCCTGCTGCTGCCCCAACGATAGTGATGGATCTCCCCTGATTTCCGGACAACCCGGTGACAGGGGATCAGATAACTCACAGGATTGGCGGCAACGGCACTGGCCACAGCCCGACAGGCAGTGGGATGCCCCATAGAAGCAGCCAGCCCCTCATAACTGATCATGGCGCCACGAGGAAGAACACACAGTGCCTGCCAGACCTTGAGTTGAAAGGTCGTTCCCGATACCAGTAAGCGCAGGGGTTGCAGAGACTCTGTCCCGGCAGGTGAAAATATCCGCTCCACCAGAGTGGTACAGCCCCTATTATCAGTAATGATCGTTGCCTGCGGCCAGGTCTGACCCAACTCTGCACGGGCTGACAGCCCGTCTTCCCCATCGACAAAGGAAAGGTGACAGATTTCCCTGGCGCCGGTCATGGCCAGAAGACAATCACCGAAAGGAGTGGGGTAGCAACCGTATGTGATGGCCAGTCCCGCCCCCAGCCTTTTTCCTTGCCCGAAAGGCAGAGATCGCACCTGGCACCTACGTTCCGGCAAGGGTGAAAAGGCCGACAGTTCTCCAGCCTCCTCCAGCTTCTTCCGGATATGCTGCACGCTGAGCCCCTGCATGAACAGGCTCAGGCCAACACCTGCCCACTGTACAAACAGGCTGTTCAGATGCTCTCTACTCAAACCGACCCTGGCCGCAATTCCTTCCTCTCCTGAAAGCCTCCACGCCCTTTCATCAAAAGCATGAACCGCCATTTCAATGGTTCGATAATCCGCTCTGTTCAAAGTTTTCTCAAGGCTCCCATGGGAGGACGGTTGGGGTAACAGCATAAAATAATGCGTCTTTTATTTCAGCGCCCTCATTGACACTCTCATATTTACTATCACGAGACAACCCTTTTACGCAAGGACGGGATCCGTTCCAGCCGATATCACAACCCACTCATTATCCCGCCTTGGGTTGAAGGTGCGGGAGGTGCGCCACTCCAGAAATCAGGCCATCTGCTGTGGCGAGGGGGGCTCTGCAGGATTGCTCAACCCTGACATGGCCGGAGCACCCTTGACATATCTTAACCGGATCAGATTGAAAAAAAAGTTGCAAAAGACTCTCGCCAATACGCCATAATCAATCCCGATACGAAAACTACTCCCCTTTTACTTCCATAAAAAAGATGCCTTCGTACACTGCAGAAGGTACTTTTACAGTTGACTTCCTGATGAATAGCATCTTAAAATATTTTATATTCGTGATGCTGTTTTGTCATCCATCCTCTTACTCAAGGGATGCGCTTATCGCTTGTCCACCCTTGCTGGAATAACACATAAGGCCTTAGTGCCTTACAGATTATTTTCTTGTTTTTTTCAAGAAAATAATCTGCGAAAGGGCACTTATCCCATATATTGGGGTTAGCCGTTTATCCTTTCAACACGTGAGGCTCCTGCAGGTAAGCGAACCAGCGAGACTCCGAAATGACCACGATGTCATTCCCGAGTTCTTTTATCGGGAATCCATTTTCGTACATTCAGGATGGCATGGACTCCCGCCTGCGCTGGATGACAGGTGTTGGACTTCATTCGTCATTTTGTAAGAACCTCACGTTGCAAGAATTTTCACCTACACCCTGAGAGATCACTTTCGCTTATGATCACCAACTCAACATTCCTTATGTATGCAGCCGGAGGTCTTATTGGGCTTCTGGCCGGATTCCTCATGCATCGCTCAGATTACTGTGTTGCCGGAATGTTCCGTGATGCGTTTTTATTCCGAAACACCTTCATGCTGCGGTCTTTATGTATCCAAGTTGTTGCAACAATGGTTTTCTTTGAAATATTCAGAACGCTGGGCCTGCTCCCCCTCTACCCCTTTCCTCTCCTTGGCTTTGCCTCAGCCGCCAATATTATAGGCGGATTTCTTTTCGGTATCGGCATGGTGATGGCCGGTGGTTGCGTGGTTGGGACACTCTACAAAATGGGCGCCGGCAGTGTTATCAGCGCTGTTGCCTTTATCGGTTTGCTTGTCGGCAGCGCAATATATGCTGAATTTCATCCCTTGTGGGCCTCTTTTGTTAAAACGACACAACTCTTCCCCTCAGCTAAAACCCTGCCGGAGCTTTTCGGGGTCAACCCCATAGCGCTTCTTCTGCCGGTAGCATCCGCCTCCACACTCTTGTTCATAAAATGGCACAAAGAAAATACAATTATCAGGCCCAGTGAGGTAAAAGGCTATATCCAGCCCTGGAAAACAGCAGTAACCCTTGCCCTGCTCGCTCTTTTATCCTATGTTCTTATCGGTATGCCTCTTGGAATAACCACTACCTATGCAAAAATTGCGGCAATGATCGAATCCGTGGTGATCCCGAATCACCTCAGCGCTGTCAGTTTCTTCCAGCTCACCGCTCTTAATATTACTCACCCATCCACCGGGGCATTACTCCAGGGAGGCCCGGGGCCGCAGATAGATTCCATTTGGGTGATCCAGTTTCCCCTGATTGCAGGCATTGTTCTGGGCAGCACACTGTCAGCTCTACTTTTGGGAGAATTTTCCATCCAATACAAAGTCCCTTCTATGCAGATAGTGATGGCTTTATCCGGAGGCGTTCTGCTTGGCATGGCCTCAAGAATGTCTGCAGGCTGTAATGTGTGGCATCTCATGGGCGGAATCCCAATTCTGGCATTGCAAAGCCTTCTGTTTCTCCTGGGACTTGTTCCCGGAACATGGGTCGGCAGCAAAATTGTATCCCGTATCATTTTAGGGGCCGTTAAGAAATAACGTGTACTTTTTATCCATTTCTTTACGGCCCCTTATGCCGTTCATGAAACTAAAAAGTATGAGTTATTTTTGCTCGACGACGTAAACCGTTGTAAATAATATGGCCATCTGGATATCCAGAACGGCATAAGGAGATAGCTGATGAGTGACCAGCAAACACAAAAACTCATTGAGATCGACATGCGCGGTCAAGTTTGCCCTGCCTGCCTGCTTGTTGCCATGGACAAGCTGAACAGACACAGGGAGGCCCTCAAGGAAGGCCAGGAAAGACTGTGCATTAAAACCGATAACCGTGAAGCAACCACAACGATTCCGACAACGGCCAGGAATATGGGCTACTCGGTCACTGTCACCAAAATGGATTCTTTTTACCAGATCTGTGTCGGCCGTTCTGTCACGGAAAGCAGGAAATAATGAACATAGAAAGGATTCTTCAATCAGCAAAGCGCATACAAGAAAACCCGTCCTTGCCTTTACTCCAGGTAAGCTCTGACGATGAATCTGGAGCTGTCGCCAGTTTTATAAATGAACTGTTGGCAGAAAACAGATCCCTTCGTCAAAACAATGAGACAGCGTTCCACTATATTCGTCAGAAAATCAATCAGCTTCTTCTGGTCATCGGCACAATTCCGCTGCGTCCGGAAGAACTCGACGATGCGACACTTATTCATCTTGACCCCATCAGCATCATAGCGGAATCCTTCATCCAGATTCTCGATCATCAGCGCGAGACAAATGATCAGCTCGAACTTGCCATGGACGAGATCCAGGCAATTTTTGAGTCCATGGGTGGTGGAATTCTTGTTCTCGACAGCAGCAAAAACATTGTTTCCTACAACCAGAAACTCCGGCGGATGTTCGACATCAAGGAAAAACAGATTTGCGGATTGTCATGTTCCGACATCCTCTGCAAAGGGACTCCCCCCGGGCAATGTCCTTTCGAAGAGATGCTTAAAACAGGAACGACGGTTTCGATGTCTGTCGGTTGTCCGAAAAACGCAAGGCATTACAATATCGTTACCACTCCGATTAAAGACAAAGATGGCACTATTATTCGGGCGATCATGTTGTATGTTGACATAACCGATTTGATAGAAGCCAAAGAAGCTGTTGCCAATGAAAAAGAACGCCTTGCACTCACCCTGGAAAGTATCGCTGAGGGAGTTATGGCAACTGACTCGAACGGTGCCATAACCCTTATGAACAGCGTCGCAGAGGAGCTGACAGGCTGGTCACTTGATGAGGCCATGGGCAAACCTGTCTGTCAGATCCTTACTCTGCAAAAGGAGAACAAGCCGAGTTCATGCACGGATATTTTCAACGACATCCTGAAAAATAACTCCACGTTGAAACGGATACATCAGACCGTACTCATGGCAAGAGACGGCCAAAAAATGGTGATCACTCTCAGCGCCGCTCCCATAAGAAGGGAAGAGCAATATTTAGCAACCGGATCCATTCTTGTTTTCCGGGACATTAGCCAGGAAATCAACATGGAGATGGAAGTCCTCCGCTCCAAGAGAATAGAGTCCCTCGGTATTGTGGCCGGTGGCATTGCCCACGATTTTAATAACCTGCTGACTGCCATCCTTGGCAATATCTCTCTTGCAAAAATCATGGCGAGTGACAATAATGCAATTGCCGCCCTGCTGACTGAGAGTGAAAACGCCTCTTTTCGGGCCAAGGACCTGACCCGTCAATTACTCACTTTTGCCAAAGGCGGCGCCCCTGTTGCGACTCTCACTTCGATACGACAACTCATAGAGGAGTCAGCTCAATTTTCCTCCAGAGGTTCAAACATAAAATGCCACTTTTATATTCCCGATGACCTATGG
>DCUN01000097.1:0-3632 GCA_002327225.1 Desulfobulbaceae bacterium UBA2213
GCCACGGCTATCCCGAGCTGAAGAAATACCCCCACTTCTACGGCCATTTTGGTACCGCCTGGCAGAATCAGCAGAAGGAGATGCCTGAGTTCCCTGGGGCCATCCTCTTTACCACCAACTGCATCCAGAAGCCCAAAGAGTCCTACCAGGCCAATGTCTTCACCACCGGTCTGGTCGGCTGGCCGGATGTCGCCCATATCGATACTAACAAAGATTTTACTCCTGTGATTAACCGCGCTCTGGCCCTGCCCGGCTTCACCGACACTACGGATAAGAGCTCCGTGCTCGTTGGTTTTGCCCGTAACACCGTGCTCGGCGTGGCTGACAAGGTAATCGAGGCGGTGAAGGCCAAGGCCATCCGTCACTTCTTCCTCGTTGGCGGCTGTGACGGCGCCAAGCCCGGACGTAATTACTACACCGAGATCGTCGAGCAGATCCCTTCCGACTGCATGATCCTGACCCTTGCCTGCGGCAAGTTCCGTTTCTTTGACAAGCAGCTGGGCGATATCGGCGGCATCCCGCGTCTCCTTGATGTCGGGCAGTGCAACGATGCCTACTCCGCCATCCAGATTGCGGTGGCCCTGGCCGGCGCCTTCGAATGCGGGGTCAATGACCTTCCCCTGTCCATGATCCTTTCCTGGTACGAGCAGAAGGCGGTCGTCATCCTCCTGACCCTGCTGAGTTTAGGGATCAAGAACATCCATCTTGGACCCTCGCTGCCGGCCTTCATCACCCCCAATGTCCTCAATGTATTGGTGGAGAACTTCAGCATCAAACCGGTATCCACTCCAGAGGCTGACCTGAAGGCCATCCTGGGCTAAGCCGCTGTAAAAAAATAACATGGCCATGTTCTTTCGTAACGGCTCCTAAGCTGCAGGAACAGGTCAGTATTTTCCCGGCAGGACACGGCTCAGATCAGCGTGCCCTGCCTTTTCTTTTTGCACAAGAGAGAGTCTGCAATGAATCAAAAAACATTTACTGTCATCCCCGGCCTGAATATGGGCCTGTTTTCCCCCAAGGATCTGGCACAGATTGTGGCTATCATTACTAGATATGATGTCCCCATGACCAAGATCACCTCGGCCCAACGCCTGGCCCTGCTCGGCATGGATGAAGAAGAGCAGAAGAAGCTCAAGACTGAACTGCAGCCCCTGATCCGGCCGGTGGCCGTCAATGGGGTCCATTATGTGCAGGCCTGCCCCGGTTCGCAGTGGTGCAAGTTCGGCACCAGTGATTCCCTGGCCCTCGGCGCCAGGATTGAGAAGCTCTCCTTTGCCGAACCCATGCCCGGCAAGGTCAAGGTCGGCATCTCCGGCTGCCGGATGTCCTGCACCGAACCCTATGTCCGGGATGTAGGGATTTTTACCACCAAGAAGGGCTGGACCCTGGTTTTTGGCGGCAACGGCGGCGGCAATCCGCGCCTTGGCGACATAATAGCCGAAGCCCTGACCGATGATCAGGTGGTTGAGCTGGTAGAGAAGTGCCTGAAAGTCTATCAGCAGAATGCCAAGTACAAATCTCGCTCTGCCCGCTTCATGGAGCGTTTCGGTATTGACGCCTTTAAAGAGGCAGTCTTGAGCGAATAAATCAGCCAGGAGGTACACATCATGCAATGCCCTGGACAGGACAACCGCTACTGGAGCGGCGAGGCTGTTTTTGAACTGCCCTGCCCCCACTGCGGCAAGGTGCTCGAATTTTTCAAGGATGACAGTCAGCGTACCTGCAAACAGTGCGGACACAAGACGCTGAACCCAAAGATAGATTTTGGCTGCGCCTCCTACTGTCCTTATGCCGAACAGTGCATGGGCGCACTTCCTTCCGATCTGCGGAGTGGACAGGCTGATCTTTTCAAGGAGCGGTTGACAGTCGCGGTGCGGAAACGCCTGCTGAAGAATGAAGAAAAATATCTTCTGGTGAGCAGAAGGGCGGAGTTTGGCGAGAAGCTCTGCCGGGAAGAGGGAGGGAACATGGCTGCCGTTGTCGCCGCCGCCCTGCTTTCCGAGACCGATCAGCCTCTGGCACTGCTGACTGAGCTGAAAGCGGAAGAAAATCTTATCAAAGAAGTGAATAAACTCCTGCTCCTCGAATCCGCCGGCAATGAGGAAGAGGCTCCATCAGCAGCCATTTTCCATGACGCCTGTCTCCTGGGCGATATGAGTTTGGGATTACCCACAGGCCCATCCGCAGAATGGTTGACAGCGACAGGGGCACGGGAAGCAGAAAGAATAAAGGGAACAGTTTGACCCAAGTCAAGGTGACATGGATTATTTCTGCTACAATACGATCATACGAGAGCAAATCAATCCATAACCTTTTCCCCGTGAGGAGATCCAAGTGAAAATACTACGTAAGATTATAAGAATAGACGAAGACCTGTGTAACGGCTGCGGCCTCTGTGTGCCGGACTGTGCGGAAGGATCCCTGCAGATCATTGACGGCAAGGCCAGACTGGTGGCCGACAAGCTTTGCGACGGCCTGGGTGCCTGCCTTGGTGCCTGCCCCACCGGCGCCCTGCAGATCATTGAACGCGAGGCCGAAGATTTCGATGAAGAAGCCGTCGAAGAATTCCTGGCCCATAAGAAGAAACAGGAGAGTATGAAGATCAGCCCCAAGGCCTCCGGCTGTCCTTCGGCCCGCCTCCAGACCTTTGCCCCGCAGACTCCGTGTCAGACAGCCAATAAACCTTCCCTGGCCGTCACCGGTGGTACTTCAGTGCTGAGCCACTGGCCGGTGCAGATCCGGCTGGTTCCGCCCACGGCCCCCTTCCTGCAGCATGCCGATCTGCTGGTGGCCGCCGATTGCACCGCAATCTCCGCTCCTAATTTCCAGACGGACTTCCTGGTCGGCAAGGTGGTGATGATGGGCTGTCCCAAATTTGACGATGCCGCCAGCTATGTCCAGCGCTTTGCCGAGATCATCACCGCCTGCAATCTCAACAGCCTGACCCTCCTGATCATGGAAGTCCCCTGCTGCGCCTCCATGGTCGGCATCATCAAACAGGCCATGGAGCAGGCCGGCAAGAGCGTGCCGGTGGAACAGATTACCCTTTCCACCCGTGGCGAGATCATCAGCCGCAGCCAGTGGTAAAAAAAAGGGCAGGTTGCGTCATGACATTCACATGCCCATCACGCAACCTTCCCTTTTTCATCCAGCACCTCTCTGACAATGTGGGCGAGTATTCCTATTTCGACACGATAACAAAGGCCATATCGGGGGCGCTGTCAGCAGGCATGGCGGAGAAGAAGGCCTCAAAGGCCGCCAACCCCCCGGCCGAGGCGCCGATCCCGACCACGGGGAAACCGGAATCAGGGGCGGGAACTTGAGGACTCGCCCCGGATGAGCTCTTCGCCGGGGTTTTCGCCTGTCCCTGTTCTACCGCCGGTGTTTCTTGCTCAACGCCCTGTTTTGTACGCTTACTCATCTTGTTTCCACTCTTGATTGATAACGTCCGCTCAGGGACTCGGAAAACACCCTTGTTTTACTTACCATTGTGAATTACAATGTAATTCAATCAAAACAAGGAGAGAATCATGGCTACAAACCAACTTGTACAGGCTCGCATCGACAGAGCCATCAAAGAAGAGGCCGCTGCCGTGTTGGCAACCATGGGCCTTACTGTGTCCGACGCAGTA
>DCUN01000097.1:3643-13575 GCA_002327225.1 Desulfobulbaceae bacterium UBA2213
ACCATTGCGGCCATGAAAGAGGCACGTGCTGGCAATCTGCCCAAGTTCAACAGCGTTGAAGCCCTGATGACCGATCTCCATGCGGACGATTGAGCGAACCAGTCAGTTTAAACGCGACTACAAGCGCGAGGCCAAGGGTCAGCACCGGGCAACACTCGATGCGGATCTCTTTCTGGTGGTAAAAGATCTAGCGCAAGACCAACCGCTTGAACCGCGCTACTGTGACCATCCTCTTACGGGCGAATGGAAAGACCATCGAGACTGTCATATCAAACCTGATCTGGTGTTGATCTATCAGAAACCGGATGACGGCACCATACGCCTTGTGCGGCTTGGGTCACATAGCGAACTTGGGTTTTAAGGGACTCGGAAAATACCCTTGTTTTACTTACCGCGTCCCTGAATAGACAGTTTTATACAGACCCCATACCTTCCTGTCTTGTTGCGACGTCATCAACATTCCGGAGTTCTTTTCTGTTCATCCAGCACCATCCTGACTGTTCTGGCAAGGTCGTCTCCCACAACCGGCTTGTAGAGATATTTCCTGATCCCCATGGCATACGCATCTTTTGCTGAGACCGTCGCACTGTGGCCGGTGCAGATGATGATCGGCATGAGCGGGGCGATCGCCAGGACCGCCCTGGCCAGTTCAGAGCCGGTGAGACCCGGCATGGTCTGATCGCTGACAATGAGGTCAAACCGGGTCGGATCAGCCTGTACTTTGGCAAGGGCCTCACGGCTGTCTGTGACCCCGGTGACCGTGTAGCCATAATTTTCAAGTATCCTCTGATTTACCAGGACCAGCAGGGGCTCGTCATCAACGATGAGGATCCGCTCCGTGCCAAACGGCAGGGTTTCCGCTTGTTTTGCCAGTTGCACTGGTTTTTCCGGAACCGAGCAGCCATTTTCCAGGGCCGGGAGAAATACACGGAAGGTAGAGCCGTGCCCGGGTTCGCTTTCCACCTCGATACACCCATTATAGCCCTCCACGATGCCATGGACTACAGCCAGCCCGAGCCCGGTCCCTTTACCCAGCTCCTTGGTGGTAAAGTAGGGCTCAAAAATATGGTCAGCTGTCTCCGCATCCATACCCTGTCCCGTGTCGCTGACAGAGAGGACAACAAAAGGAAGTGGCTCCCCGCTCTCGCCTGCTGAATCTTTCACTGCCCTATTCTGACGAGAGAGTGTAACCCGCAAGGTTCCATGTTCCTCTTTCAGGGCATGGAAGCCATTGGTACAGAGGTTCATGACAATCTGGTGGATCTTGGTCGGATCGGCCAGGATCAGGCCACTGGCAGGATCAATGTCGGACACGATCTCAACACTGGACGGCAGGGTGGAGCGCAGCAATCGTACTACCTCGTCAACAATCAGATGCGGCTGCAGGGACTGCAGGGACTGTTCTGTCTTGCGACTGACGTCAAGAATCTGTTTCACCAGACTGCCGGCCCTTTGTCCTGAGAGTATGATCTGGTCGATATCCTCCCGTGCAGCCGTTGCCATCTCTGATGGCAGGTGCTGTTTTGCCAGCTCACAATAGCCCAGGATTGCTGAGAGGATATTGTTGAAATCATGGGCGATACCACCGGCCAGGGTGCCGATGGCCTCCATTTTCCGGGCCTGAAGGAGATCATTCTCCAGTTTTTTCTGGTGCGTTAAATCACGGGCGACATGGACAAAATATTGCAGTTCGCCATCTGCATCGAATACGGGGGCAGCGGTAACGGCAAATATTTTACCAAGCCTCTCATGGTGGATAATGTCCGTATGGCTGCCCTTGTCAATGTGGCTCTGCGTGACCGGACAACCGGCACAGGGAGTTGTTTGATCACAAAAGAGTTCATAGCATTTTCTGCCGTGAATACTTTCCTGCTCTTCAGCAAAAAAAACATGGGCTGCCCTGTTGGCCTGGATAATATTCATCTCAACATCCTGAATGGTGATGATATCCCCTATGGCATTAAAGGATTTTTCCCATTGATCCCTGGCCTGTATCAGTTTTTTCTCTACCCCTTTCCTCTCCGTCATTTCCCGCAGAAGAGAGTCATTACTTTCCTGAAGTTTGACCGTCCTGGAGAGAACCAACTGCTCCAGATGTCCCTCATACTCCCGCAACTCTTTTTCAACAATTTTCCGGGATTCAACTTCTTCCGTCAGCCCGCTATATGCTTTTTTCAGGCCAGCCTCCAACCGCCCCATATAACCATAAAAAAAGAACAATCCCACCACAAGCAGACTGCCACAGAAAACCAGCAGCAGCACAATCCTAGCTTCCTCAGCTTCTCTTGCTGTGAAGTCCGCCAGAACAACAATACTCCCCACAGTCCGTCCTCCGGCATCCAGCAGCGGAAGCGCCCCCCCCTCATAGTTTTTTCCTTCCAGGCGGGCGTTGAACAGTTTCATATCAACCAAAAGCGAGGCTTCATCTTTGATTATCTCCGGGAAAGCAGGCAGCGTCTGATCAACGATAACATGGTGCGGCAACTCATCCCAATAGCCGCCGCGGCCTCTTTTATCCTTCGATTGCTGCCACTCCTTACGGTCAAGGAGTTCCTTGTTGACAAGAAAGAACACCTCAACTCCAAGAATATTTTTTAAGACGGGAGTAATGTATTCTATTTCCCGGCCAAGCTCGACAAAGCCGATAGGACTCTTCTCGACAATCCACGGGTAGACAACCCGCAGGGTGAGCGTACCGTGATTTCCAAGCTCTAAGCCATACGAAGGCTTTCCGGAAAGAGCGGCCTGTTTCATGGTGTAACGGTCAATGACATCACCGTAGCTCTCAGGGTTATGGACCCGCAGAAAACAGGTACGATCAGGTTTGACAAAATAAAAGTGGCTGATATCCTCTTCAGCCAGAAGACGTGAGAAAAAAGGAGAAGCAGCCTTCAACAGCGTCTCCCGTGAACCGGCGAGATATGCCTGCTGCAACGATGTATCCTTTGTAATAAGTTCAATGAATGCTCCCAGATGCGCTTGTTCGCTCTCAACGTAATGAGTCAACAAAGACTCCACGCTTGAGAGCTGCTTTTGCATCTCACGTTTGTACTCATGTTTTTCGTACTGGAATATCCCGAAAAAGATCACGGCAAAAAGGAGCAACAGAGCCACTCCCAGAAAAACCAGCACTGGCCGCCTGAACCCTACGACGGATGGTATCATAGATTGTCTGCTCCTATCCGCCATACGCCTCACCGTTTGAATATTCCCTTCTCATGGTCAGCCTTAGCCCCTGAGGAGATTCAGAGACAAGCACCCCGAAGGGTTGCAGCAGTTGAAATATCGGCCGGCCAAAGAGAAAAAGCTCGCGGGCAAGGGACAGATTACATTCTCTCACCAGCCGATCCCGCAAGGCAAGATCACTGTTTACCAGAACCTCCAGTGATCGTAAAGCGCTGGCTGCCGGCCCCGTCAGGATTTTCTCCACCTCGCCCATATCAGGACAGGGGCACAGACGCTCATGCTCCAGCACGTGAATCCGGAGCGGGTCATCCTCTTCCAGAATATCCAGACGGCTGAGCAGATCCCGGCCGACAAGGGCCAGGGTCTCCTCCGGCTGCCAGCACTTCAGCACCCCGCAGGAGAGGGGCCGGTTGCCGTAGATGGAACAGCCCTTGCTGGTCGGCTCATAATAACAGCAGCACCACTCCTGACCGCTTCCCCGTATTTTTACCAGCTCTGCAGCCACCGCTTCAATCCTGCCGGTGAGGGGATTATGGGCCAGCTCACCATGCCGGATGGTAATCAGGTCTTCTATGGGCAGGTGTCCGCTGCGCACCAGGGCCAGATCCTGCCCATGCAGGGCCGGTCCGCCCTTCTGACAGCAGATGCCGCAGCGTTTACACTCTGTTTGTTGTTGCTTCATATTCCTTACAATCTCGCAAAAAGTCTTTTTTTGTAACTATCCAGCGCCCCAACCGGGCTGGCCCAGCCTTTATTTTAAAAGTAACATTGTTACTTAGAAGGTAACGGCTCAGGTTGAAACAAAACGATATGCTGACAACAACAACAACCGCTCAAGTCCCTTCCCCCAGGCGGGGGAAGGTTAGGATGGGGGAGTGAGGGTGGCGCTATAGACACAGTATCTTTTTAATATCGCCTTTTCCCTCCTCCCAGCCTCCCCCCGCTGGGGTGAGGAGAAAGGTTACTGCCCTTCTGGATACGGTGCACCTCTGCGCAAGACCAGACCATCTGGAGTCATTATCAAAATTCAATCCTGAAACTATGCACCCCTTCCTCTATCCGGCTCTGCACCTTGTAGCCGGAATGGTTGAATATCGCCTGCATCCTCTTATTATCGCGCAGGACCTCGGCTGTAAAGCCGCTGATACCGCTGGCTTTGGCAATAGTCATCAGGTGGCGGAAGAGAAAACTGCCCAGGCCTTTATTCTGCCACTCATCTCGGATGACAAAGGCAACCTCGGCGCGGTTGGTGCGTTCATCGAGATAATAACGGCCAACGGCGATGATATCTTCACCATAGGCCTCGGGCAGGGTGCCGACAATGGCCACATCCTTGCGGTGATCAACATAGACAAAATTCTGGATCTGTTTCTGGCCGAATCGCTGATTATGGCTCATGAAACGATAATAGAGCGTCTCCTTGGACAGGTCATAGAGCAGATCCCGCATCAGCGGTTCATCCGTGGGATGAATGGGCCGGAAATTGACCTGGGTGCCGCTGTCGAGCAGAAAACTGGTCTTCATCAACTCCTGGGAGGCGATGACAAATTTCCCCTCCACGTCGGCAAATTCCCGGCGGATATATCTGGCCTCAATGGCCTGTTTCAGAAGCTGCTCCCTATGATCAGGATGGGCGATGGAGACAAGGGCCAGGGTACGATCCTGCACCGATTTGCCGTGCAGATAGGCCACCCCGTATTCGGTAACCACATAGTGGACGGTGCCCCGGGTGACCACCACCCCGGAGCCACTGCTTAAAGAGACCACGATGCGTGATCTGCCCTCTCTGGTGGTGGCCGGCATGACAATCACCGCCCTGCCGCCGGGCGAGCTCGCCGCCCCGCGATTGAAATCGACCTGACCACCGATCCCGGAGTAGAAATTCCCCTCTTCGGAGTCAGAACATATCTGGCCGGTCAGATCAATCTCAAGTGCCATATTGATCGAGACCATCCGGGTCTGTCTGCCAATGACATCCGGGTTATTGACATACTCGGTGGGCCGGAAGGAAAACAAGGGATTATCATGAATATAGTCATAGAGCCTCTTTGTTCCCATGCAGAAGCTGGTGACAATCTTGCCTCGATCCGTCGATTTGCGGGCCCCGCTCACCGCCCCCGACTCAATCAGGTCGATGATCTCATCGGTGATCATCTCGGTATGGATCCCCAGATCGTGTTTGGTGGAGAGGGCAGACATCACGGCCTGGGAAACCCGGCCCACTCCTGGAACCCGGCCGAGACCAAACTCAACTGTAGAGCCACTGGGGATAAGGGCGGCCACCAGCTCGGCAATCCTGGCGCTCACCTCGTGTATCGGTTGTGATTTTCGCTCGAGCAGGGGCACGTCGGCCGGAACCAGGATGTCAAGATCATAGATATCAATCTGGCTGTCGCCACGGGTCCAGGGCATCTGCGGATTGACCTGGGCAATCACCAGCGAGGCGTTCTCGGTCGCAGCCTTGACAATATCAACGGAGACCCCGAGGCTCATCTTGCCCCTGGCATCCGGCGGGGTCACCTGGATCAGGGCCACATCAAGGGGGAGCTGCCCGGAATGAAAGAGGCCGGGAATGTCCGACATGAGGATAGGGGTATAATCGCCCCTGCCCTCATGAAACAACTCGCGGACATTATGACCGATGAAAAAGGAGTTGACCTTGAAGCAGTCGGCATATTTGCGGTCGGCATAGGGGGCATCGCCCTTGGTCAAAAGCTCAACGATCTCCACATCAGCCAGATTACCTGCCATCTCGGTCATGGCCTGCACCAGCACGGTCGGCTCACCGCAGCCCGTCCCCAAAAATACCCGATGACCGGACCTGACACGAGCCAGGGCCTGCTTGGGGGTCATGATCATATCTTTATAGGTTTCTTTCCAGTTGGCATCATAGTCCATTATTTTTCTCCTCTCCAAACAACGGGGCCAGAGTCATACGGGCGTCCGCCACTACCGGTTCGCTGCCGGATTCTCCGACGATAAACGGATTGATGTCAAGTTCGAGGATCTGGGGAAAATCCGTGGTCAACTGGCTGATCCGCTGCAGGCCCGAGGCAATGGCCGCAATATCCACCCCTTTCTGGCCCCGCTTCCCTTCAAGCATGGCGTACGACCGGGTAGCTTTCAGCATCTGAATGGCCTCTGCCTCGGTGATGGGGGCCAGATGAAAGGTCACATCCTTCATCACCTCGACAAAGATGCCGCCCAGGCCAAACATGAGCATGGGACCGAACTGGGGATCACGACTCATGCCGATGATAATCTCCATCCCCTTGCCGGCCATCTGCTCGACATAGATCCCTTCAATCCAGGCAGAGGGCAGCCGTTTACGGATTTTGAGCATCATCAGATCAAAGGCATCGCCGACCGCCTCACCACTGGCTACATTAAGTTGCACCCCCCCCAGATCGCTTTTATGGACAACATCAGGGGAGACTATCTTCATGGCCACAGGGTAGCCGATTCGCTCCGCAATCTCCACCGCCTCATCAGCACTGCCGGCCAGTGCCCCATCCATAACCCGGAAACCATAGGCCCCGAGGATGTCTTTTCCTTTCACTTCGCCCAACTGAAGCATGCCTGTACGCTGACGCCGGCTGATAATGCGCTCCACCCGCCGCCGGTTCACCCGAAAGCGGGTCACCAGACGAGGCGGCCGCTCTTTCCAGGCCGCGTATTGCACCATGCTCTTCAGGGCCGAGACGGCCCTCTCCGGTGATTCATAGTCAGGCAGCCCGGCGGCAGCAAGTTCTTTACGGCCAGGCATTACATCCCTGCCACCCATAAAGGAGGCCACTACCGGCTTGGAGCCATCAAGGGCCCCGGCAATGGCGATAGCTGTTTCTGCAGGCCGGGTCATGGCCTGAGGGGTGAGGATCACGAGGATGGCATCAACGGCCGGATCCGCCTGGGCCGCCTCAATGGCAGCCATGTAGCGTTTTGGATCAGCATCGCCAAGCACATCAATGGGATTGCCGACGCTTGCCGCCTGGGGCAGTTGCGCCCTCAGCGCCGTTGCCGTATTACGGTCAAGTTCCGCCACCTCCATCCCTGCCTTTTCCACCGCATCAGCGGCCATGGTTCCTGGGCCGCCCGCATTGGTGATAATGAGAATCCTGTTGCCCTTAGGCAGTGGCTGCATGGACAGGGCCGTGGCATAATCAAAGAGAGAGTCAAAGGTATCGGCCCGCACCACGCCTGCCTGCTTGAAGGCCGCGCCGTAAGCGGTATCAGCCCCGGCCAGTACGCCGGTATGCGAGGCAGCCGCCTTCANNGGCCTCTTCCGCCGCCTTGATAAAATTATTGCCGGAGACGATATCTTCAAGGTAGCCGACAATCACCCTGGTCTGTTCATCGTGGGCCAGATAGGAGAGCAGATCAACCTCGGTAATATCCGCCTTGTTGCCGATACTGACCAGTTTAGCCAAGCCCAGATGCCGGCTGGCAGCCAGATCCAGCATGGCGGTACACAAGGCCCCGGATTGGGAAAAAATGGAAATCCCGCCAGGCTCTGGCATTGTACCGGCAAAAGAGGCATTGAGCCTCGACTCCGTACTGATCACCCCCAGACAGTTTGGCCCCAGCAGCCGGACAGCGTGACGCCGGCAGAGCTCAACCATCTTTTTTTCCAGTACCAGCCCTTCCGGCCCACTCTCCCGGAAACCGGCCGTGATGACAATGATAGCCCTGGCTCCGGCCTGGATACTCTCCTCCACCGCCGCATACGCCATGGCCCGCGGCACCACAATCACGGCCAGATCGATCTTTTTGCCCCAGGCGGTAAGGGACGGATAGCAGGGCAGACCCAACAGGGTATCGACCGCGGGATTGACCGGCACAATAACGCCGGTATACCCATCCTGCACCAGGTTGGCCAGGATATCATGACCAACCTTGCCAGGAGTCCTGGAGGCGCCAATCACCGCCACCGACTCGGGCCGGAAAAGGACATCAAGACTCATAGCAGCTCCTTACAAAAAATTCACATTGAGACTCTTGCCTAAAAATCTGTTTTTTGGCTATCCTGCCTGACCCACTACAAGGCCGTACGGATTCCGGCCTCACGCAGCATATTCACCACTGAGGCAATTTTGTAGGTATTCAGACGCAGATAGATACGGTTACCATTCACTTCATCATCAATTCGCAACAGGCGGGTAAAAGGGATATAGTGCTCTTCAAGCAGGGTGACAATCCTGGTCATAAGGCCGCTCCCGCCTTCCCTGGCTCCCGCGGCATTAGGCCATCCCTGGCCGTCGCCGCTCCCGCCTTCCCTGGCTCCCGCGGTATTAGGCCATCCCTGGCCGTCGCCGCTCCCGCCTTCATCCTCAATACCGAGCAGCACAGAGCCCTTTTCGCCCACTCCGAAAAGTACCTTATAGGCCGCAAGCAGATCCCTGCTGGACAGAATCCCCACCACCCTGCCATATTCAAGCACCGGCAGCGCTCCCACCCCTTCACTATCAAAAAGAAGGAGGGCGTCATCAAGGGTCGATTCAGGGGTCAGTGTAATGCACTCAGTGGTCATGATATCAGCCACAACTGCCTTCTCCACCCGTGCATAGACCTGCAGACGCTCACTTTCGGTAAGCATGGAAGAGGGATAGGCCGAGCGCAGATCCCGGTCGGAGATCATCCCGACCAATTGCCCGTCACGATCCACCACCGGCAGATGGCGGCAATGGTTTTCATTCAACAGACGCCTGGCCTCAGGAAGCACCATCTCTGGCGTGACTGTCACCGGTTCTTTGATCATATATCTGGAAATATACATGGCATCTCTCCAAAAAAGTTAAGATTCATGATCCTGCAGGTACGTTGAGCCTCTTGCAAAATGAGGATTTTCGTTCAAAATCAGGTAAGCGCAGACTCCGAGGCATGCGAAAAATTTTACCACAGGCATATAGTTACTATTCCGAGGATAAAATTTTGAGCACAACGCAGAGTTTGGGCGAAAAAACCATTTTACAAGAAGCTCACCTTGTCTCACCGGGACAAGAGTCCCCGCACATAGGCCTCAACCGACTCTCCAAGCACCGTCAGTTCATACCCTCCCTCGAGGATGGAAAGCAGTCTTCCACCGCAATGAAGCCTGCTCCACCGACGTACACTCTGCCCGATCTTTTCATACAAGCCTGTCGAATAGAGAAGACCCGACATTGCATCGTTCCTATGGCCGTCAAAGCCTGCCGCCACAATCATGGCCTCGGGCTGCCATTGGGCAATCTTTTCCGCCACCTGACCATTGAGCAGCGACAAAAACTGTGCATCTCCTGCGCCTGGTGAAAGCGGCAGATTGAGAATGGAGCCACGACCGTCGCCAAAACCTTTCTCATCGCTGTAGCCGCTTCCGGGATAACTGAAACTTGGATGCTCATGGATACTGATATACAACGAATCCGCCTCCCGCTCAAAGGCCGACTGAATGCCGTTGCCATGATGGGCGTCAAAGTCGAAGACCAGTATCCGTTTCCGTCCGTACTGCTCTTGCCAGTAGCGGGCGGCCACCACACAGTTATTGAAGAAACAGAAACCAAAGGGCCTGAGCCGCTCGGCATGATGTCCCGGCGGCCGGACCAGACAGAAGACCTGTTCCGCCTGCCCCTGCTCCAGAAGATCAATGGCGGCAAGCCCGGCACCGGCGGCAAGGGAGGCCACCTCATAGGAATCATAACAGATCTGATTGTCGCTATGATCGATAGAAGTCCTGCCGGAGAGAACCGCTTCTTCAAAACGAAAGAGCCAGC
>DCUN01000097.1:13634-18720 GCA_002327225.1 Desulfobulbaceae bacterium UBA2213
CCCGTATCGTGATCCAGAAAGCGGGAATCAGTGATGAGTGTCAGCAAGGAAGGAAGACGCATGGACGTAGACCCTGAAAGGAAAATTCATGAGACAAACCGGAAGGCACCTTGTAGAGATCCCTTCTTATGGTGTATCCTGCGGAGGAATCGATGTCAAATGGTATTCATTTCCCTCTTGGATGTTCCCTATCCTCCAAGCCCACAGACAGGAGCACAGCCCATGATCACAATAACTCTCTACCGCTCAGCCCTTTGACCACGGTGCCACATGGCCCGTAAGACTCTGTACGAGTTACTTGACAGCAATCCTGAAATAGACGTTGAAGAAATAGATATTGTCACCAACCCTCTGCGGGCCTGGAAGGACGGGGTGCGCTTTATCCCCACCCTGAAGCATGGCGACAGGACCCTGAGCGGCGTTTTTCTGAGCCGCGAAGAGATTCAGCATTTTCTGCAGGAGGTGGGGGAAAAGCTGTAAGGGAAGAGTGATTGGGCCAAGAGAACGGTCACGTATTTGTCTCGTCCCTTCCCCGAAGGGAGAAGACGAGATATTCGCGTTTCTCTCTCAAAAAGGCGGGGCGATAGTGACCAGGATGCGCATGTCCGTGTCAGCCTTGACGCCATGCGGCTCGTCAATATCACTGACCAGGATATCACCGGCAAGGGCGGGAATTGCTGTCTCGTTTTCTCCCAGAAACTGACCCGAGCCTTCAATGACCTGAATACTCACCTGCCCATCTGCGGGATGGCGGTGCACCGGAAAGATCTGCCCGGCCTGCAGGTTGAAATTCAAGATCCTGAAATAGGGTGAGTCATGGAGCAGAAAGCGCTTCATGCCCTGTGCTTCAAAGACCCTGGATTCTGAAAGATGGATCATCTTCATTGTGTTCTCCTCTTTAAGTATTTTGACATACGCTTCCCATACGCCTTCCTTTCATGCAGCGCGAACAGCACGGTTCAGACTGCTGAGCATCGCCTTGATCGAGGCAATGATGATATCCGTATCCACCCCCGCCCCCCAGAATTTCCTGCCGTCAGGATACTCCGTCTCAATATAGGCGACCGCCTTGGAGCTGGAGCCCTTGCTCAGGGCATGTTCATGATACCCGCACAGGGTAAACTCACAGCCAAAGCCCTCTTTCAGCGCTCCGCAAAAGGCGTCCAGCGGGCCATTACCAGTCGCTGAGACCTCCACTCGTTTGCCATCGACACTGATGGTGGCCTCGACATCGGCTGAGGAGTTTTCCGCATCGGCATCCACATGCCGCTTCAGAACATTAAAGGAGATCAGGCCATACGGTCGGGCAACAGCCAGATACTCCTCCTTGAAAGCACCCCAGAGCTCAGGCAGCTGTAACTCCCTGCCCTCCCGGTCTGTCAGCTTTTGAATGACGGCTCCAAATTCAGGATGCATCTCTTTGGGCATCTTGAAGCCAAACTCCCGGTCCATGATCCAGGCGACCCCGCCCTTGCCCGACTGACTGTTGATGCGGATAATGGATTCATAGCTGCGGCCCACATCCCTGGGATCAATGGGGAGATAGGGGACGGCCCACACCCCGTCAACAGCGGCATCACAGGCAGCCATCCCCTTATTGATGGCATCCTGATGGGAACCGGAAAAGGCCGTATAGACCAGTTCACCGGCGTACGGGTGACGGATATGCACCGGGATCCGGGTCACCCGCTCAGAGACCGTGATCACCCGGTTGATATCATGAAGATTCAACCCCGGGTTGACGCCTTGCGTAAACATATTGAGAGCCAGGGTGATGATATCGACGTTCCCGGTCCGCTCCCCGTTGCCAAAGAGGGTTCCCTCCACCCGATCGCCGCCTGCCATCAGCGCCAGCTCAGTGGCGGCCACCGCGCATCCGCGATCATTATGGGCATGCAAACTGATAATGGCGCACTCCCGTTGTTTCAGATTGGTGCAGAACCACTCAATCTGATCGGCATAGATATTGGGAGTCGCCATCTCAACTGTGGCCGGCAGATTGATGATCACCCTGTTCTCAGGGGTAGGCTCCCACACCCCCATGACCGCCTCACAGATCTCGAGGGCAAAGCCCAGCTCTGTGCCGGTAAAACTCTCCGGGGAATACTCATAGCGGAACGAGGTCTCAGGATAGACGTTCGCTTCGTGGCGAATCATCCGCGCCCCGTCGATGGCAAGTCCGATAATCTCTGCCCGGCTCATCTGAAAGACAACACGCCGCTGGAGGGTGGATGTGGAATTATAGAGATGGACGACGGCCTTTTTCGCCCCTCTCAAGGCCTCAAAGCTCCTCTTGATAAGATGCTCCCTGGCCGGGGTGAGGATCTGGATCGTCACATCGTCGGGGATCAATCCCTGCTCAATGAGCGTCCTGGCAAAATCAAACTCCACCTGAGAGGCCGAGGGGAACCCTATCTCGATCTCCTTAAAACCGATGTCGACAAGCAATTGAAAAAGCTCCAGCTTTTCCTCAAGGTTCATGGGCTGAACCAGGGCCTGATTGCCGTCACGCAGATCAACACTGCACCAGTCAGGGGCCTTGCTGATGGTTTTTTCCGGCCAGGTACGGCCCGGCAGATCCAGACGGGGATAAGGACGATATTTTCTCACTGCATCAGGATTCATGACCTGTATACTCCTTTTTTGAGATGGCCCCTGAGATCTGAGGCCAACTCGGGCAAATAATAAAAAAAGGCCGGGGTTTTGCACCGCGGCCTTGGAGGTTGAACTGGTTATTTTTTGAAACAATCAGAATTTCGCCACCCCTGCCACAGCCTGAACCGGAAGAGTTCCTGAGAGGAGCAGGGATAGTGAAAAGCGAACTATAGACATCATGTATGATCCACAAAGTAAAAAATCAATGAACTCTAATGAAAGAGATATGATTAAAGTAAACTCGATCATCGATCCTTGTCAAGAAGCTTTTTACTGTGTTTTTTCGCAGCTGCACACTTCAGGAATTATTCCCATAAACAACCTTCATTCTTGACATTAGACCTATCATAGATATATATTCTACCTCTCTGCATATTTTTATATATAAAAATTACCGCAGGCAAATTCGCAGACTTTGTAAGATTGCCAACTTTTCTGAAAAATATCACTCAATGAAAGGAAGAGGCTTCATGGAAAAAATTAGCGGCTCACAGGCCATTATACGCTGCCTTCAGGAAGAAGGAGTAAAAACTATTTTTGGTTTCCCCGGTGGCGCGGTCATTGACCTCTTTGATGCCCTGATGGATTCGGACATTACCAATGTACTCGTTCGCCATGAACAAGGTGCGGTCCATGCGGCTGACGGCCTGGCCAGGGTTACCGGCGAGGTCGGTGTCGCCCTGCTCACTTCCGGACCGGGCGCTACCAATGGTGTCACCGCCATTGCCACGGCCTACATGGATTCCATTCCTCTGGTTATCCTCACCGGCCAGGTGCCTACCCCCCTGATCGGCAATGATGCCTTCCAGGAGGTGGATATCGTTGGAATTACCCGCCCCTGCACCAAACACAACTATCTGGTTAAAGACGCCAAAGACCTGGTTTCCACCCTGCGCGAGGCCTTCCACATCGCCCGCACCGGTCGTCCAGGCCCTGTACTGGTAGATCTTCCCAAGGATGTTGTCGCCACGATGGTTGACTTTCCCGAGAAAAAGCCAATCAGGATGCAGAACTATCAGCCCACCTATGAGCCACACCCGGGTCAGATAGAAAAGGCATGTAAAAAGATGCTGAAGGCAAAAAATCCAGTACTCTATGTCGGCGGCGGCGTCATTCTTTCCGATGCCAGCGAAGAGCTGACCGAACTGGCCAAGAAGCTCAACATCCCTGTCACCATGACATTGATGGGCCTTGGCGGTTTTCCCGGGAGCGACCCGCTCTCCATGGGCATGCTCGGCATGCATGGCAGTTATACCGCCAACATGGCCGTTGCCCACAGTGATCTGCTGATCGCGGTTGGCGCCCGTTTTGATGACCGGGTTACCGGCCGTCTCGACGCCTTTGCCCCCCATGCAACCATCATCCATATTGACATTGACCCCACCTCGATCAGTAAAAATGTCAAGGTTGACATCCCTATTGTCGCCGACTGTAAACATGCCCTCACGGCCATGAACACCTGGTTCAACACCTCCAGTGATTTCAACCGTGATCAGGTTGCAGCCAGCCATGAGCCCTGGCGCGCGACCATCGATGAGTGGACGAAGAAGCACCCCATGTCCTATCTTGATGAAGGGGAAATCATCAAACCCCAATATGTCATTGAGATGCTGGACAAACTCACACATGGTGATGCCATTATCACCACTGAGGTTGGCCAGAACCAGATGTGGGCCGCTCAGTTTTACAAGTTCAACAAACCTCGCCAATGGGCAACCTCAGGCGGACTCGGCACCATGGGCTATGGCCTGCCCGCCGCCATCGGCGCCAAGATGGCATTTCCTGACAAGACGGTAATCGATGTGGCCGGCGACGGCTCCATCCAGATGAATATCCAGGAACTGGCCACGGCCAAACAGTATAAGTGCCCGGTCAAGGTTGTTATCCTCAACAATAATTATCTGGGAATGGTGCGTCAGTGGCAGGAACTCTTCTACAATAAACGCTACGCAGGAACCGTCATGGAGGTCACCCCTGACTTTGTAATGCTGGCCAAGGCATACGGTGCAGTCGGCTTACGGGCCACCAAAAAGAGTGAGGTGGAGGCCGTCCTCAAAGAGGCCCTGGCCACGGACAATACGGTGATCATGGACTTTGCCATCGCCAGAGAGGAGTGTGTTTTCCCAATGGTACCGGCAGGAAAGGCCACTACCGAGATGCTTCTTGTCTAGCCTTGACTCCGGCGCCTTATTTTCTGAAAAGATCAGGGAAAAATCTGTTTTTTACTCCATTCCCTTAAGAGGCAGTTGTAACAAAATATACTTTGCACAGGACAAATAGATGAAACATACAATTTCCGTACTTCTTCAAAATAAGCCTGGAGTTCTTTCAAGGGTTACCGGGCTGTTCAGCGGTCGTGGTTTTAACATTGAAAGCCTCAGTGTCGCCCCGACTCTCGAATCCTCCATCTCCTGCCTGACGCTTGTCACCC
>DCUN01000097.1:18773-24355 GCA_002327225.1 Desulfobulbaceae bacterium UBA2213
GATATCTTCCGTGGCAAGGTCGTGGATGTGAGTCCGAAATCCTATGCGGTTGAGGTCACCGGATCCGCGTCAAAGGTCCAGGCAATCATTGATATTCTGAAGCCGATCGGTATTCAGGAGATCGTTCGCACCGGCACTATCGCCATGGCAAGGGCCAGCAAGAAATGATACCCCCTCAGATCCCCATCGCCAAAGAGGGGTATCCCTTTATTGGATTCAGCGCCTTTGTCACCCTCATTATCGCGATTTTAGGGTATGACCTTCTGGCGTTGCCGGCGCTGGCGCTGACCACCTTTGTCGTCTATTTTTTCCGTGATCCTGAACGCATCGGTCCCATCAGCGAAGATGCCCTGATTTCTCCGGCTGATGGCAAGGTGATCCTGATCGAAAAGATCATTGACGACCAATATCTTCTCGGCCAGGTGTACAAGGTCTCAATCTTCATGAACGTCTTTAACGTCCATGTCAACCGTGCTCCGGTCAGTGGCACCGTTGAAAAGATCATCTATACTCCGGGGAAATTTTATTCGGCGGACAGTGACCGTGGTGCCATGCACAATGAACATTGCGCCACCCTTCTCCGAAGTGCCAGCGGACAGAGGTTTGCCTTTGTCCAGGTCGCCGGCCTTATTGCCAGAAGGATCGTCTGCTGGCTTGAAGCAGGCGATCAGGTGCGTCGCGGTCAGCGATTTGGTCTGATCCGTTTTGGTTCCCGTGTTGATCTCTACATCCCCAGCCAGACCCAGCTTGAGATTGCGGTCGGTCAGAAAGTAAGGGCCGGAGAAACTGTCATTGGCTATCTTCCCTGAGAAAACGTGCTCAGGGAATCTACCCTCATACATCCAGACACCTCTTTTTGGCGCACCCTTGAAGCCATCCTCACTGGAGGACATCATTCATGTCAGATAATCAACAGGAAACAAGCTCAAAGTTCTACCCACTCCCCTGCATGTTTACCCTTGCCAGTCTCTTTTGTGGATTTTACTCCATAATCGCCTCTTTCAAAGGTGATTATGATATCGCAGCCATCGCCATACTGGTTGCGGCAATCTTTGACGGCCTTGACGGCCGGGTCGCGCGAATGACAAGGACCACCAGTCAATTCGGTGTGGAACTCGACTCACTCTGTGATATGGTCTCCTTTGGCGTCGCCCCCGGAATCCTGGCCTATCTCTGGGCCCTGCATCCTTATGGCCGCTATGGCTGGCTGGCCGCCTTTCTCTATGTGGCCATGACCTCATTGCGGCTGGCCCGTTTCAACTCCCAGGATACAAAGTCGGACAGTAAGGATTTCGTGGGTCTGCCATGCCCTGCCGCTGCCGCCATGGTCGTCACCAGCGTCCTGTTTTGCCGTTTTCTTGGCATCACCGGTGAGGTAAAGCACATCTCCCTGCTGCTGCTTGTCTATCTGCTTTCCTACCTGATGGTCTCCACCCATAGATACCTCAGCTTTAAAAAACCTAAGGCTGGTAGATTCAAGACCTTTCAGGTTTTAGTCGGAATGCTGCTCCTCTTTATCCTGATTGCGGCTGAACCCGATGTCATGCTCTTTATTGTCTGTCTTCTTTATATAGCATCAGGCCCAGGCATGGCCATTTACACCAGGATTCGAGGACTCAGGAAAGCACCAGAATCATCTGAGCATCATTCGTCTTAACCAGTACCTTGAAAACAAGGCACGCAAACAATACCAGTATCTTCATAAGGAAAATTGAACATGGGCAGTGAACAGAAAAAATATAATGTTGCCATCGCCGGCGCAACCGGTGCCGTTGGCGGCGCCATGCTTGATGTTTTACGTCGAAAAAATTTCCCCGTAGGCGAATTAAGGCTCCTTGCCTCTGAACGTTCTGTAGGTAAAAAGATCTCCTTTGACGGCAAAGAACTGACAGTCCAGCTCCTCTCCAAAGATGCCTTTACAGGAATTGACATTGCCCTTTTTTCAGCGGGTGCCTCGCGCTCCCTCGAGTTCGCACCAGCAGCCGCTGCCGCAGGGGCAGTTGTCATCGACAACTCCAGCGCCTTCCGCATGGACCCGGAAATCCCCCTGGTCGTTCCCGAAGTCAATCCCCATGCCATTGCCAGGTACAGCAAGCGGGGCATTATCGCCAACCCTAACTGCTCCACGATCCAGATGCTGGTCGCCCTGAAACCGATCCAGGACAAGGTCGGCATCAAGCGGCTGGTGATCTCGACCTATCAGGCTGTCTCCGGCACCGGCGCCAAGGCTATTGATGAACTGAAGGCCCAGGTGAACGCCTATGCCGCCGGCAAACCCATGGAACACAAGGTCTATCCTCATCAGATCGCCTTCAACTGCCTGCCGCAAATTGACAGCTTTCTCGACAACGGCTATACCAAGGAAGAGATGAAGATGGTCAACGAGACCAGGAAGATCTTTGAAGACAACACCATCGGCATTACGGCCACAGCGGTGCGCGTGCCGGTCTTTTACGGACACTCTGAATCGGTGAACATTGAAACGAAAGAAAAGATCAGCGCCGCCGAAGTCAAGGAGCTCCTCTCCCATGCCGCCGGCGTCCAGCTTGTCGATGAACCGACCTTGTCCCGCTACCCCATGGCTATCGATTGTGAGGGGAAATTCGAGACACTGGTGGGCAGGATCCGAGAAGATGACTCCATCGCCAATGGCATCAACATGTGGATTGTCTCCGACAATATCCTCAAAGGGGCGGCCCTCAACGCCGTCCAGATCGCTGAATATTTTATTGCCAACATCAAGTAAAGAAATTTGAGAATTATAAGCGGATGGGCCAAAGGGAGAAAACTTTTTTCACCGCCGGCCCGTGAGAATATCATTCGCCCCACCTCTGACCGGGCACGTGAAGCGCTCTTCAACATCATTGGTGACAAGGTCACAGGCGCCTCCGTTCTTGATCTCTTTGCCGGAACGGGGGCCCTGGGAGTTGAAGCGCTGAGCCGTGGGGCCGGGAGCGTCTGCTTTGTCGATTATCTTCCCCAGGCCCTTGAACTCATACACAAAAATATTCAGGTCTGCATGGACGCCCTCGACAATCAGCGGGAAGCTGATGACAAAAGACACACATCCATGCATCTGAACGCCTTCAACCCTGTGACCCTGCTCAAACATGACCTGCGACGCAGTCTGCCTTTTTTTTCAGAAAAGCTGCGAAGCGCTCCGGGGTTCGATCTGATTTTCCTTGACCCCCCTTATTCCCAGGGCCTGTCAATTCAATTGCTGCGAGCTTTGGACACCAGCGCCCTTCTGCGCAAGCAGACACTGCTTATCCTCGAAGATCGCGCCAAAGAGTCCCTGCCGGAAACATTAACGAAACTGACCCTGGTTGACCAGCGCAAATATGGCGAAGCCGGTTTCTGGTTTTACCAGCCTCTGCCGGATGCAACAAGCTTATGATCCCGTCACCCACCCTCGCCATTTATCCAGGCACCTTTGATCCTATCACCATGGGCCACATCGACATCATCAATCGAGCATTGAATCTCTTTGACCGGATCATTATCGCCATTGCCATCAATCCTGGAAAAACCCCGCTCTTCACCCTGGATCAACGGATAGAGATGGTTAAAAAATGCTTTCCGGAGGACTACTCGCGCATCGAAGTGGCAGCGGTTTCAGGCCTTCTGGTCAACTATGCCAAACAGCGCGGCGCCAAGGCGATTATCCGCGGCCTGAGAGCGGTATCAGACTTTGATTACGAGTTTCAGCTGGCGCTGATGAATCGTAAACTGGAGAGAGAGGTGGATACCCTTTTCCTGATGCCTGCCTTCCGCTGGATCTTTATCAGCTCCTCAATCATCAAAGATGCGGCCAGACATGGTGGAGATGTCAGCGAACTGGTACCGGCACACGTCAACCAGCTCCTGATAGAGACCTTTGCGTCCTGAAGCCCCTAGGCGCCGGGAACACACCAGTCATTGCCACTTGTCATGCCGCCCTCAAAAACCCCTCACTCCTTGTTTCCAAGCAGGCGACGTTTCCTTCTTATCTTCGGCCTTTCTGCCCTCTGTTACCCGATTCTGCGCTTTCTGGGATTCAAAGTACCTACTGAGCCTCGTCTTGTTGAAATCAAGGCCACGCTCAGTCCCGGCGGTTTCTTCCTGGGACCCGACTTCATCCTCTTTGAAGGCGAACAAGGCCCCTGGGCTGTTTCGAGAAAATGCACCCACCTCGGCTGCAAGATCAATTATCTGGCCAACGAAGGGTTTCTGGAATGCCCCTGCCACCAGTCCCGTTTCACCCCTCAGGGCGAGGTCATTCAAGGGCCGGCCAAAAGGCCTCTCCCCCGTTTCAAGGTTGAGAAGCTTGATAATTCAGGCGGCTACATCGTCACCATCTGACCCTTACTGAACCCCATGAACAGTCTATTACAAGGCAAATTCGCTGACGTCAAATGGGGAGAGTGGGGCCTGATCTCTCTTTTCATCTCGGTGCTCTCAGGCGTGGTGGTGGCCTTCCAGTATGACTCGGCTACCCCGCTCTACTCCGCCGGCTCCCTTGATGTGCTTGTTCCTTTCGGCGACTATTTCCGCTCACTCCACTTCTATTCCAGCCAACTCTTCTTCCTGCTCTCCCTTGTCCACTTCTGGGCCATCTTTAAACGCAGCGATACCTATAGCCGGACCCAATGGATCAGGCTGACTGCCACCCTGCCGGTCGGACTGCTCCTGCTCTTCAGCGGCTACGTCCTGCGGGGAGACAGCACCGGCTCCTCCGCCGGCCTGATTGCCGAAAATATCATCACCGCTGTTCCCGTAGCAGGAGGAGCATTAAATGATCTTCTTTTTTCCATCACTGACGACGGCATGAAGCGGGTCTATATCAACCATGTTATCGGCTTCGGTCTCGTCTGGGGCGTACTGGCCTGGGAACATCTGCGCAGATACCGCACCTCTTTCCGCCAACATCCTTTGCTGACGGCTACCATCCTTTTTTTCTGCCTGCTGCTCACAGCCCCGTTTGAGCCGGAAACCCTTGGACTTCTGCACATCAATGGCCCCTGGTTTTTTCTCGGCCTCCAGGAACTGCTCAGAGTCCTGCCCCCACTGCTTGCCGGGGTTATTTTCCCCAGCACCCTGCTCCTCGCCCTCTTCTTGCTGCAGCCAGCGAGCAGGTACTCTCACCGCCTCCTCACCTTTATCCTCGGCTGGTTTGGCCTCTATACCATCCTCACAGCCATTGCCCTCTGCCGCTGATCCAAGCGGCAATCCCTTATGCCTGTACCTCATGCCCTGGGGACAGCCAACCATCTGTTGAAACATATTTTTCCGGAATAAAATACCTTCGAAATACCTTCTGGGTCATACCTTTGCATACCTTTGGGGTCTACCATGAAATTGCATATACTGTTTGAATGTATAAGTAGACAACCTTGAAGAAAACCTCCAAGTGGTGCAGAATATTTGCATNNACATCGGGTTGGACATTCACAAGAAAGTAATAGCCTACTGTATCAAAACGAAGGAAGGGGCCATCTTGTTGAGCAGGGCAAAATCGATGCAGACAGGGCATCGGTAGGCGAATGGGTTAATGGATTGCCAGGCCCATGGATCGGGGCAATGGAGGCGACCATCTTCACCGG
>DCUN01000198.1 GCA_002327225.1 Desulfobulbaceae bacterium UBA2213
GCAAGTCGTGGTCGACAACAGGTTCAGGAAGATATCGCTCCGCCGGAACAGGTGAGAGAAAGACCAACCAGCAGCAGGAATAGAAGTGGGGAGGCGATGCAAGCTCCCCCTGAAAGGCAGCAGGTAATGCCACCACCCGCTGCGCTACCTGCTGTCGTACCGGTTCCTGTTCAGGAACAACCGGCTCAAGAAAATAGAGAGGAGCTGAAACGTCTCCGGGAACAGCAGGCCGCTGAGATGGAGGCTGCAAAACAGGCTGCCGCAGACAACAAGGCGCTGGAGGCTTCTGAACCTCGGCAAAGGGGGATGCGGCCAACACAACCCTGATGTTTATGTAGTGTTATTTCCCAAAATTGCAGATTGGATACTGACAATGCTTGCAGTTGCGGCAGAGTCCGCCATGACCCATGCGGGCAAATTCTTCCCGACCGATACGCTCACCGGTCAGAATCCGTGGCAGGATAAGATCAAAGATGGTGATTTTGTGAAACATGCCGCAGGCAGGCAGGCCAAGAACTGGTATGGCTCCTATCCGGCCACTGAGAAACATGGCGCCCGGCAGCACCGGCGAACCATAGACCGTATCGGTGGCCCCGGCCTCTTTTATGCCCATTCGTGTCACATCGTCGGGATCAACAGACATGCCGCCGCTGGTGATGATGAGATCGGCGCCGGCATCAATACAGCTGTGGATGGCTTCACTTATTTTATTGATATCATCCGGGGCAAAGACAACCTTGATGACCTCAGAGCCCAGTGTCGTCAGTTTGCTGCGCAGAACTGCCTCAAACTTGTCCTCGATTCGTCCGTGAAAAACCTCATTGCCGGTAATAACCAGACCAGCCCTTGCCTGGCGCAGGGGTTTAACTTCAATCACCGGTCCCCCGTCCTTGGCGATGGCAACGGCCTCATCGACCAGGGAGCGTACTGAGACCAGGGGGATCAGGCGGGTGCCTCCAATGGTCTCGCCCTTTTTCACCGGGGTGTTGGTGTGGAGGGTGGAGCACATCACCTCGCCCAGCAGGTTGAGGCGGTAGAGGGTATCGATATTGATTTTCAGCAGGCCGTCCCGATCTGCTATGATAGTAATTTTCCCCTCCACCGGCTCAGACGAACGTGTGACTCCCTCGCCAATCAGGGCAGTGGCCAATTTTTCAGCGGCCTCATTCTCGTGGATCTCCTCCGGCCCCAGCTGCAGGACATAGATATGTTCCTTGCCCAGACGTTTCAGGTGGTCAATGTCCTCCTCTCTAATAATATGACCTTTCCTGAAGGCACAGCCTTTGAATTTGTCCTGAACGATCTCGGTGATGTCATGAGGCAAAACCATACCCACGGCCTTTTCCACGGCGATTGTCTTTCTCATTATGCTTCCTGAAGGAATATTTTTGACATGTTTATGCACCTCGTGACAGATGAGGCCAGATCAGGGTGTGTAATTGCAACTGCAGACGGACTGCCAGCTGGTCCTGGAGAATCCAGGATGCCAGGTACTCAGGCTTGAGCTCGCCTTTAACCGGAGAGAAGAGGGTGGGGCAGCTGCTGTTCAGAGAGTGCCTGTTCACCAGGTCTCGCGCCCAGATATAGTCATTTTTGCCGGTGAGAACGAATTTTATCTCACAGCTTCCCCTGGTTGATCTGTTTCGCTCCTTGGCGCAGGCAATATTCTCACTGGCAAATGTCTCTACCATCTGACTGCCCGGGGTCTTGATATCCATAATCACAATCACCTCCGGGGCAATCGTGTCGATCGGTAAAGAACCATTGGTTTCAAGGAGTACTGTATGGCCTCTGGCTACCAGTTGTTCCATTAAAGGATAAACATCTTTCTGGAGCAGGGGCTCGCCGCCGGTGATTTCCACCAGAGCTCCCGGATACCTGTCAACAAAAGAGAGGAGAGCGTCAAGGGCCATGGTCGCATGGGCTTCCTCATAGGTGTAACGGGCGTCACAGTAGCGGCAGCGCAGATTGCATCCGGCCAGTCTGATGAAGACACAGGGCAGCCCGGCATAGGTGGATTCGCCCTGGATGGAATAAAAAAGCTCTGAGATGTTAAGGACGGGTTTCTGGGCCATAATAGGTTAATCCAGAGTTGTCGGTTTCCCGTATCATAATACTGTAGAGGCTGTAGCGATCATGGCTGAGGATGGGCTTGAGCTGATCAAATAAAAAAACGGCGATATGCTCAGACGACGGGTTCTGGTTGAGAAAGGCCGGATGCTCATTGAGGTCGCGGTGATCAAGTTGATCAACCACTTCGTTCACCTGTTGCTTGAGAATCTTGAAGTCTATGCCCATTCCCAATTCATCCAGTTCTGTGGCCCGGACCGTGACCTGGACCTTCCAGTTATGACCGTGCGGTTTTTCGCAATTTCCCGGATACTCACGTAGGTGATGGGCGCCTGCAAAATGGGTCTTGATGAAAATATCAAACATGGGGTTTTCCTCCGAAGGTATTTTTTTTTAGGTTGGCAACCATGTATTATTCACCAGCTCATGGCTGAAAACCTTGGAAAATTCATTGCTGAGATGGTAGGGTGACTGTGCTGGAAGGCAGAGGTCGGAAGCCTTGGTCTTTCTTCAGGGCGACTTTTAGCTTAGCCCATAAATATTGCCATATATAGTAGCAGAAAAGGAGTGAAAGAGCATGGCCTTTATTGCCCCTCTCAAGGGAGTACATTTTAATCCGCAGAAAGTTGGTAAACTTGATGAGGTCGTAACCCCACCATACGATGTGATCAGTGCCAATGGTGTTGATTCCTATCTTGCCAGAAATCCCTATAGTATGATTCGTCTCGATATTGTCAAGAGTCACGGCCCGGGCGATGAGACCGATGCGCGCTACCAGGATGCTGCCGATCTGTTCAAACAGTGGCTTGAGGAAAAGGTGCTGGTGCGTGACCCTGAGCCAGGGATTTATCTCTATCATACCGAGTACTCACACCCCTCCGGAAAAAGGATGACCCGCAAGGGTTTTGTCGCACTTGTCGGGCTGGCTGAGTTTACTGAAGGTGTGGTCAAACCCCATGAACAGACCTTTGATACGGTGATCGCCGATCGCCTGCGCTTGACTGCCGCCTGCAGGGCCCAGTTCAGTCAGATCTTTTCCCTCTATTCTGATCCGCACAATGAGGTTATGAGACTGCTTGAACAGCAGGAGAACGCGTCTGTCGGATCAGTGACCGATGGTGACGGTTGTGTTCACAGCCTCTGGCGGGTGACAGATCAGAAAACCATCAGAGAGGTGCAGCGACAATTCCTCACTAAATCTCTTTATATCGCTGATGGCCATCATCGCTATACCACCGCCCTTGCCTATCGCAAGATGGTGCGTGATGCGACCGGCGAGTTGGCGGCAGACAGTCCGGCCAATCATATCATCATGTATCTCTGCCCCATGGAAGACCCCGGTCTTTCCGTATTGCCCACTCACAGGTTGTTGCGCTGGCCGGGCAGGATGGAGACGGCGGAGTTGTTGAACCGTTTCGAGCGCTATTTCAACTGTGAAGAGATCATTGGCGGCAGTCGTGAGACACTGATGGGTGAGGTGCTGGCCCGGATGAATGAGCTTGAACGTCAGTCGCCTGACAAAAGTTCATCCACCTTCGGCCTCTATCATCCGGGCGAGGATAAATGCTTTCTGCTCAGTCTCAAACAGGAGGCCCGGGATGTGCTGGCCGGTCGTGCCGAGCCGCTGCGGGATCTTGATGTGGTTGTCCTTTCAGATATCATCATGGACAAGGCCCTGGGGCTTGATCATCACCGCTGTGAAGAGGAAAAACTTGTCAGTTATTACAGTGATCCTGATGAGGCCCTTGATGTTGCGGTAAAAGAGTGTCTGGTCAGTGAGCACTTTACTCCCCTGCTCTTTGTCATGAATCCGACGCGAGTCGGCCAGGTCAGGGATGTGGCCGATCACGATCTGATCATGCCTCATAAATCCACCTATTTTTATCCCAAGATTATGACCGGCCTGCTCTTCAATCAGTTGGTTGATGGTGAGAAAATAGAAAGGATCTCCTGATTTGACCGGACACTCCGTCAATGGATATTGACCAGGCAGGGCAAGAAGACACGATAAGCTGTGACACCCTTTTTGCCGGCAGGCTGCACTGCATGCAACATCGATCAGGTTACCGCTTTTCAGTTGACGCCATCCTTGCCGCTCATTTTTCCCCGCCGCCTTCAGGGGGGGCCGTCCTTGATCTCTGCGGCGGCTGCGGCATCATCTCTCTGATCTGTCTCTATCGCTGGCAGGAGTATATTGCCTCTGTCTCCTGCCTGGAGCTGCAACCGCGGCTGGCCGCGCTCGCTGTCCGTAACAGGGACATGAACGGATATGCTGCCGGGATGGAGGTGGTTCAGGGAGACCTGCGGCGCATCCTTGATTTCTTCCCTGCTGAGACCTTTGCCCAGGTGATCTGCAACCCTCCATTTTATAAGAAAAATTCCGGGCGGCCCTGCCGGAATGAGGAATCCTTTATTGCCCGCCATCAGGTGCACTGTACCCTGGCCGAGGTGGTGGCAGCTGCTGCAACCGTGGTCAGGAATCGTGGTAAGGTGGTCTTTGTCTATCCTGCCACCGGCCTGCCTGACCTGCTGGTCACTCTTCAGCAACAGAATCTGGCTCCCAAGCGTTTGCAGACTCTTTACAGTTACCCGGATCCCTTGGCTCCCGCTCGGCTTGTCCTGGTCGAGTCGGTCAAGAATGGTGGAGAGGGCCTTGAGATTATGGCGCCGTTCTATCTCTATGAACAGCGCCAGGGTGGATACAGCGCCGATATGCAGAGACTCTATAACCCAGATTGGACTCTGGAAAAGGAATAGGGTATATTTCAGTACCTTTACTCCTGACGTGGTTTTTTCTGTCTGCCAGGATCGGTTTCCGGGACTGGTGCAAGCGGTAAAGATGATGTTTGAAGAAGTGAAACGTTGAGGGGAAAATGAGCTTATGCTGGCAAAGGTACAGAGTGGGGCAGTCGTAGGGGTTGATGGCTTTGCGGTTGAGGTCGAGGTGGATATTGCCCTCGGTCTGCCCTTTTTTACCACCGTTGGTTTGCCGGATGGAAGTGTGCGGGAGAGCAAGGACCGGGTCAAGGCAGCGATCCGGAACTGCGGCTATGAATTTCCTAATCGGCGGATAACGGTTAATCTGGCACCGGCGGATATAAAAAAAGGAGGGGCTGGTTTTGATCTGCCCATGGCTCTCGGCATCCTGACGGCCACAGAGACCCTGAAGAGTGTCAAGCTTGATCACTACTGGGTTCTGGGTGAACTCTCCCTTGACGGTGCCGTTCGTCCGGTGCGTGGCGTCCTGCCGATCACCCTGGCGGCCAGGGATCTGGGGATGAAGGGAATTCTCGTGCCGCAGGCCAATAAGATGGAGGCGGCGGTGGTAGGCGGCATTGATGTGATTGCTATCGATACCCTGCATCAGGCCGTCGAGTTTCTGGCAGGTACAATCGAATGTGCCCCTTTTCATCTCGACCCGGCCACCTCCTTTGCCAGGGCCAGAAACCACGAAGTTGATTTTGATGAGGTCAAGGGTCAGGAGCACGTAAAACGAGCCCTCGAAATTGCCGCCTCTGGAGGTCATAACATACTGCTCAAAGGACCACCCGGTTCGGGCAAGACCATGCTGGCCCGCCGTCTTCCCACCATCCTTCCTGATCTCAGTTTTGCCGAGGCACTCGAAACCTCCAAGATCTATTCCATCATCGGTCTGCTGCCCGAGGATATGCCCCTGATCGCCTCCCGTCCGTTCCGCTCTCCGCATCATACCATTTCCGATGCCGGACTGATCGGAGGCGGCCAGATTCCACGTCCGGGCGAAGTGTCGCTGGCCCATAACGGGGTTCTTTTTCTTGATGAACTGCCGGAGTTCAAGAAACATGTCCTCGAAGTCCTGCGCCAGCCCTTGGAGGATGGCACCGTGACCATTGCCAGGGCCAATCTTTCTTTAAAATTTCCAGCCCGTGTGGTACTGGCGGTGGCCATGAATCCGTGTCCATGCGGATTTTATGGGGACAAACGCAAAGAGTGTCTCTGTAATCCCGCCCAGATCCATAATTATACAAGCAGGGTCTCCGGTCCGCTGCTGGACCGCATTGATCTCCATCTTGAGGTTGCGGCCCTGCCGTTCAAGGAGATGAGCGCCGAGCGACAGGGCGAATCGTCTGCTGACATCAAGGCACGGGTGGACCAGACCCGCGACGTGCAGAAAAAGCGCTATGCGCACCATCCTAAGGTATTCTGCAATGGCCAGATGGGGCCCAAGGATATCAGGAAATATTGTGTGCTGGATGCGCCCTCGACCCGGCTCCTTGAAAAAAGTGTCGAGCAGCTTGGACTCTCGGCCAGGGGGTATCACCGGATCTTAAAAATAGCCAGGACTGTTGCCGATATGGAGCGCAGTGAATCCTTGCAGCTCAGTCATGTCGCCGAGGCTATTCAGTATAGGCGGTTGGCTTGATTCTTTGTTTTAAACGTCTTAGGGACTCTAGGCCAGCGCAACAGATACTCTTTTTCATTAATAATCTAACCCCAATAAACGGGATAAGTGCCTTTCGCAGATTATTTTCTTGAGAAAAAACAAGAAAACAATCTGTAAGGCACTAAACTTTTCCCCTCTTGACATTAACATATAAACGTCTATATATATAATTATATGATAAGCAGCAGGCTGCTCAATGGTGGGAAGCTTATAGCCTTATCAATCTGTGAGAGAGGTCTAATCATGAAAGAAAACACATGCCAATGTCAAATGACTTCGAATGATAATGATCACGCTCCGCTAACGTTAGAAATCCCTGTCGATCTTTTGAGACAATTACAAGAAGCGGCAGACCTGGCAAAGATTGATGTTCATTCCCTGCTTCTTTGTTATGCTCGACAAGGCCTGATAAATAGCAGCGCCCAACTGAAAAGGCAGCAATTTCTAACACACGCAAAAGACGTCCTCGAAGAACACGGGGTCCATGGCAAGACCATCGAAGAAATCTTTGGCAAATTTCCATACTGAGTCTTTCTCTCTATTTAACATGACATGAATAAACGCGCAGATAACCTGAATACCCACAGTATTGCCTTTCTTGCCAAATGCCTGGCTGATGAGAATCGTCTGCGCATCTTGCTCTGTGTCAGCAAGGAAAAGAAATCTGTCTCCAGGATTGTTGAAGAGCTTGGGCTCTCACAACCTCTTATTTCTCATCATCTCAAGGAACTGAAAAGGGCCTTGCTGGTGAAGGTTGAGCGAAGCGGTCCTTTCGTATATCACGAGATGACAGATCAACGGATTCTTATAATATTGGCAGGATTGGATGAACTGGGCGCGGCATTACTCAGTGATAGAATAACTTTTTAACATGTGGGGGAGTCTGCGTATGGATGAAATTCAAAAAATAATTAACCAGACAGGACCGGAAAAGGCCCTTGCCAGGTTGGGTGTTGTTCTTCGCGGTCTTTTCTCCCAGGTAAGTGAAGAGCTTCGTCTGGATTTTGTCATGGGTCTCATTGGTGAAGCTGGCGCCGACAAGGTTGCCAGCCTCGTCCATCTCTGACTGGCTGAGTGCATGGGCGAAGGTGTCGACCCTACAAAGATGTGTCAAAGCCTGGTGGATAAAGTGGCTCGCTCAAGACAGCTCCAATCTGTTACTGATCCTGAGTTGTTAATCCTTTTTGAGGACTGGCTTGAAGAACTGGAAGATGAGGTGCTGACTTTTCTCCAGACGCACCCTGAGAGTAAAGCAGAAGATCTTTCGAATAAGCTTGGATTCTCTCACAGTGGCGCTTCATTCCTGCTTGCCAAGCTGCGACGGGAACAAAAAATCCAATCAGAGGAGGAGTAATTTATGTTGATGTGGTTTTTTCTGAATGAACCCAACGGCAAGGCCTGAGGCCATTTTCTGGAAATGATGCCCAGGCTGGGCGCAAAATACGATATTACCATTGAGACCATTTCAAAACCCAGGGCTGAGTATCAGACCGATGGCTGGTTTGAGCTGGACTTGCCTGTGGCACCGGCGGTCATGGTGGAGGATGAAATTGTGGTCGAAGGGGCAGATGTGTCCCTGGATGCGGTAGAAGCATGCATCTGCCGTCACTTGGGCTTGCCATGCTCGAAAGAAACATAAGCTAAATGACAAGAATCAGAAAAAAATCTAAAACCTATTCACAAATAAAAATGGAGGAAATTATGATAGAGATGATTGTGTTTCACAGCGGCAACCCTGCTTGAGTAACATGTCAGAAGGCCACAGGTGTGGCCAGCGCTATGCAGGAAAGATTCAAGGATCAGCTTGACCTGCACATTTATACTACCGATTCACCCGAAGCTACGGCCTATTCTCTGAAAGGGTCAACCAATATATTTATCAACCAGCAATGGGTTCCTTTGGATATAGCCACATCCAAGGAAAAAATGGCAGACTATCTGAATACTATACTCTCCTGAAACAATCTGATCCTGATTCAACAAAGACACGGACGAGGGGGCGAAGAGGCTATTTATGAAATTTACACCACTACAATTTCAAGGGACATTGGCTGCAGCTGGAGTTGCTTTAATGCCTTATATTTTTTTAAAAATAAATATTTTTAAAAGTGAAGANNGCAGTAATGGGATTATTTATAGTCATTCATTTTATTCTGACTGCAATTTTCCTAAAGGAACTTTTCATATGGTTGCTTAAAACCAATGATTTTAAAAAAATTATAGAAAACCCTTTGGCAAGTTCAGCAATATTTTCACCAATAATTTCATTACCAATGACTATGGTAGTTTTATTTGGTCCTGTTAGTTTTTTTGTGCCGCAAATAACAGCAAATATGCAGAGCTTAATGTTGCCGGCATTTATTATATTTAGCTGTCTGTGGGGTATATTACTATCGTTTGAAATAAAAGTTGCTAAGGTTCTTGCTACAGATTTTGTTGAGTATGAGAAACTAAATTTTGGTTGGTTGCTTGATGTACTAGCGTTTGGTGCGGTTTCACTACTTGGTTCAAGTATTGTCAGTTCTTCTAATAGTAATTTAATATCATCAGCCGCAGCATTTATGACAACAATCACCTTGTTGGTTGGAATTGTCGTGTTTGCCATAAAAGTAACAATACTTGTTTATCAACAAATCAAATCGAAAGTAATGCCTGGTGTAAATGTATTACCAGCATTTTTTTTAACAGTACCACCAATGTGTTTGTTGGGATTTAGTTTCTATAAATTACTAGGACATACTGAAAAAACGTATGGCTTGAGCACAAATACAATTTCATTTTTGGTTCTTGTGTTTTCATATCTAGCCGCAACAACATGCTTCATCTTTTCAGTTGTCTTATTGAGAGAATATTTACAAAAAAACTTTCTCTCTTCTGATTTTTCTCCTGCACAATGGGGGATGGTCTGAGGATTTGTTGGAACCCAAGTTTTGGGTTCAATGGTGTATGAATTGTATTTCACAAATGCTTTACTCGGCGCAATTAATTTTACAAGTATTCTCCTAGCTGCAACTGTTTTTATGATAATTTTAGGAAAATTCATTACAGCATCCAGGGAACTCAAACCAGTATGACAAGGACATGTGCAAGGTCGGGTGGTAGGTTGGGAAAGCCCGACAGGGGACAGCAGCAACTACAGGAAATTGAGCTGGTAATTCCTGCTGTCCATAACGGTTTCAGCGCCATGGGGCAGGGTCAAGTTCTCCGGTCCGTGACCGACAGGAAGTCCCCCCCAGACCGGAATCCCTGTGGTGCTGGTGAGTTGCAGCACCCGGCTCCAGATAGATTCATGATGACGGATTTTTTCGTTCAACTCCATGTCGTTGTTATACGAAAAATCTCCAAGAATGATCCCGGCAATCTTCTGCAGTTTCCCGGCCAGCCATAACTGGGTCAGCATACGATCAATCCGGTAGAGTGGCTCGCCCACATCTTCAAGGAAAAGAATTCGTTCTTTAAACTCAGGCTCAAAGGGGGTTCCCAGGAGGGTGAGCAAGGTGCTCAGGTTGCCGCCGATCAGCCGGCCCCTCGCCTCTTCATCTCCTCTTAATACCTCAACTCCTTTCAACTGCAGGGGGGCACGCCAGTTTCCGGTCAGGCACTGATAAAAACGTTCGAGACTCTCTTTACTGCTCTGGGCCAGTGAGCAAAGGGTCGGCCCATGCAGGGAGATAAGGTTGGTCTCTTGACAGAAAAAGTTGTGCAATACCGTGATATCGGAAAAGCCGATCAGCATTTTGGGACGGTTGCGTACCTGTTCCAGATCGATCATTGCCGCCATCCGCAGGCAGCCGTATCCGCCCCGCAAGGCCAGCAAAGCAGAAACTTCGCTGTCGGCCCACATCCTGTTCAACTCATCTGCCCTGTTGGCATCGGTGTCGGCCAAGTATCCTGTCCCTGGCCAGAGCTCACGGGGAAATCTGGGTTGAAACCCCATCTCTCTAAGCAGTCTGATCCCTGCATTAAATTCATTCAGGTCGCGGAGCTGGCCAGCAGGTGCGATGATGCCGATGACGTCCCCGGGTTTGAGCGGGGCAGGGGCGTGTTGTTCAATCATTTTTCTGTTGCCGGCTGTGGATAAAATGGAGGCCCTCCAGGGTGAGCGTGGGTTCAAGTTCCTCGATGGAGTGGGCATACGGGGCGATAAGATGGGCCATGCCGCCGGTGGCGATGACCTTCAGCTCCTCAACAGCGCACCCCATCTCCTGGCGGATCTTGTGGGTCATGCCATCTACAAGCGCGCCATAGCCATGGAGAATGCCGCTTTTCATGGCCTGGACGGTAGAGGTGCCGATGACTTTTTCCGGGCCGACGCTCACGTCAATACGTGGTAATTGGGCGGTTCGAGAGGACAGGGCATCGAGGGCGATTGCTATCCCCGGGAGGATGGCACCGCCCAGATATTCACAGCGTGCCGAGACACAGTCAAAGGTGATCGCCGTACCGAAATCAATAATCACCAGATTGCATCGATATTTTTGCCAACCGGCAATACTATTGACCAGACGATCGGCACCCACCTCCTCGGGATGATCTGTTATGATCTGGATGCTCTCTGTTATATTTTCCGCGGATACTGCCATGAGCGGGCTCTCCAGATTTGCTGACAGGTATTTCCGACAAGAAGCAATCCAGGCCGCCTGTAAGGTGGGAACCACACTGGCGAGACTGATGCCGGTAATCTCTTTAGGATCAAGATCGATCAGGGAAAAAAGGCCATGCAGATGGATGGCCAGTTCGTCAGCGGTAACATCCCGGTCTGATTTGAACCGCCACTGACCGATAAGGAGGTCATTTTTGAAGAGGCCGATGACTGTGTGGGAGTTTCCAATATCAATTGCAAGAAGCATTTTCCCCTCTTGTTTCGTTCTGTTGGAAAAAACGGAGCAACTGGAAGTGTGGCAATGCAGGAATCGTGGTGATAGTCATGAGATGCATCGGATTTTTCCTCTCTGTTAAAGTTCAATTTGATGAATGAACTTTAACAGATTTGGATGAAATCCGATGCATTTTTTTCATGCAGTTACTGGCGGATAGTGATCTTAACAAGTGGACGAATGAAGTAAGATCAATGATGTTCCTTTTGGGTAAATGTCTGGCCAAACATTCGTTCACCTATAAGAAATCCAAAGGCAACGACACCGATACCACCAGCAATGACCCCGAATTCAAAGACGGAAGGAATATAGCTGAAATGGGATGGGAGGTCATCCCAGCCAAGGTTCTGGGGAACAATCTGTCCGGCGACAACAAGGTCATAGCGGGCTACAAATTGACCGATAAGAACAAAGAATCCGGCAAGAGCCATCATGCCGACATTTTCAAGCCGTGACAGGATGATCAGCATAAGGGGGATAAGGAGGCCGATACAGACCTCAAAGACCCAGAAATTAATGGCGAGTGGGCCGCTGATTAAGGCATCTGCGGCAACTCTTCCAAGCTCAGGTCCACCGACATAAAAGCTTACCAGGCGCCAGAAAGTGGCAACGCTATAAAGGATAAGCACCAGAGTCATGGCCTTGCCTGCACTCTTTACGCCGAGGTGAACGGCTGGGCTCATCTTTTCTTCTCGAATCCAGTATGCAAGATAATTAAACAGGATGGCGGCAGCGGCACCAGAGAGAAAGGCAGCAGTAAGAAAATAGATGGGTAGTTGGGCCCCATACCAGTAAGGGCGGGCGGGAAGGGTGGCAAAGACGCCACCGAGGCAGCTGTTGGCCAGCACCTCGGCGATTGCTCCCAATACGCCCAGAATCAGCGCCACCCTGGCAAGCCCGGTGACAATGCCGGCAAACTCAATAATCATACAGCCCACTGCCAGTCCGTAGAGTGTACCCATCCACCAGATGTTGGAGGTGGGGTTAGGGGA
>DCUN01000041.1 GCA_002327225.1 Desulfobulbaceae bacterium UBA2213
ACCAGTTTCACCACTCCGGCAATAATTATTTTCTCATACTTACAGCATAGTTACGGTAAAGTTCTTTTATAAGTACGGTTTAATACCTTCCCTGCCTTTGTCTGTCAAGAAAAATGGATACTCACCCTCATGACTTGACCGTTTCCTGGAATATATTTCGCAGATTATAAAAATAATCTATACCAGACCAGATGGCCAGGGCCAGGCTGATATAAAGCAGGAGTTGGCCTGTCTGATGAAGATAGGGTACCGGCAGGACACCAAGAGGGAAAATCAAGAAACCAATACCAAAATACTGGAAATTACTCTTGATCTTTCCCATTTGGCCGGCGGCTACAACCACGCCGGTCGATGCGGCAAGCCCCCTGAAACCGGTAATAATAATCTCACGGCAGATGATCAGCAGGCAGACCCAGGCCGGAACCCGTCCCAAGGGAATGAGCATAATCAGGGCGGTTGCGACCAGGACCTTGTCGGCAAGGGGATCCATAAGTTTGCCAAGGGTCGTTTCGCTCTTGTATTTTCTGGCAAAGTAGCCATCCACAAGATCGGTAAGTGCGGCAAAAACAAAAACAAAAAAAGTCACTAGACCAATGGCTATGGTCTGCTCTATTGAAAACAAAACGATGAGCACTGGAATCATGGCAAAACGAAGTCCAGTCAATATGTTTGGCAATGTTACCAGTTGATCCATTTCTTACTCCCTGAAAACATTCCCTTCAAAATTTTTCATCTTACCACCACCAGTTTACCCACCTTGATCATAGAGCTTGCAGCGGATGATTGCAGCCCGGATCTTTTATAGCCTTTATAGTGGTTGAGAACGCGCTCTACATATTCTACGGTCTCAGGGATCTGTGGAATCCTGTTCGTACGCTTCACCAGGTTTGGCCCCGCATTATATGCCGCAAGACTCAAGGGAATGTTCCCATTAAAGGTCTCAAGCATCGATTTGAAATAGCGTGTCCCCCCATCAATATTTGCCCGCGGATCGAAGGGATTGGAAACATTAAGATCCCTGGCGGTACCCGGCATGAGCTGCATGAGGCCCAGGGCTCCTTTTTGCGACCTGGCATAGCAGTCAAAATCAGACTCTGCCTTGATAATTGCTCTGATCAGTTGAGGGTCGACATTGTACCGCTGACCGCTCTGCTGAATATGACGATCATAGGCCGCGTTGTTTTTGTGGAAATTACGCCGACCGCCGACTCGTACCTCTGGCCATGACTGAGATGACGGCTTATTGATCACCACTCCATCGTGCTGATGGAGGCGAGACTGACTGTCAGCCGGCACATTGGTATAAAAGCGTCTCCCCTTCGCATCCTCATAGGTATACATCTCTGCCCGGAGCTGAGAAGGTCCATAGAGCAGGGTTGCCATCACTGCCATCATCAACAATCGACCGGATTTTCCCATTTTCTCCTTTTCTGTCTCTACACCATTTATAGTTCCTGGCCTTCAGGCCCGGCTCACCAACGGGGTTCAAACCGTTTTTAACATTATTATTTTTTTCTCTTTTCCCAATCTTTCAGAAATTGTTCCACGCCAAGGGTGGTTAAGGGATGTTTTGCCAACTGCTCGATCACTTTGAGTGGTATGGTGGCGATATCAGCGCCTATCATTGCCGCATCCATGACATGAAGCGGATTTCTGACGCTGGCCACAATAACCTCACTCTGAAAATCATAATTTCGATAGACCGTCATGATTTCACTGATCAGCTCCATTCCATGCTGTCCCAGATCGTCAAGTCTGCCGACGAAGGGGCTGACATAGGTTGCACCGGCCTTTGCGGCCAGAAGCGCCTGCGCCGCAGAAAAAACCAGCGTCACATTGGTATTGATTCCCAAAGAGGTGAGCTCCTTGACAGCTTTCATCCCCTCCATGATCATGGGAATCTTGATCACGATATTATCNNATCTCTTTGAGAATCTCCTCAAACGGCTTGTCTTCCCTGGCGATCAGCGAAGGATTGGTGGTGACGCCATCGACCATGCCCATGGCAACACCTTTTTTTATCTCATCAATATTGGCGGTATCTATAAAAAACTTCATGTATTGGCTCCTTTTTCACTTATAAATCGGCTGCAACAGGTCTCGCTGCAGAAATAATAGATCTGATTTTCGTGCTGCAACCGTACAGCCTGCCCTTGGGGAACCAGGGTATGACAAACCGGATCCTCCACCAGCAGATCAGAAACCTGGGGGGAGGATTTTTCTTCAGACTGCCTGTTACCAGTCTTTTTCCTGCCGATTCCGACAAGCAAACGATAGCCAATATAAATGAGAATGGCCAGAATTACTAATTTCAGAGGAGTCACCTTGCCACCACTCTTTCGCTGGTTCTCCTGTTACAGGAGAAATCCATGTTTTTATTATAGTCGCCCACAAAGAAATGTCTAATGATTCTTTCCCCTTCAAGAAATACCTTCACAAATCCTGATGAAACGACCGGCCCGTCATCACGCTGTCCGCTCAACCCGGGAGATGGACTGCGACGGGATTTCTCCCTGTTCAATGCGAAAGAGAAGCTGCTGATACATCTTCTCGACCGTCTGCCCCGTCAGCGGATCCTGGAGGGAAGGGACAATCTCCACCAGGGGGGCCAGGACAAAAAGACGACTGCCGATATGGGGATGAGGCAGGATAAGCTCGGGCAAACAACACACCCTGTCACCAAAATAGAGCAGGTCCAGATCAAGAAAACGATCCTGGTAGCCTACTGCATCCGTATCACGCACACGTCCATGCTCGGTCTCTATCTGCAGCAACAGACGCAACAGCTCTGCAGGCCCGCATTCCGTTTTCACCATGCCGACCGCATTGGTAAAAAGAGAGGAACTGACCATACCGACCGCCTCTGTGACATAGAGCGATGAAAAATGGAGCGGGACGATCTTTTCCACAGCTGTCAGTCGATTCCAGGCACTCACCACAAGCTGTCGGCCATTGCCCAGATTTGAGCCGAAGCCAATACAGGCCCGGGTCATTGGCTCTGATCTCACACCTTAGAGATCCTGCAATCCCAGGACGTCAAACATAGAATACAAGCCCGGCTTTTTATCTGCTACCCAGGCCGCGGCAGTGGCCGCCCCCTTGGCGAAATTGTCCCGACTGTGGGCACGATGGGTAATCTCGATGCGCTCTCCGGGACCGGCGAAATAAATGGTGTGCTCGCCCACAATGTCCCCACCACGGATCGTCTGGATGCCAATCTCTTTTTTAGTGCGCTCGCCAATCATCCCGTGCCGCTCATAGACACCGACTTCGGCCAGATCACGATTCACTCCCGAGGCGGCCATCTCGGCCAGTTTCAGGGCCGTGCCGCTGGGGGCATCTTTTTTCTTGTTATGATGGGCCTCAACAATCTCAATGTCATAGTCATCCCCGAGGATGGCGGCGGTACGGGCGGCCAGCTTAAAGAGGACATTGACGCCGACGGCCATATTCGGGGCCTGGACACAGGGAAAATGGCGGCTCAGTTCGGCCAGCTCTGCCAGATTTTCAGGGGTCAGGCCGGTTGTACCGATAACCATGGCCTTATTCTTCTTTGCTGCCAGACGGGCAAAACCCATGGTTGCCTCATGAAAGGTAAAATCGATGATCACATCGCCCTGGTCAATTACCACCTCCAGTCCTTCTGCAATCGTAACCCCGGCCCGGCCCCAGCCCGCCATCTCGCCGGGATCTCGGCCAATGGCGGGACTTCCGGAGGCCTCAAAGGCGGCGGCATAGTGTAATCCCGGGTGCTCTTGTACCATATATCCTACCCGCTGCCCCATGCGACCGGAGGCCCCGGCAACAATTACATTGATCATGTTCTCTTCCTTTTCTCTGAATATATGAAACTTGATCCTCTTGCAAAATGACACAGTATGTCCAACACCTGTTCATTCCCGCGCAGGCTGGAATCCATACCATTCTGAATGTACGAAAATGGATTCCCGATAAAAGAACTCGGGAATGTTATCCTGGGCATTTTGCAAGAGTCTCATGTATGTGATACGTATTATGACATCACCCTGAGGATGGCCTTGCACTATGAGAGCAATCCTGCAGCCTTCATCGTAGCAGTCAATGTGGTCAGGGCCGCATTGTCTATTGCCGACAGGGGCAGCCGGGGCAGGCCGTCTTTGATCTTGCCCATCAGCTCAACCCCTTTTTTGGCAGGAACCGGGTTCGGAGCGCAGAACATGGCGTTCATCAATGGGAAGAGACGATAATGAATCTCTTTGGCCTTTTGAAGATCTCCTGCCAATGAGGCCTCCATGAGATCGGCCATGCCCCGGGGATCGACATTGGAGGTCACCGAGATGACCCCCTTGCCCCCGATAAAAACCGTAGGCATGGAGGTAAAATCGTCACCGGAAAGCACTATAAAGTCAGCCGGACAGAGTCTGATCACATCACTGATCTGCTGCAGGCTGCCGCAGGCCTCCTTGATGCCGATAATGTTTTTCACCCCGGCAAGTCGGGCCACCGTTTCCGGCAGCATGTTAATTGCGGTACGACCGGGAACATTATAGAGAAGCATGGGGATATCAACGGCCTCAGCTATGGCCTTGAAATGCAGATAGAGACCTTCCTGGCTTGGCTTGTTATAATAAGGGGTCACAGAGAGAACCGCATCCGCACCACTGTCCTTGGCGCTCTGCGTCAGTTCAATGGCCTCTCTGGTGTTATTGGCACCGGTCCCGGCGATAACCGGCACCCGTCCGGCAACCGTCTTGACCGTCAGTTCAATGACCCGCTTATGCTCCGCAAAGTCGAGCGTTGCCGACTCTCCTGTTGTGCCGCAGGGAACAATACCATGCGTTCCACCCGCTATCTGAAATTCAATAAGATCCACTAACCCCTGCTCATCCACCTCACCATCGATAAACGGGGTGACAATGGCAACGATGGCGCCGTAATACTTCTTCATGATTCTTCTCCTGATATACCTTTCGTGACCGAAAAAATTCTTGTTTTAATGGTACAAAGCCTTACAAACAACGGATCAGAGTAAAGACTCCGCCGTCATATTCCCTTCATAGATAATTCTGGCCGGACCCTGGAGAAAGACATTCTCCGCCTGCGGCCCCTCCTGCAGATCAAAGAGAATGGTCAGTCGATCCCCACCTGAGGTGTCCACGGCGACCGGCGACCGGACCAGGCCGTTTATAGCGGCAAAGATCGCCGATGCCACAGCTCCAGTGCCACAGGCCATGGTCTCATCCTCTACGCCACGCTCATAGGTACGAACACGAATACTATTTTCCCCAATCTTCTGCACAAAATTAACATTGGTGCCGGCAGGCTGAAACAGAGGATGAAAACGAACGATTTTTCCCCATTCCCGCACCGGAACCTGCTCTTCTTCCTCCGTAAAAAAAACGGCATGCGGCACGCCGCTGTTGACAAAGGAGAGCTCTCTTTCTCGTCTATCCAGCATCACTTTCAGCCCCGTCCTGAAATCACAGGGAGGGGTCATCCGCAAACGGACACTCTCGTCATCGCTGACCTCGGCCTCAATAATACCAGCCAGGGTCTCAAAGGACATGCGAGAACCCGCTATTCCTTTTGTATAGGCAAAACGGGCCGCGCAACGGGCGCCGTTACCGCACATCTCCGCCACCGAACCGTCACCATTATAAAATCGCCAGCTGAAATCGGCAATAGCAGAGTTTTCAAGAAGGATCAGGCCGTCGGCTCCCACTGAAAACATCCGTCGACACACTTTTCTGGCAAACTCAGGCTGGTCCTGTTCTGGAATCAGTGCGGCACGATGATCAATGACAATAAAATCATTGCCCGCGCCACTCATCTTGGTAAAGGGAAGCGGAAAATTAATGGCCATGTCGGACACCGCCTGGAAGAGTCTCACCCTGTACAAGGGACTCAAAGGTCTCGCGACGGCGGATGATCTCGTAGCTGTCGCCATCCACCAAGACCTCAGCCACCCTGGGCCGGGAATTATAGTTGGAGGACATACTGAAACCATAGGCCCCGGCACTCATCACTGCCAGCAGATCACCCTGTTCCACCCGTGGCAGCTCGCGGTCCTTGGCCAGAAAGTCTCCTGTCTCACAGATGGGGCCCACAATGTCCACCACCTCACGTTCCGCGCCCTTCTCCTGAACCGGGACAATGGCATGATAGGCGCCATAGAGGCTGGGCCGGGCCAGATCATTCATGGCCGCATCCACCACCACAAACTTCTTCACCTGTTCAATGCCCTGGTCGCTCTTCATCCCGGCCCTGCGGTTCGTCTTGGTATATTGCACCTCCGTTACCAGGATGCCTGCATTGCCGACAATGACCCGGCCCGGCTCCAGGATCAATGTTGCCGTTACCCCCTGCAGCTCCTCCTTAATCGCTTCGGCGTAGTCGCGGGGATGGGGCGGCTCTTCCGCATCATAGGTAATGCCTACCCCGCCACCCAGATCAATAAAGTCAATGACAATCCCCGTGGCCGCCAGTCGCTCTACAAAGCCCTTCACCTTGCGCAGCGACTCGATAAAAGGCGAGATCAGGGTCAGCTGTGACCCGATATGACAGCTTACCCCTTTGACCTCGATATTCTCCATCCCCTTGGCCAGGACATAGAGGTCGAGCGCCTCATCAATGGGAACGCCGAACTTATTTTTGGCTAGCCCGGTGGAGATATAGGCATGGGTCTGTGGATCCACATCAGGATTAACGCGGAAGGAGACAGGTGCTTTGATCTCCATGGCTGCTGCCACCCGTTGCAGACGTTCAAGCTCCTGGGCCGATTCAACATTAAACAGCAGGATTTTAGACTCGAGTGCATACCGCAGTTCCTCTTCCGTCTTGCCCACGCCTGAATAGATGATCCGCTTAGGATCGACACCGGCTGTCAGGGCCCGGTACAGCTCGCCTCCTGAGACAATATCGGCGCCGCCGCCAAGCCCTGAAAAAAGATTAAGGATGGCGATATTGGAACAGGCCTTGACTGCAAAACAGGTCAGATGGTCAATGCCGGCAAAGGCGGAATCAAAGGCCAGAAAGTGACGGGTCAAGGTCGCTTTGGAATAGAGATAAAAAGGGGTTCCAACTTCCCTGGCTATTGGCGCCACGGCCATCTGCTCACAGAAGAGCTCCCCGTTATTTGAGACAAAATGATTCACACTAACCTCGAAAATGTAAAAGGAAAAAGTTGTAAGTTCAGCTTCTAGTGGCGAACCGTTGCCTCAGCAGAGGGCTTGCTCTCATTTGCAGGCGTCATGCTGTCATAGGCAGTTACGGAATAATAAAATGAGCCATCTGCCGGGACAGCATTGTCCTCATAAATGACATATTGTGCCGGAACATCAGCAATGCGCTCACTGTTCTTCTGATCCACGGCTCGACGGTACACATTATAGCCCTGAAGATCACTGGCGATAGAATTATCCCAAAAGATCTTAAACCCTTTGCCGGTGGCAATGACCGTAATCCCGGTGGGTGATTCAGGCGGAGTCAGATCTATCGGCACTGCCTGGATTACCTCACTCGCGCCGCCGCCAACTGCATTCCCCTCAACCTGCAGGAGAGACTGCACCTTATAAAAATAGGTCTGACCATTCTGTACCGAAGCATCGGCGAAGCTTGTCTCCTTGCCAGCCGTGCCAAGCTCTGCAAAGGTCTTGCCGTCCAGACTCCGCAATACCTGATAGAATACCGGCAGATCAAGCTGCTGTCCATCCATCAAATGAGTCGCGGGCTGCCACTGCAATCGAATCATGCGGTCGCCCACGGCAGCCTGCAGACCCTCCGGGGCCTTGGCCGGCATATGCCAGACAAACGTCACAATATTGGAATCAGCGCTTGCCGCCCACCAGCTGGTACGGGAACGCACCTTGAAGAAATATTTCTCTCCCGAACGCAGGAGCGCACTCTCGTAGGTCCCTTTCCGCCTGCCATCCCCGCCAGTCATCCCGCCCGGAATGACAATGGGGTCGCCAAAGGGAATGGGACAGGTGGCGCAATACCTATCGAGTGCAACTACGGCCCGATAAAGTTCAAAGGAAGCGATATCAGTAAGATCGGTGCCTTTGATGGTCTTAAAGGGATAGGACCAGCTCAGGGTGACACCCTTTTCGTCCACGGAATAACGCAGATCCTCAATGGCCTCGGGCACAATGGTTTCAGGAGGTACCGGCAATGTCTTATAGCCGCAGCCCCCGAAGAACAATGCCCCGACAAGCACCAGCGCCCCGGTACGACGTGCTCGAAAGGCAATTGGCATAATTTTTATATTCCTATTGTATGTTCAGCAAGATCAAGGGCCTCTTTCACGCGCTGCAGACCTGTCCCGCCGGCTGAGATACGGCTGTTGACAGAACCCTGCACACTCAACACCTCAAACACATCTTTGCCGATCACCGGAGAAAATTGGCCCATTTCCTCCACCGTCAGATCGGTGAGTTCACAGCCCTTACCAATACAGAAGGCTACTACCCGGCCCACAATACCATGGGCCTCGCGGAAGGGAACATTTTTCAAGACCAGATAATCGGCAAGGTCAGTGGCCGTCATGAAACCAGTCCTGGTTGCCGCTTCCATGCGTCCGGTATTGAAAGCAAGGTTCCCCAGCAGTTCGGCGGTAATGGCCAGGGATGCCGAAACCGTATCCACCGCATCAAAGACAGGTTCCTTGTCTTCCTGCAGATCACGGTTATAAGTGAGCGGCAGACCTTTGAGCAGGGTACACAGGGCCATGAGACTGCCCACCACCCGGCCGGTCTTGCCGCGGATGAGCTCGGGAATATCCGGGTTTTTTTTCTGCGGCATGATGGAGGAGCCGGTACAGAAGCGGTCGGCAATATCAACAAAGGAAAACTCCTGACTGGACCAGATCACCAGCTCCTCGGAGAGCCGGGAGAGATGAAGCTGAATCAGGGTGCAGCAGCTGACAAACTCAATGGCAAAATCCCGGTCGCCGGTGGTATCCATGGAGTTGGCGGTAATGGAGGCAAAGCCGAGGAGATCGGCCACCTGCTGCCGGTCGATGGGCAGACCTGTACCAGCCAGGGCAGCAGCCCCTAATGGCATGATATTGATCCGCTTGCGGCAATCGACCAGACGTTCCCGATCGCGGCCGAACATCTCGAAATAGGCGAGCATATGGTGCGAGATCAGCACGGGCTGGGCCCGCTGCAGATGGGTGTAGCCGGGCATCACCTGGCCCAGATACTTTCTGGCCAGGACCACAAAGGCCCGACGCACGCCATCCAGCAGTTCCATGAGGCGATCACACTCATCACGCAGATAAAGGCGCAGGTCGAGCGCAACCTGATCATTGCGGCTGCGGGCGCTGTGCAACCTGGCACCGGCCGCGCCGATGCGATCCACCAGAGACTTTTCGATATTCATGTGAATATCTTCCAGCTCCTGCCTGAACTCAAAGGTGCCGGCCTCTATCTCGGTCTCGATGGCGGCAAGGCCGGAGAGAATGGCCTCAAGCTCCTCACGGGTCAAAAGGCCATGGGCAGCCAGCATGGTCGCATGGGCGCGGCTGCCGGCGATATCGTATTTATAGAGTCGGGAGTCATAATGAATGGAGGCGGTAAAGGCCTCAACCGAGGCGGCTGTCGCCCCCCTCAAACGCCCGACCAGAAGTTTCTCTGACATGGAAAGCTCTTCTTCTCTTTTTAATTTGATTTTATTGTACTTTCTTGCTCTTCTTATATAACAATTCAGGGTCAAGATCCAAATGATTTGCCCATTCAATGGAATCAAAACTCACTCTTACAGAATTAAATAAAGAAACATCTTTTAATTCTGCAAACTGCCCCATTTCCAGGTACGGCGAGACATCAAAGAACCGTTCTTCTTCATTCTCAAATTTGAGAAGAAGCCTGTATCCGGCCAGCGGCTTTACACTTTTTACTGCCCAGTACATTTTTTGCCTCTTATTATCATTTCAATGGTTCAATCTTAAATGGTAACTCACCATGAGAGGCAAGCTCCCAATCTGCCAATAACTCTTCCTTGTGTATTTCTGTCCAGGCAAGAACGAGCTTCGTCTGTTTTCCCGGCAATTCACCCTCTGTAATTTCACATGTCCGTATATCAACAACGGCCTTGCTGTTTTGATAATACGCATGGATATGAGGAGGATTATGCTCACCTGGTGCACAATACATACGGATTATAATTCCATAAAACATGGAGATTATCGGCATTCAATCACCCGTTGGGAAGATAAAAAGCAGAAATTAGTTCAGTCCCCATTTTTCAACCTTAACCTATTTTCAAATTAGGGAAACTGGGGAGTGTCCCTAATTTCCCTAATTTCTTCTATGGGCGGTCAGTTTTCCTGTCCGACTAATGCTTTTGTGCGCCGCTTAGTTTTGATACCAAAGGGTACCGTTCCGGGTGCCTGATGGATTCAATCGCAAGGTCAACATCCATATCGGGCCAATAAAAGTGCCCAGGCTGTGGGCACTCCACATGCAGGATAGCAGACACCCGTGCTTCCTTAAACCAGGGGAATTCGTCGAATGGTAAAAACAACTCCTCCTCCGCAGCAAGAAGCCAAATACCATGCGGAGAAATGTTTGTTACCTCAAGCAGAGAAGTGTCGATGCCAAGCGCTTGTGATTTCATTGCTCTTTGCTTTTTCGATGTCCTATTTAAACAATAACATCTCTTAACCTATTTTCAAATTATGGGAATTGGGGAGTGTCCCAGGAGTGTCCGGTTTGGAAATTGCAATAGCCTTCAGAACGATCAAATCCCCCCTACCCCCCCTTTTTCAAAGGGGGGACTTGATGCTTCCCCCTTTGAAAAAGGGGGATCGAGGGGGATTTGCTGTACACGGAAACAATATTTTTACCGGATGCAATTTTTAAACCGGACAATGCTGGGAGTGTCCCTAATTTCTCTAAAGCTCACCACAGCCTGCGCTATGTGAGTGTTCCATCCTTTTGGGTTGGTTTAATGCGTGCCCCGCTTGACAATTTTCTGTTTTGATTGGTGGATAGAACCCTAAGAACCGCCATTTCTTTATGAAATGCATCAAATTTTTCAGCAATATCTTTATCGACGAACCGCTCCATAGAATTTTCGTAAAAATATTCTACGGAGCTTGTATCAATCTTATTTGCAACGATAAAACTTTTAACAATAACAGAAAATGTCAATGGTGCTTTATGATCAATCTGGCACTCCTCCCACTCTACAATTTCTTTTGTAAGTGCACACTTGACGGGTCTATTTTTAAATTGTTGTTTTTTGAACCCTCGCAACCGTTCATGAACAAGGAAGCGACAAGCCCTTGGAAAATGTTGGTTATCAGATGGAGCCCCATTAATTGCAAGCAGGTAGCTAAATAGCTGTTTTTCATCTATGCCGCCCATGAGAAAAAAACACTTTATGCCTTTAAAATATGGATGATAGTCAACCAAGACAGATTTTATGTAGTCACCGGTATCTGTTTCGTAAGCCTTTATTTCTTCCTTATCCAAACCACAATCCATATAAACGAGATCGGAAATGTTCTTAAAATCCTCTCCATTTAACTCTTCACCAACTTCATAAGAGTTTAAAATGTCTTTGTAAAATGCAAGTGCTTTGGACTTTGAGTCAAAGTTCTTGTCACCGATTGTAATGGAATATCTACCCATATTTTTTTTAAATCGCGCCCAACGCTAAGCTCAGCGGACAGCGCCAATGAAATAGCCGCTTCAGCGCCGCAGACGTTCACGCCGTCCGCTGAAGCGTTTTGTTAACCTTTACGTTTAATAAGTTCGTTTAAAGATTTGCCATTGGGTAGTACATAACTCCCTTCTTCCGGAAAATATAATGATGTAGATTTTTGCTGAATAAACATTTCTGACATCAGAAATGCCACGTAGGCATCTAGCGAGAAAGAATGTGGGGTCAGGTCTTGCAATCAAACTCTCATTCTCACGGCACGCCGGGAGCACAACAAAAGATGAAAATCGTAGAAGAGCCATGATATAATTCAATACAACAGGGGTAAGAAACAAAAACTTTTGTATTGGAGGTGTATCATGGCTCAGAAAAAGTATACCGAATCTGTCTCTGTAATTCACCCGTTTTGTTGCGGTCTGGATATTCATAAGAATAAAATTTCAGCTTGCCTGCTTTACGAAGAAGAAGGGCAGACCAACATGGTTATTCGGGAATTCAGTGCATTCACCGATGATCTTGTCGCACTGCGAGAGTGGTTGCTTGAATATAAATGTCCCGTTGTATCCATGGAAAGTACTGGAGTCTACTGGCGTCCGGTTCATAATATTCTGGAAAAGTATTTTGAAATAGTGCTTGTTAATGCACGTCATTATAAAAATGTTCCCGGACGCAAGACGGATATCGGCGACAGTCAATGGCTAGCCGAACTTCTACGTTACGGTTTACTCAAAGGAAGTTTTATTCCTC
>DCUN01000013.1 GCA_002327225.1 Desulfobulbaceae bacterium UBA2213
CCATGACCGCCAATGCCATGAAAGGTGATCGGGAGAAATGTCTTGAAGCCGGCATGAATGATTACATAAGTAAACCAATCAAACGCGAAATCGTTTTTAAGATCCTTGAAGAACGACTCTACGTAACAGGTAACCAGCACCAGGGGCCCCATCACAACAAACCATGACCACTCACAGCAACACCAAACTATCGCTGACCAGCCGGATAGTGACCTGGGCGGATCAACCGGGCACCGTACCGGTCGGCCCGAGGCAGATGCTCCACACCTTCATCCGTGTGATCCTGATTACGGCCAGGGAATTTCGCAAAAACGAACTTTCACTGCGCGCAAGCGCCCTCACCTACACCATCCTCCTCTCCCTGGTACCCATGCTGGCCATGAGTACCGCTCTGGTCAAAGGCCTTGGCGGCAACAATCAGCTGCGGCAGGTTGTGTACGGCTACATTGACACCCTGGAACAGAACCCCGTGCCAACCGCCCCTGACCCCTCTCAGACTCATGGAGAACCAGCGGCTGAATCCGGAAAGTCTGCTGAAATGACCGCAACCCTGACCGTACATCTCCGATCGGCCGCAGACAAACTGTTCGACTATGTTGACAAGACCGACTTTACCACCCTGGGCTCTATCGGCGTCCTGGTTATGCTGATGACTATCATCTTGGTCTTTGACACCATTGAACAGGCCATGAATACCATCTGGAAAGTACCCTCCGGCCGCACAGCACTGCGCAAGATCACCGACTATCTGGCCCTGCTGATCCTGATGCCGGTTGCCATCAATATTGGTTTTGCAGCCACCACTGTTATCAAAAATCCAACATTGCTGAGTATAATCGAACCGTTCCTGCCTGTGATCTGGCTGCAGACCTTCTTTCTCCTCATACTGCCAATCTTATTTATCACCTTTGCCTTGACAGTCAGCTACATCGTTTTCCCCAACACCAGGGTATACACGATCCCCGCCTTTATTGGGGCGATACTTGCCGGCTCCCTCTGGTTCATCACCCAGAATATCTATATCAGCCTGCAGCTTGGGGTCTCCAACTACAACGCCATCTATGGTTCTTTTGCCACACTCCCCCTGTTCCTGGTCTGGTTATACCTGGGCTGGATTTTCATTCTGACCGGCGCCCAGGTCGCCTTTGCCTGCCAGACGCAGAACAAGTATCAACTTCTCCAGGCAACGCCAACTCCGGCCGAACAACTCAGCGCCGCTTTTGATATCGTCCATCAGGTCTTTGTTGCTTTTGATAAACAGCAGAGGATTACTATCAAGATGCTGCCCGATCTCTGCCCCGGTCAGAGACCATCTCTACTTTCATCGACAATGAACCAACTCGTTGCCGCAGGCATCATCCACATCGAGAACAAAAGACAGTGGCTGTTTCCAGCCTTGCCAGCCATAAAACTGACACAGGAAAGGATCGTCAAGGCTATCCTCGGCACAGATACCCCTGACACCGAAGGCGGCCGACAAAGCCGACAGGCCATAGAGGCGGCCAGTCAAACGCTTCCTCTGAGCTTTCAGGAAAGTCAAAATAGGTAGTACCCATCCTGGAAGATATGTTGTACGGTACAACGGCATTTCATGCTCGATGCCACCACTTAAAGAGGAAGAATCAGATGAAAAAGTTTTTATTATTCACCATGCTAGCCAATGTGATGTTTTCCGGCTGCAGCAGTGAAGAGCCCAAGACTCCACCCACAGAAAAGACAACACCTCCAGCCATTCAAGCCGCTACCGACAAGGCCCATGAAGTTATTGACAAGACGGCAACCCTCTCTCAGACTGTAGCCGGGAAGGCAGCGGAAATAAAAGAGATTGCCCTGAAAGCCGCTGACGACATACATGCCACGATCCAGAAAAGCAGTGAACAGGTTACGGAAAAAGAAACTGAGAGCCAGGAAGCACCAGCAGCTGCTGAACCCCACAAATAACAGAACACGTCAGACATCCCTGATCTAGAAAATAAGAGAATGGATACCCGACCAGGATTCACCAGGAATACTAGATGACCAACAATGACATTCTCCGCAGGATCCGCTATGCACTCGACCTGCCCGACGCAACTCTCGTTGAAATATGCAGACTTGGAGGACTTGAACTGGAGAAATCGTCAGTTCCGTCCTTACTGAAGAAGGAAGAAGAGGAAGGCTTCCTTGCCTGCAGTGATCAGGTCATAGGCTCTTTTCTCGATGGTCTCATTATAAAAAACAGAGGTCATAAAGAGAACAATCCCGACCAGGAGAATATCGCCTCGACCATCACCAACAATATCGTCCTCAAAAAACTGCGCATTGCCCTGGAGCTCAAGGAAGAGGGAATGCTTGAAATTCTGGAACTGGCCCATGCTGGTGTCACCAAGGCCAAGTTGAGTGCCTTGTTCAGAAAAGAAGGGCATAAAAATTACAAGGAATGCGGCAATCAGTTTCTCAGAAGCTTCCTCAAAGGACTCGCTATTCGTTGCAGGGAGCAAAAAGATACCGCCCGTGCCGAAAGGCCGGAAGAGCCATGAGAAATATTCTGAGCAAAAACGGATCAGACCTGCTGAGTCTTCTCACTGATGCCGGCTACTCAAAGACAAAGGCGAAGCAGCTGGTCAAACATGGGGCCGTTGTCATTGGCGACAAGGAGGCGACACGGGCCGACCAGCTTTTGCTGGCAGGAGAGCTGGTCAGTATTCGTTCAGAGCAGGAGATGCGCGCCCAGGCCAAAGATTGTCCGGGGCTTACGATCCTCTACGAAGACGAGGATATCATTGTCATCGACAAGCCGGCCGGCCTGCTGACCATTGCCAGCGAAAATGAAAAAAGAAAGACCGCCTTTTACCTGCTCAGCAGCTATCTCAAGGAGCGGGCTCAATCGGCTGAAGAACGGATCTTCATCGTCCATCGGCTGGATCAGGGGACTTCCGGCCTGCTTGTTTTTGCCAAAAACGAGCAGGCAAAAAAGATCCTTCAGGATCAGTGGGAACTTGCGGAGAAGAGATACTCCGCCGTGGTCGAAGGGATCCCTGAAGAGAAAGAGGGCCAGATTGTAAGTATGCTCTCCGAGTCAAAGGCCCTGCGGGTCTATAGCGTCAGGGACACAAGCGAGGAAGGAAAGGAGGCCAAAACCAACTACAAAGTGGTGAAAGAAAGTGAGGCCTATGCCCTGCTCGATATCACCCTGCTCACCGGACGCAAGAACCAGATCCGCGTTCACATGGCCGACCTTGGCCACCCCATTGCAGGCGACAGGAAATATGGGGCCACAACCAATCCTCTGCGCAGAATGGGGTTGCACGCCTATTTCCTCTCCTTCAATCACCCCACCATCCCCGAAAAGCGGATGGAATTTGAGATCAAGATACCAGGGAAATTCCACATCCTTTTTTCTAAAAAAAAGGGGGCAGGAAAGAGGGGCTAACAAACTTCCACACGAGTCTCAAGAGAGACGGGGAAGCAATCCGATCTCTTTTCCCCTTATCTCCACACGCCGGCAATCGGTTCGGCGCATTGCGGACAGCAGCCATCAACAAGCCTGTTTTCCTGAATGGTGAACCCCCTCCGGCTGATCAGTCTGGCCTGACATGCCGGACAGGAACTGTTTTCTCCTCCCGAGCCGGGGACATTGCCTTCATAGACAAACCTGAGTCCGGCAGCCAGTCCGATCTCCCTGGCCTTCTGCAGAGAGTGCAGCGAGGTGGGCGGCCTGTCCGTCATCTTATAAGTGGGAGAGAAGGCCGTCACGTGCCAGGGAATCGACGGATCAATGGAGACTATAAATTCAGCAATCTGCCTCAACTCCGCCTCACTGTCATTGAGTCCTGGAATGAGCAGGGTGGTAAGCTCCACCCACACCCCGAGCTCATGCATGAGCTGCACGGTATCGAGTACCGGAGACAGACGGGCGCCGCATATCTTCCGGTAAAAATCATCGCTGAATGCTTTAATGTCGATATTGATACCATCGAGAACCGGCGCCAGTTTTCTGGTTGCAGCATCCGTCATATAGCCATTGGAGACAAAGACATTCTTCAGCCCCTGCTCGCGGGCCAGTAAAGAGCAATCATAGGCAAACTCGAAAAAGATCGTCGGCTCCACATAGGTATAACTGATCGACCGGCAGCCATTGTTCACAGCGTTTGCCACCACCTGTTCCGGAGTTCGCAGGATTCCTGGAGGATGCTCCGCCTCAAACTCCCCGGGCTGGGAGATGGAAAAATTCTGACAATGGCGGCAGCGAAAATTACAGCCGACTGTAGCAATGGAGAACGATTGACTCCCCGGCAAAAAATGGAACAGCGGTTTCTTCTCCACCGGATCCACATGCTCGGCGACCAGACGCCCATAGACCAGAGTGGACAAAACCCCTTTCCTGTTCTCACGCACCCCGCAGATACCACGATGCCCCTCCTTGATCCGGCAGTGATGGGCGCAGAGCCCGCAGATCACCTCACCATCATTACCCTGACTGTACAATTGCGCCTCATGCATCAGAAGAGCCTCCAGACGTATTATTATCCTTCACCGCCCGCCCCTGTTGCCACCTGCCATCAAGGTACAGATAGTGAGGAGTAAAGCGGCTTTTATAATTCATGGCCGCCACTGACTGAATATAATAGCCAAGATAGAGATAATGAATCTGCTGACAGCGACAGAACTCCGCCATGGTCAGGATATTAAAGGTTCCCAGGCTTCGACCGCCTTGAGCAGGATCAAAATAAAAATAGACAGCATTCATCCATTTTTCACCCACATCGACGATGGCGCAGCCGACAAGCCTCCCCTCCAGCCGATAACGAATCTCAACACATGAAACAATGGAGGTGAGGAAAAAACCGGAATAATAGCTCCCGGCCTGATTGTTCTTGTGCGGATAGCGACTGGAGAGGAACTGCTGACACAAGGCCAGGTTTTCCGGACTGAGCTGCACCGGCCCGAACTCGATGTCAAGATCCTGGTTTTTTTTCATCACCCGCCGCTGATTGCGGTTGAGCTGCAGCTCCTGCGTATGCAGACGGATGGGCACACAGGCAGAGCACTCATGACAACGCATGGCGTAGAGGCAATTGCCGTTGCGGCGATAGCCGGAGGCCAGAAACAGCTCCATGATCCGCTCCGGAACAGGAGAGAACAGGGCCTGATAAAAAATAGCAGTATGGGGCAGATGATAGGGACACTCTACTGCCATCTCGACAAAATAGTCATCAAAACGGCGTTGCAGCTCCGCAAATTCGACAGCGCATTGTTGATCGTAGTGAGTCATACAAACACGTAAAGCTCCTTGAATCCTTTCCTAGACCAGTCGCTGCTCCAGCATGGCACGCACCACCTTGACAAATCCGCCGATATTGGCGCCGACGACGTAATTTCCCGCTGCTCCATATTCGAGTCCCGTATCAAGACAGTTTTTATGAATGGCCTTCATGATCACACGGAGCCGGACATCCACCTCTTCT
>DCUN01000120.1 GCA_002327225.1 Desulfobulbaceae bacterium UBA2213
GGTATAGACCGGCAGAAAAGGAATATTTTTCTCCCGCAGCCAGCCAATCAACTGGGCATCATATTGCTTGGGTTCGTGCCTCAGATCCAGAATAACAACAACGCAGCAGAGTGTCTTTCGGCTCTCCAGATAGGAAGTGATAAGAGACTGCCAGTTATCCTGCATCCCCTTGGCGACCTTGGCATAGCCGTAACCGGGAAGATCCACTAGGTAAACCTTACCTGCAACTTCAANNCCAACATTAGAGCGACCGGCAAAGGCAATCTCCGGCAATGACGGCTCGGGCAACTGGGACAGGCTATGAACGCTTAGAAGGAACTGGATATCAATAAATTTCATACTATGTGCCCTCCCCGGCTCAGACAACAACCAGAAGACAAAGCCAGCCATGGATACACCGGGCCTTAATTCTCAAAAAAAAAAAATCAGATCACCTTGTTCAGGGCATATTCAATTATACCCTCCGCTCCGTTCTTCTTCAATTTTGGGATGAGATCCCGAACGGCATCCTCTGAGACAACGGTTTCCACAGAAAACCAGTCCTGCTGATAGAGACCTGCCACGGTTGGCGCATTCAAACTGGGAAGCAGCTTGATTATCTGATCGAGAAGGGCATGAGAGACATTCATCTTCAGGCCAACAATTCTATCAGCATTCAGGGCACCCTGGAGAAGCATGGCAACATTTTCAATCTTCTCCCGCTTCCACGGATCAGCCCAGGCCTCTTTATTGGCAATAAACTGGGTATTGGACTCCATCAGTTCATGAATGATACGCAGCCCGTGAGCCCTGATCGTGCTCTCGGTTTCAGTCACCTCAACAACCGCATCTGCCAGCCCGGAGACAACTTTGGCTTCGGTGGCCCCCCATGAAAACTCTATATCGACATTAACCTGTCTCTGCTGAAAAAACTCCCTGGTCACATTCACCAGTTCCGTGGCAATCTTCTTTCCTTCCAGATCTTCAACGGTATGGATATCAGAATCACCAGCCACCGCAATCACCCAACGTGTCGGCCTCCTGCTTACCTTTGAATACACAAGATCACAGACGATCACGGCCTCTGATTTGTTCTCCATAGTCCAATCTTTGCCTGTAATCCCGGCATCCAGCATCCCGCTTTCAACATACCGGGACATCTCCTGCGGCCTGCAGATTGAACAGACCAGTTCCGGATCATCAATTTCAGGAAAATAATTTCGGGATCTTGGTTTGATCAGCCATCCTGCCTTCTCAAATAACTCTATAGTAGCCTTTTCCAGGCTTCCTTTAGGAAGTCCCAGTTTCAGCTCTTTTATCTTCTCCACCACCAGCTCTCCATTTCTTCTATGTTAACACTACTTACATTATTAATTTTGTAGCCCGTCTCAGAAAGGCGCAAGAAACGAATCAAGAACAGCCCTCTCCGTATGAACAATTCCCCAGTATCATTACCACACCTTATTTCCCCCCATATACATCTCGGGGATCAAAGACTCGTGTTCCAACCTGAGATACTTCCCCGCCTTCAACCCGACGAAAAAAACATGAGCGATGGCCTGTATGACAGGCAGCTCCTCCAAGTTGCTCCACCTTGAACACAACCGTATCATCATCACAATCAACCAGGATTTCACGAATAAGCTGAACATGGCCTGATGATTCACCTTTAAGCCACAATCTATTGCGGGACCGGCTCCAGTAATGGGCCTTACCTGTCTCCAGCGTTTTTTCCCATGCGATACGGTTAATATAGGCCAGCATCAAGACTTCACCGCTTTGAAACTCCTGAGCAATCGCCGGCAGCAAGCCACTCTCAGATTTATCAAAACGTAACTGAAAACTATTCATTTTATGCTGGTCTTCATCAACCTGTGAGAGATTATGGACAGAATCACCCTTTTCCTCCCTCATCTTCTCATTTCCATGAAAATGAATGACACAAGAAGTCCTGAATTTACAATAATCAAAAAGATGTCGACAGACAGCACTCTCTGCCTCCATTGTTTCATTATGTTTTTCACAGGTCAGTTCCACAAATACACTCCTTATCTTCAATCCATTCCAGATCAAGAACAATGAGATATAAAAATTTATATAAAATTTTAACTTTATGCCGATCACCATTCTTTGTCAAGCGACAGCTTTTTTCCAACAAAAAATAAACAACTTCCACCTGGATCTCCAAACAACCATAGTACCAACAATACATAACACGTAGACACATATTGCCAAACAAGAAACAATGGGATAACATGCGTAACATCGTATACATTCACCAGCAAGCTCTGCAACCGACTAATAGGCTTTTAAGTATCCCCCTTCTCTTTTACTGGAACGAACATCTCATGAAGGTACAAAAAAACGACAAAGTTACGATTAGCTATATTGGGAAATTAGAAAATGGAACAATTTTCCAGACCGCCACTGAATCTGACCCATTACCAGTTACCGTTGGCAACCTTGACATCCCTCCCACTTTGGAACAGGCCCTCATAGGGATGTCCGCAGGAGAACAGAAGCTGGTACGACTTGAGCCTGATGAGGGATATGGTCCACGGCGCAAAGACCTGCTGCAGACGCTCAAAAGAAATACCATCAGCGACCAAATGAGCCCGCAAGTTGGAATGATCCTCTCTCTTAAGGTAGAAAAAGATGGCCAGGAGCATCACGTTCCAGCTACAGTAGTTGAGGTGGGCAATGATACCGTCGTCGTTGACTATAATCATCCCCTGGCTGGACATAACCTCATTTATGACATCACTTTGATTTCCATAGAAAAAGTAACACAATAATTTCTCTCTTTTTTCACCAGAAAACTCTAAGACAACAGAAGATATTCTTTCAAAGCTATAGGTCGGATTCTAACCGGGTAAGAACCCAACCTCCTTTCTTATAAAAATAATCATATAAGAATAATTAGTTTTTATTTTTCATTTTCCCCTGAAGGACTCCAATAAATGCAAATCGAAGATGATGAAATACTCCAGGGTTTTATCGAAGAATCCCTTGAACATCTTGCTGACATTGAAACTGACCTTCTAGCGATAGAAAAAGCAGGCGCCAATATAGATGAAAACCTGGTCAACAAGGTCTTCAGGGCAGCTCACTCCATCAAAGGCGGAGCGGGTTTCATGGGACTTACTGTGATCCAGGAACTGTCTCACGCTATGGAAAATATTCTTGGCATGATACGCAGCAGAAAATTGGTGCCGAATCCCGAGATCGTCAACATCCTCCTCCAGGGCTCAGATAAACTGGAGTCAATGATCAACAATATTCTGTCCAGTAATGATGAAGACATAACAGAGCATCTCGTCCCCTTAAATGCCATAGCAGATGGCAACACGTGCCAGGCCGCTGCTCCAAAGCCAATAGCGGATCCTGTTGTGGATGCAGCACCGGAAGCTCTTATTAATAAAGCGGCCCTCCCCGAGCCGGTGCAACAGGAAGTGGCCGTTCCTGTCCCACCAAAGCCGGAACCGATAGTTCCTCCTGTTTCCATGACGCCAATGCCTGCGATGTCACCTGCAGCAGATGAGGTTAACTCGCCTGCCCAAACTCCGCAACCAAAAGCAGATACAAGCATCAGAGTCCCTGTCAGCCTGCTTGACTCGCTCATGACCCTGGCCGGCGAACTGGTTCTCAGCCGTAATCAACTTTTGCAGACTATCGGCTCAAACGACCTGCGCAATGCTGAGGCAGTTGGACAACGGATTGACCTGATCACCTCCGAGCTGCAGGAGGCGATCATGCTGACCCGGATGCAGCCCATTGGCAATGTGTTCAGCAAGTTTCCCCGTGTAGTGCGCGACCTCTCCAAACAACTCAACAAGACAATTGAGCTGACTATCGTCGGCAATGATGTTGAGCTGGACAAGACCATTATTGAATCCATTAACGATCCACTGACCCATCTAATACGTAACTCAGTAGATCATGGTATTGAAATGCCGGCAGACAGGAAGCTGGCAGGCAAGTCTGATAAAGGTATTATCATCCTCAAGGCATACCATGAAGCAGGTCAGGTTGTAATCCAGATCCATGATGACGGTAAAGGTCTTGACGGTGAAGCCCTTGCTGCAAGCGCTGTCAGCAAGGGTCTGATCACAGCCGAGCAATCCATGATCATGTCAGACAAAGAGAAGGTCAATCTCATTTTTCTGCCAGGTTTTTCCATGGCCAAAAAGGTCACAGACGTCTCTGGTCGCGGCGTAGGCATGGACGTTGTAAAAACTAACCTTGACAAACTTGGCGGTCAGGTTGACATTCTCTCCGCAGTCGGAAGCGGAACCACCATTTCCATTAAACTACCCTTGACCCTTGCCATTATTCCCTGTCAAATCATCACCACCGGCGGCGAGAGATACGCCATTCCTCAAGTCAACCTGGAAGAGCTCCTGCGCATCCCCGCAAATCAGGTAAAACAACGGGTGGAGAAAGTCGGCAACGCTGAAGTTGTCCGCCTGCGCGGTAACCTCTTACCTTTAATCAGGCTGGCTGATGTCATAGAAGCAGACCGCACCTACTGGGACCAAAAAGAAGCAGGGCAGAAAGAAGACAGGCGTGGGAGCATCGCCGACCGTCGGGGCAAGATCTCTCCTTTCTTCAAGACCACTCATAAAGAACAAGAAGAAGAGAATGAATCTATAACAGCTGAACGCTCCGGCACAGATCGCCGACTCTCCGCCTCAAGCGCCCTGAATATCGTCGTGGTTTCTACCAGTTCCATGAAATATGGCCTTATTGTCGACCGCCTGCAAGATTCTGAGGAAATCGTCATCAAGCCTCTAGGCAGACATCTGCAGCAGTGCAAGGGATATGCCGGTGCCACAATTATGGGTGATGGCCGTATTGCCTTGATTTTAGACGTGAGCAATCTGGCACGGATGGCGCATCTGACCTCCATTGATGGCACAGACCGGGCCAATGAAGTTGCCCTGGCAGCAGCAGAACTCACACGTACTCAAAAAGACAAACAGGCCTTACTTATCTTCCGCAGTTCCGAACAGGAACAGTTTACCGTCCCCTTGAATCAGGTGGAACGCATTGAAAAAATAAAACGATCAGAAATCGAAAATATGGGTGGAAAACGGGTCATGCAATACCGAGGGGGAAGTCTGGCTCTCGTCACCATCGATGACCTTTCGACCGTCCACCCCCTGGCCGACCAGGACGATCTGCTGGTCATAGTTTTCAATATCTGTTCCAAGCCAGTTGGTCTTTTGGCCATCGGCCCCATTGATGCCATTGAAATAACCTCCGAGGTTGACGGGGTAACCCTGAGACAACCTGGAATCATGGGCTCAATCATCATTGATGGTCACACCACTATGTTTGTGGATGTCTTTGAGATTGTACAAACCCTCTATCCTAACTGGTTTGCCGAAAAACCGGTTTTTGACGTTGATAAAAACAGTGGGATTGTGCCAACCATCCTGATTGCTGAAGATTCAAATTTTTTCCGCAATCAGGTCAAAAGTTACATGACCGAATCGGGCTACAAGGTCATTGAAGGAGCAGATGGGGCTATTGCCTGGGAATTGCTGCAAAAACATTTTGACGAGATATCCATATTGGTCACTGATATTGAAATGCCCAACATGAATGGCTTTGAGCTGACTGAGACCATCAGGAAAGATCCCAAATATAACAAAATTCCTATTATTGCCCTGACCACACTGGCCGCCGATGAGGATATTGCCAAAGGTAAGGCCGTTGGCATTGATGAATATCATATCAAACTGGACAAAGAAAAACTAATGTCCTGCGTCCATGATTACATAAAACGGGTTTTTTAGGTGATTCTGAAAATCATCCAGGGAGCGCTAAATCAGCAGATACTACTCTCTATCATTCCATATTGCCTTGTTAAGAGAATTATATGAACCAAACAAAACCGACTACCAACAAAACACTTGTCGAACTGGCTACATTTTATGTCGGAGAGGCCTTATGTGGCATGGATATCCTGAATATCCAGGAAATCAACAGACTGATGGATATGACAAAAGTTCCTCAGGCGCCTTCCTATGTTACTGGAATCCTCAATCTGCGGGGACAGATTGTGACTATCATCGATCTTGGCAAGAAACTGGGCCTTGGGTCAACAGATGCTACACTCAGTTCGCGAAATATTATTGTCAGTTCACCAGGTGAACATGTAGGACTTCTTGTCACCCGGCTCAGTGATGTCGTTTCAGCAGACACGGAAAAAATTGAACGGGCCCCTGCTAATATGGGAGGGATTCAGGGAGAATTCTTTTCGGGAGTCTATAAGACTGATGACAAACTTATTGGTATCCTTGATATTAATAAAGTCTTACGCCTCGAAGAACACGGTCACTGAAAATGCTTGCAAAAAACCTACGCGTTTTAGTCGTAGACGATACCATTGTTTACCGGAAGGCTGTCAGTGATATCCTGGCCGAGATTCCAGGAGTCGAAGTTGTAGGCATTGCCCATAATGGCAAGATTGCCATGTACAAGATCGCTACCTTGAAGCCGGATCTGCTGACCCTCGATATTGAGATGCCGGAAATGAATGGGATTGAGGTCCTGGCCGAATTACAAAAGCACCATCCCGGTGTCGGCGTTATCATGCTCTCAACACTCACTGCCGACGGAAGCGACATGACCATGAAGGCCCTGGAGCTTGGCGCCTTTGACTTTATTCTCAAGCCACAAAGCAGCGCCAACCTGCAAGAAGGGAAAAATCAAATAAAGAGCGCCCTGCAGCCAATGCTTGAGGCATTCCGCAATTCGAGAAATGCCGCGTCATTTCTAGCTACAAAGGGAGTCTTCACTCGAACCAGAACTCTTCCTGGAAAAAAAGTTGACTCTCCAGCACCCCCTCAAACAATTACCGGATCGAGCAATACAGCAAAAAAATCTGCCCGAAGAGGAAAATCAGAGATTGTAACCATCGGCATCTCAACCGGAGGGCCAAATGCCCTCAGCCAGATGTTGCCCCTGCTCCCTGGTGATTTGGATGTGCCGGTGGTCATTGTCCAGCATATGCCGCCGGTTTTCACTAAATCACTGGCGGCAAGTCTTGATGCCAAATGCGCTCTCACCGTAAAAGAAGCAGAAGATGCTGAGCCTCTCCTGCCCAACACCGTCTACATTGCACCAGGCGGGAAACAAATGAAACTTGTAGCCAGCGCTGATGGAAAAAATCGAATCATCAAACTAACTAATGATCCTCCTGAGAATTCCTGCAAGCCGGCTGTCGATTATCTTTTCCGGTCAGTGGCTGATTATTATGTTGGGCGTACAACTGCCGTTATCATGACCGGAATGGGCTCAGATGGCACCAAGGGTCTGCAGTTGCTGAAACAAAAAGGCGCTTTTATCATTGCCCAGGACGAGGCCACCTGTGTAGTCTTTGGCATGCCGAAGGGCCCCATTCAGCAGGGACTGGCTGACAGTATCGTCCCTTTAAATAAAATAGCTGCAGAAATTAGCAAAAGTGTCAGATAAAACTCATCAAAATCTCGCCTTTCTCTTTTTTTTTTCTCTTAACATTTTTGACAGCATGTTAAAAATATCACCAGACGAACTGAAGCTCGTTGCTCAATACATTCACGACATATCGGGAATATATCTTGACCAGGGCAAAGCGTATCTCTTTGAGACACGCTTGGGTTCTATCGCTAGCGAGCATGGCTGCAAGACCTACAAAGAGTTGTACCAGAAGGCCAAAACAGAACCCAGCAAGAGCATTGAACGAAAGATCATTGATGCCATCTCCACCAATGAAACCCTCTTCTTCCGCGACAAAGGCCCCTTTGAACTCCTGCAGCATAAGCTCCTCCCCGAACTGATCGATGCCCGTACCCCTGGCTCTCCTGCCCTCAAAACCAATATCAAGATATGGAGTGCCGCCTCATCAACAGGACAGGAAC
>DCUN01000175.1:0-6151 GCA_002327225.1 Desulfobulbaceae bacterium UBA2213
TATGGGTGTGGATCCCGCAGGGAAGCCCTGACTGCTGCAGGAGCATTCGTACCATTTTTGTGATGGTGGCAGGAGAGCCGATACCCACGGTATCGGCCAGCCGCAGGCGATGCACACCGCACTCGGCAGCGCTCTTGGCCAGTTGGCAGAGGAACTCGGGATCGGCCCGGGTCGCGTCTTCAANNTGTGCAGATCTGAGGCCGGAATCGACAGCGACAGGACATCCGGCCTGCAGCTGGCGGCAAAAGCAATATCCTCGCCATGGCAGCGGCACCAGAGCCCCAGACCTTGCCGTCCCTTGCTTGTCTTCCTGGCAAAGGTAAACAGATTCTGAAGATGGCTGTTTTTTTCGGAAGCAACACCCAGTTCCATCTCCTCGACTCCCACCTGGCAGAGATGGCTGATGATTTCGTACCGCATCTCCTGGCTGAAGTTCACTCCCGGCGTCTGTTCGCCTTCTCGCAGGGTGGAGTCAATAATACCGTNNCTTATCCCGTTCATTGGGGTTAGCTCTCTTCAATCTGTTTGCGGAATGATCTGATCTGGGCGGTGCGAATATCGTCCATCTTCAGGCGATAGATATCAGCGGGAAAAAGGAACTCCGCCACCCCGGTGTCGAAGATCCGCTTGACCTCATATTCGTCATGGGCCACATCCCGCTGGTAGATATAGTTGAGATAGGAGCGGTTGGTGTGGATGATGAACTCCACCCGTATCCCCCCCAGTCGGGCAAAAAATTTCAACATCGGGGTCTTGGTGGAACTGCCCATGGCCGTGCTCCCGTACTGGCCACCGGTCAGGGTGTCCGAGATATCTTCGAGTGTCATGAGCGATCCTGCCTCTACCGCGCTGCGGGTCAGGTGGCGGATGAAGCATTTGACATCACCCACCGAGTTAAGCACCGCCATCAACCCCAGCTCGTCATCAACGGCCACGGCTGGATTTTTTTCATTTTTACGCAACAGCTTCAGGACCTTGGCCGCAGGCGGCTTTTTTCTGATGGTGACATAGATCGGGACCTCTCTCTCCTGGCTGCGAAAACGGCGGCGCTTGATCAGGGTCAGTTTCTCGCCCTGTTTTGGCGTCAGCGCTCTGGCCTCTTCTTCAGAAAGGACAGTTACTTCCCGGCAACTGAAATCGTCCGAATGGTGGAGACTGTGGAGATACTTGATCTCCAGCTCGCCGATCTTGAGACTGGGGCTCCAGACATGGGCATTCAAGAAACGAAGAAAATTGGAAAACTTGGTCTCGATATCAGTCTCCCGTTCCCGCTGATCAATCGAGCCGGCAAGATTCATCAGCACCAGCTTGCGCTTGGCCTCAAAACGGGCCTTGCGGTGAAAGCGCTCGTCAAAGATGATGAGCAATAGATCCACCGGATCATGCGTGGTTTCGATCTCATTGGTGGTTTCAATATGAGAGCGATAAGGGGCCAGGACCTTGGCGCGCAGAGAGTTGACGACGTCATCGGCGGTGCGGGCATAATCGTAGAGGTAACGGCCGATGTCATGGCGGGTATTGACCAGACCGAACATGTTTCCCAGAAGGGTACGGGAGCGTTCCGCGGTCTTTGTACGTAGTTTGCGGTTATGAATCAGGATCAGGATCTCATCAAAGGAACTGATCCCCAGAAAATCAAAGATCTGGCTGCGAACGGCGCGATATTTGGTCTTCAGCAGTTGATCTCCTTCCAGATTACGCACCCAGCTCTTGGACTCTTGAGAAAAGGGATGGGCAAAGGGTGGCAGTTCGCCCACAGCAAAGGGGCCATCCTGCAGCATGGAGGTAAAGATTGATTTCTTGTTCAGCAGATTCATGGTGTTATCCTGTTTTTTTTCAATATCCGGCAAAGAGTTCAAAGACTCGCGTGGCCCCTACGCTTTTTCATTCCATGCACTCAGGGAAAATTCCGGTCTGTCGAGCTTGAACTTTTTGATCCGATAGCCAATTTGGCGCTGGGTCAGGCCCAGATCCCTGGCTGCGCGGGCCTGGACCCAGCCATTTCTCAGCAGGGCGGCCTTGATCTCCGCCCGCTCCAGATCCTCCAGGGAGTGGAGGGTTGGGTGAATGCTGGTGGCTATACTTGCCGTGCGCTCATGTTCAGGGGGCGACATCCTTAGAGGGGTGGTGAATGTCGTGCCTGGGGGCAAGTTTTTCCACATCTCTTTGGGGAGATCAATCTTATAAATAATACTCTTGTCGGTCAAAATAACCAAGCGTTCAATAAGGTTTTGCAGCTCCCTCACATTTCCCGGCCAGTTGTAGTCCATCAGAAAGTCGAGGACGTCCTGGGATAACTCCACCTCCACACCATTCCGTTCATTGCTGGCCTGGAGGAAGTGGTTGAGCAGGATAGGGATGTCGCTCTTGCGTTCCCGCAAGGGGGGCAGATGAAAGGGCAGCACGTTGAGGCGATAATAGAGGTCGTTGCGAAAGGTGCCGCCTGCCACGGCATCTTCAAGGTTCACATTGGTGGCGGCGATGATGCGCACATCGACCTCCAGTGTTCGGGTGCCGCCGAGACGTTCAAACTGGCGCTCCTGCAGGACCCGGAGAAGCTTGGCCTGGAGGGAGAGCGGCAGTTCTCCGATCTCGTCGAGAAAGAGGGAGCCGCCGTCAGCCAGTTCAAAGCGTCCGGCACGACTGGCAGTGGCCCCGGTGAAGGCCCCTTTCTCGTGACCAAAGAGTTCGCTCTCCAGCAGGTTTTCCGGCAACGCCGCACAGTTGATCTTGACAAAGTTCTTATCCCTTCTCGGGCTCGCCTCATGGATGGCCCTGGCCACCAGTTCCTTGCCGGTTCCAGACTCTCCAAGGAGCAGCGCTGTTGCCCGGCTTGGCGCCACCTTTTCAATAGTGGCAAAGACCTCCTGCATGGCACGTGACTGGCCGATGATATAATGACGGTTGAAGCGGCCGTGCAGTTCCGCTTTCAGCGAACGGTTTTCCTCCACCAGTCGTCTTTCCTTGCGGGCAATGGCCTGGTTCAGGGCGAGAAACTGGCTGATGAGGGTGGCCAGGACACTCAGAAAACTGATGTCTTCCTTGAAGGAGGTCTCCGGGCCGAAGAGGCGGTCAACGGTGAGGACTCCCACCGGTTTCTGGGCCATGATGACCGGAACGCCGATGAAGGCGATGTGGTCCTTTTTGATGGTTGTCCTGGCGCCGGTGCGATTGAGGAACAGGGGCTCACTGTTGATGTCGGGGACGACGCAGGGCGATCCGCTCTGAAAGATCTGGCCGCAGATCCCTTCGGAGAGACCGTAGATCCCTCGACGTTCCTCTTCAATGGTCAGGCCGTAGGATGCCTTGATCTCCAGTCTCTGCCGGTGCGGGTCAATGAGAACGAGCGTGGCCCGCTCCATGCGCAGGATGTCGTGGAGAACCTGAAAGACCCTGGCCAGGGCAGTGTCGAGGTGTGCCGCCTCGCCGATGAGCTGGCAGATCTCAGAGAGGGCTTGGAGCTTCAGGTCCTCCAGCGGGCAGGAGGAAGCGGGTGTGTGTGTAGAGACAAGCAGCTGATCCATAATTTCTCCCAAGGTGCGCCGGGTGGATGAATTTGCTGTGTTGGCGCCCGGGAAGTTTAATGCAAAAAACATACCAAAATGCAACTGATGTCTTTTCCATATGTTATGGTTTCGTTATTGTTGAATTTTTGACAAATTTGTAATAAATCTTAGCGTGCATTTTTAAAATTTGTCAGAAGATGAACTTTAATGTACCTTAGTTAAGGTGCATTTTTTCTGTAATCCCTTCATAGAAAAGGAGTCGTGTCATGGAAAAATCAATGTTCAATTTTCAGCTTGACGAGGAGCGTTGTATCCAGTGTGGAGAGTGCGCCCTGGATTGTCCTGCCGGGGTTATCACCATGATGGACGGCCTCCCCCGATTCAATGAGGAGGGTGGGTGTTTCCTCTGCCAGCACTGTCTTGCCGTCTGCCCGACCGGCGCGGTGTCGATTCTCGGTAAAAATCCGGATGAGAGCCAGGCGCTGGCAGGGACCTTCCCCGATGCTGCCCAGATGACGGCCCTGATCAAGGGGCGCCGGTCCGTTCGCCGTTACCGAGACGAGGAGGTAGCCGCCGGCCTGATTGACGAGCTCCTGGATGTTGCCGCTTATGCCCCCACCGGGGTCAATGCTCAGGGCGTGCTTTTTACCGTGGTCAAGGAACGTACGGTCATGCAGGCGCTACGCCTGGAGGTCATGGAGCGGCTTGGAAGTCTCAAGAAGAGCGGCGGGCTGCCGGATGGCTTTATTGGACAGTATATGGGCGGGGCCGTTACTGCCTGGGTGGAGGAAGGCAGGGATATCATCTTTCGGGGTGCGCCCCATCTGCTCATTACCAGTGCCCCTAAGGCCTCGCCCTGTCCGTCTCAGGACACTCTGATCGCCCTGACCACCTTCCAGCTGCTTGCCCATACCCATGGCCTCGGTACGGTGTGGGACGGTCTGTTCATGATGGTGCTCTCCCTCTGCCCCGATCTGGCAGGACGGCTTGGAATCCCGGAACAACACCTGCCGGGCTACGCCATGGCCTTTGGCTGGCCGGCCGTGGAATATCACCGCACAGTGCAGCGTGGTCCGGCTCTGGTTAATGTGGTGCGCTGAGGCTGGTGGGGCAGGTAACAAAAACATCACAGACTCTTCCGACTTTGGTCAACAGGAGGAATGCAAATAAGATCTTGAAACAAAAAGGAATATACTGATCAGTAGAGCGACTCCCGATTGCTTGATGATTGCAATCCCGACCAGGATATGCTAATTTCCCACCCTGTTGCGCCCTTGTTGCCGATGGCAGTCAGCAGGAACGGCCGCCTCTCCAGCAGCTGAATTCAGAGGCCAGGCGTTTCTTCCAGCAACGAGACGGCATTTGCAACCAGGCACCACCCCTGTCAGCCCGAAAAGTCACTCATCCCGTTCATCGGGGTTAGATACATAACTACAATACAATTTCTGCAGTTACCTGCGAAACAACCAAGGAGCCCACATGGCCACACCGCGGATCATCTATACGGCAATCGACGAGGCGCCCGCGCTGGCGACCTGTTCCCTTTTCCCTATCCTCCAGGCTTACACCAGGGGGGCGGGTATTGATCTGGCGCAGAACGATATCTCCCTGGCCGGCAGGATTATCGCCAATTTTCCCGACTATCTGACCGAAGAGCAGCGCATCCCTGACTATCTTGCGGAACTGGGTCAGCTTGCCAAGCAGCCGGAGGCCAACATCATCAAGCTGCCCAATATCAGCGCCTCCGTTCCCCAGCTGCTGGAGGCTATCAAGGAGTTACAGGCCCAGGGCTATGCCATCCCCGATTATCCTCAAGATCCGAAGACCGAGGCCGAGAAGAGCGTGCACGCCAGATATGCGAAGGTTCTGGGAAGTGCCGTCAACCCGGTCCTGCGTGAAGGCAACTCTGACCGGCGGGCCGCGGCCTCGGTTAAGAAGTTCGGCCAGAAGAATCCGCATCGTCTGATGAAACCCTGGTCAGCAGGTTGCAAATCACGGGTTGCCCACATGACCGCAGGCGATTTCTACGGCAGCGAGAAATCCGTCACCGTCAAGGACGCCTGTGATGTCCGTATTGAATTCGTGGCCGAAGATGGTGTGATTACAGTCCTCAAGGAGAAAACACCGCTTCTCGCAGGCGAGGTTGTCGATTCCTCAGTGATGAAGGTCCCCGCCCTCCGCGCTTTTTACAGCGAGCAGATCGCGGCGGCAAGCAAGGAGGGCGTCCTGCTCTCCCTGCATCTCAAGGCCACCATGATGAAGGTCTCCGACCCGGTCATGTTCGGTCATTGCGTCACCGTTTTCTATCAGGATGTCTTCACCAAACACGCCGCTGTCATCAAGGGGCTGGGGGTGAACGTCAACAACGGATTCGGCGACCTGCTGGCCAAAATCACAAAGCTGCCCGCACCACAATGCGCGGAAATTGAGGCAGACATCGAGGCGATCTACCAGAAGAGCTGCAAGCTCGCCATGGTGGACTCCAGCAAGGGGATCACCAACCTCCATGTGCCCAATGATGTGATCATCGACGCCTCCATGCCGGTGGTTATCCGTGACGGAGGCCGCATGTGGGGAGCAGACGATCAGCTCCACGACACCATCGCCATGATTCCCGATCGCTGCTACGCCAGCATCTATCAGAA
>DCUN01000175.1:6273-9687 GCA_002327225.1 Desulfobulbaceae bacterium UBA2213
GGCACCATCCTGCTCGAACAGGCTGTGGAAAAAGACGATATCTTCAGGGCCTGCCAGACCAAGGATGCCCCGATCCAGGACTGGGTCAAGCTGGCGGTCACCCGGGCCCGGGCAACAGGCGCCCCGGCGATCTTCTGGCTCGATGAAAAGAGGGGCCATGACGCCCAGATCATCGCCAAGGTCACGACCTACCTGCCCGGGCACGACACCAGCGGCCTGGATATCCGGATCATGACCCCTGTTGAGGCCATGCGCTTCTCGCTGGAGCGGATCAGAAAGGGGGAGCATACGATCTCTGTGACCGGCAATGTCCTGCGCGACTACCTCACCGACCTCTTTCCGATCCTCGAGCTGGGCACCAGCGCCAAGATGCTCTCCATCGTTCCGCTGATGAACGGCGGCGGCATGTTCGAGACCGGCGCCGGTGGCTCCGCCCCGAAACACGTCCAGCAGTTCCTCAAAGAAGGGCATCTGCGCTGGGATTCACTCGGTGAATTCTGCGCTCTGGTTCCCTCCTTTGAGCATATCGCCACCACCTTCAATCATACGACAGCTGCCCTCTTTGCCAGGACCCTGGATCAGGCCATCGGCATGCATCTGGAGAACAGGCGCTCACCTTCGCGCAAGGTTGGCGAGCTGGATACCCGCGGCAGTCACTTTTATCTGGCCCTCTACTGGGCGCAATGCCTGGCCGAGCAGACTGAGGATGCCGGCCTGCAGGCACGGTTCAGCAAGATTGCTGCAGCCCTTGCTGCGGCTGAAGAGAAGATCGTGACTGAACTGGCACAGGCCCAGGGCCAGCCCGTGGATATCGGCGGCTACTACCATCCAGACCAGGAAAATCTTAGACGGGCCATGCGGCCCAGTCCGACCTTCAACGCTATTATCGACACGATGTAGTCAGGAAGTGCGGAGGCGCGGACTGTAAACGGCTATTGCCCCACGGTGTCCACCTTCTGAATGCCCTTGCCGAATCCAAAACGCAAAAAGGCCCGCCATGATTTACATGGCGGGCCTTTTTGCGTTTTTCACGGATGGTGCATCACTCTCGTTGAGCTGATTTGCTCTCTAAGAGTTTCGTCTGATCCTTAAGGAATTTTTTTAAAAAAGATTGTCCGGAGTGACAAGTGTCACCCCGGACAATGCACGTTCCAGCAATTAAGCCTGCTTGGATCCCATCTGGAAGTCGAAATAGGCATGACCTCCGTGCTCGGTAATATCGAGACCCTCGAGCTCCTCTTCTTCGGTGACCCGCAGGCCGACAGTGGCCTTCAGAACCCTGAAGAGGACATAACAGCAACCGAATGACCAGATAAAGGCGGAGCCGATACCAAGGAGCTGAACGCCGACAAGATGGGCGGTCACTCCCTCAATGTTGAAGAGAGCAGCGGCCAGGGTTCCCCAGGCGCCATTGACGCCATGGACGGAGATGGCGCCGACTGGATCATCGATGCCGATCCGGTCAAAGAAGAGGACTGAGAAGACCACGAGTATGCCGGCAATGGCCCCGATGATGATGGAGCTCGTCGGTGAGACATTGGCACAACCGGCTGTAATGCCTACCAGGCCGGCCAGGGCCCCGTTCAGACTCATGCCGATCTCCGGCTTCTTGAAGATGAGCCATGAGGTGAGCATTGCAGTAACGCATCCAGCTGCGGCTGCCAGGCTGGTGTTGACAAAGATCATGGCAATACTGGTATCGCCCGTTGTGGTGGAACCCGCATTAAACCCGAACCAGCCCAGCCAGAGGATAAAGACGCCGAGTGCGGCCAATGGGATATTGTGGCCGGGGATAGCCTTTACTTTACCGCTCTTCGTGTATTTACCGATGCGAGGCCCGATGACCAGGGCACCTGCCAGCGCCGCCCAGCCGCCGATGGAGTGGACGACCGTTGAACCGGCAAAATCGATAAAACCAAGTTTTTCCAGCCAGCCGCCGCCATGGAAGAGGCCGCCCCAGGCCCAGCTGCCGAATATCGGGTAGATGACGGCAGAGATTACCACGCTGTAGAGAATATAGGTCACAAACTTGGTCCGCTCGGCCATAGCCCCGGAAACGATGGTGGCTGCCGTGGCGGCGAATACTGCCTGGAACATCCAGAAGGCAAGGATCCATGGGTCGCCACCAACTGTAAAATCACTGAGGAAAAAGCCGTCTGTGCCGAACCAGCCGGTAGTCGTGGTACCAAACATCAGGCCAAAACCGATGGCCCAGAAGGCTAGGGAGCCCACGGCGAAGTCCATCAGATTTTTCATCATGATATTGATCGAGTTCTTGGCCCGGGTAAAGCCGGCCTCAACGCAGGCAAAGCCGGCCTGCATGAAGAAGACCAGGGCTGCGCAAATCAGGGTCCATACATAATTCAGGTTGGTCTGTACCCCTTTGATCGCATCCGCGTTCGTCATAATTGTCGGCGCCGCCTCTTCACCTGCCCAGCAGAGGGCAGGCACAGCCAGCAGGGCCAGAAGTACCAGGAGTGTTTTTTTCATAGGATTACCTCTGTCGGGAAAATTTTTAGCGAAGCTCGTGGGCTCCGAAACGGTTGTTTGTCTCATCTCTGTCACCTAGATAGCCTCCTTGCCTTTTTCCCCGGTACGGATGCGGCAGACCTCATCGACGGGCAGCACAAAGATCTTGCCGTCGCCGATCTGGCCGGTACGGACACTGTTCATGATGGCCTCCACCACTTCATCCACCCGGCTTGCCTCCACTACAATCTCCACCTTGACCTTGGGGACAAAATCCACCACATACTCAGCGCCCCGGTAGATCTCCGTGTGTCCCTTCTGCCTGCCAAAGCCCTTGACCTCACTCATGGTCAGACCGGTGACCCCCAGGGAGGTTAGAGCCTCCTTCAATGCATCAAGTTTGAATGGCTTAATGATTGCCTCAATTTTTTTCATATTCTTCTCCCCATGGTTGCAGCTCTGTGCTCTGATCCATGCCTTCATATGGTCAGGACAGCAGCCAATCAAATAATGACCAGGCCAAAATCGGTTAATTCCTTAAAAGCATTAAGTGTGCCAGTATGGAATACCAGCTGAAAAATATTGTACATATTTAGTAGTATCAGAATGTTAACTGGACAGTAACTCCCGAGTACCGGGCCGTGCCTGTCACTCCGGAGCGATACAAATTTGTAATATAATAAGATATTGCCATACGTAAACGTATGATATTTTCTTGAGATGTCGATCTGTTTCTGAGAGAAGCAACGGGCCAGGACGGTGTCGCCAGCGCTATCGATGCGCTCTGGAGGATGGTTCGATAAACGAGGATCCTTTCTAGAATCTTTCCCATTCCTTTCGTTTCCTCCACTCTTTTTCAAAGTCTGTCGTACCTGTCACCATCTTCTCTACCAAATTGTAAACTCCCTCTCAAATTGTCGTCTTCTGCACAAAATGGATTAATGG
>DCUN01000194.1 GCA_002327225.1 Desulfobulbaceae bacterium UBA2213
TCAAGCTCAAACTCCTTCCAGCCCAGCAGGCTGCGCTCAACCATGACCTCGGTGGTCATGGACAGATCCAGGCCGGACAATGACAGGGCCTCGAGCTCCTGGCGGTTATAGGCAACGCCGCCACCAGTGCCGCCGAGTGTGAAACTGGGACGGACAATAACAGGGAAGCCAATGGCGTCTCCGGCAGCCATGGCATCTTCCAGGGTATGGACGATGGCTGATTCCGGAACTTTGAGACCAATAGCCTTCATGGCGGCGCGAAACTCTTCACGCCCTTCCGCCTTCCTGATGACATCAACCTTGGCGGCAAGCATCTCCACATTGTACATATCAAGGACACCAGCCTCTGACAGTTTGATGGCCACATTGAGTGCGGTCTGGCCGCCAAGGGTAGGCAGGAGGGCGTCCGGCCGCTCTTTTTCGATGACCTTGGTTACCATTTCCATGGTAATGGGCTCGATATAGGTACGGTCGGCAAGCTCCGGGTCGGTCATGATGGTGGCAGGGTTGGAGTTTATGAGCACTACCTCATACCCCTCTTCCTTCAGCGCCTTAACGGCCTGGGCACCGGAATAATCAAATTCACAGGCCTGACTGATAATAATNNAATTAGGAATTAGGAATGAGGAATTACGAATGAGAGCTCCGCATCATCGCGACAAACCGGTCAAAAAGATACAATGAATCGTGAGGCCCCGGGGCATGTTCGGGATGATACTGAACGGAGAAGGCAGGAAAGCGCCGATGACGCATCCCTTCAAGACTGCCATCATTCAGATTGATATGGGTCAGTTCAACGTTCTCTTTGTCCAGGCTCTCCATATCCACAGAAAAGCCATGATTCTGCGATGTAATCTCCACATGCCCTGTGACAAGATCTTTAACCGGCTGATTTCCGCCACGATGGCCAAATTTCAGCTTGAAGGTGGAAGCGCCATAGGCAAGTCCCAGGATTTGATGACCAAGGCATATTCCAAAGACAGGGGTTTTGCCGAGAAGTCCCCGCACTGTCTCCACCACCCCCTGAACACCGGCAGGATCTCCTGGCCCGTTTGACAGAAATACGCCATCAGGCTTCATGGCCAGAACAGTCTCGGCATCGGTTGAGGCCGGCACCACCTGTACCTGGCATCCTTTCTCGGTCATGATACGAAGCTGATTAAACTTGACCCCGCAATCAAGGACAACAACCTTCAGAGGTTTTTCCATGCCAGCCTGGACAGTAGAAAAATTGCTCCCGGGAACAGGTCTGTTGTCCGCCCAGCCATAAGGCAGATCACAGGTCACCTGTTTGACCATATCCTGACCCAGCAAACCGACCCACTCCTTTGCCCGTTTTACCAGAGACTCCCTGTTCAGATCTTCGGTGGAAACGATTGCCTTCAAGGCCCCGACCTTGCGTATATGGCGTACCAGGGCTCGGGTGTCAAAACCCTCTACCCCAAGAACACCATAACGTTTAAGGAACTCGGCAAGAGATTCTTCGGAACGAAAATTAGAGGGCACAGCATTATACTCCTTCACCAGGAAGGCCTTAGGATGGACAGCAGCCGACTCCATATCCTCGCGATTGACCCCATAATTGCCAATGAGAGGATAGGTCATGGTCACAATCTGACCCGTATAGGAGGGATCCGTAAGTATCTCCTGATATCCGCTCATCGAGGTGTTAAAGACCATCTCACCGATGGCCTCGCCTCTTCCAGTAAAGGAATCACCTTCAAAAATGGCCCCATCTTCCAAGGCTATTAAAGCTTTCATATAGTTCCCTATCCTCCTCCAAAAGGAGAAATTTTCAGAGATTTTCTGCTACAATAACTCTCCCCCCCAAGTCCTCCAGAAGGCGTAAATCAAAAAGACAAAACGACAATATTTAACCCGGAATAGCACCTCAAGTCAATCAGAATCGGGTGAGGTAAATAGAAAGAAGAGCTGACAAACAGAGACATGAGAAGCATGCAATCCTGTTTTATGATTGACAAGAAGAGGTAGTCTGATTATTTATTTTCAATTCTTACACTTAGGAACGGTTAGGATTAAACTCCATCTTGCGGATCATTTCCTAACTCCCCTTGTATGTCACTCTTATTATGGAACCACAATTTGCCCCTTGAAAACAGGAGAAACCATGCAAAAAATTAAATTTTCATTATTCTACATATGTACTCTTTTTTTAATTTTATCAGGAGAAACACTCATGGCAGAGACGCAACTGAAAGACGGCCTGTACGCTAAATTTATCACCGCTAAGGGCGACATCATCTGTGCCCTTGAATTTGAAAAGACTCCTCTCACCGTCGCCAACTTTGTCGGCCTGGCCGAGGGCACCAAAGAACTTGGTGGCGGCGCCGGCAAAGGTGGCGCCAGATTTTATGACAATCTGACCTTTCATCGGGTTATTCCCGATTTCATGGTTCAGGGCGGCTGCCCCCTGGGTACCGGTACCGGTGGCCCAGGCTACACCTTCCCTGACGAGATTGACCCCAGCCTGAAACACAGTGGCCCCGGTATCCTCTCCATGGCCAATGCCGGACCCGGCACCAACGGCAGTCAGTTTTTCATCACCCATGTCGCCACCCCATGGCTGGACGGCAAACATACGGTCTTCGGCCATGTGGTTGAAGGCCAGGATGTTGTCAATAAAATCAAGGGCAATGACAAACTGACATCCATCGAGATTATTCGCGTGGGTGCCAAGGCAGAGGCTTTCAAAAGTGACCAGGCAGCCTTTGACTCCCTGCTTGCCTCCATGGACAAGCGGGCCGGCGAAAAAGAGCTGGCTGCCATCGAAGCACAGGTCAAACAGATCAAACAACGGTGGCCTGAGGCTATCACCACTCCCTCCGGCCTCCAATATGTTGTCGTCCAGAAAGGCACAGGAACCGAGACCCCATCTTCCGGCACCACGGTCAAGGCCCATTACACCGGAAAATTGCTGGACGGCACCAAGTTTGACAGCTCCTATGACCGGGGCGAGCCAATCAGCTTTCCTGTTGGCCAGGGCCGAGTGATCAAAGGTTGGGACGAAGCCTTTCTGACCATGACCAAAGGCGAAAAACGCGTTCTCATCATCCCGGGAAAACTTGGCTATGGCCCATCAGGACGCGGCCCTATCCCCCCGAACGCCATCATGATCTTTGATGTGGAGCTGGTTGATTTTTAGGTGCCGTTACAAAGTAAGCAAGGGCCTTTTCTTGCTTACTTTGTTTACGGCAATTCAAACGTACAAAGGCTCTACCTGTTTTCAGGTAGAGCCTTTGTACGTTTGAACTCATACTTCCGCCCAACACTCTTTCAATATTTCAACCCTACCCGCTCACGCACCAGGTCCAGAGTCACCATCGCCTTGGCCCGTGCCTTATCGGCACCCCGTTTCAGGATTTCCCGCAGCATGGCAGGATCAGCAAGATACTCGGCCTTTTTTTTCCGCGCCTCGGCAAAATGATAACTGATAAGATCCAGCAACTCCAGTTTAATATATCCATAGGCCGCCCCACCCCCCACATAGAGATCACGCACCTCCTGCAGCCTTTCCGGCGTGGCAAAAAGTTTCAACATGGCAAAGAGATTACATTTGTCAGGATCCTTGGGATCTTCTACCGGCGTGGCATCGGTGGCAATGGCCATGACCTTTTTCTTCAACCCCTTTCCTTCCAGAAAAATCGGGATAGTATTGTCATAGGACTTGGACATCTTCCTGCCGTCCAGACCGGGAACCAGGGCTGTTGTCTGACTGATAGCCGGCTCAGGCACAACAAAGGTTTCACCGAAGAGATGATTAAACTTCTGGGCCAGATCACGGGCCACCTCCAGGTGCTGCTTCTGATCCTGACCGACCGGAACCTGGTTTGCCTGATAGAGCAGGATGTCGGCGGCCATGAGCACGGGATAGGAAAAAAGGCCATGGCTGGGCTCAATACCATTGGCCACTTTATCCTTATAGGAATGGCAGCGTTCAATCAGGCCCATGGGTGCGATAGTGGAGAGGATCCAGGTCAACTCACACACCTCCGGCACATCGGACTGCACCCAGAAGATACATCGTTCAGGATCAAGGCCGAGTGCCAGAAAATCGGCGGCGGCCTCCAGGGTACCGGCCTCAAGACGATAGCGGTCATGGACCGAGGTCATGGCGTGCAGATCAACGATAAAGACATACAGCTCAGAGCTCTCCATCTGAGAGATCATCGTCTTCATCATGCCAAAGTAATTTCCAATATGAAGCTGACCGGACGGTTGGATTCCAGATAAAATTTTCATGACAATAAAAAATGTTAAAGAAAGAGCTGGAGAAAGGTTTCAGGTAAAACAAAACGTTCAAGGAGATTGAAACAAGACACCATACCGTAAAAAAAAAAAAAAAGGGAGTGAGAAAAAATTCTTTCCCCTCCCCCCTTTCTTGACCCTGCTTACACAGTTGCCCCGGACCGCAACACAGGCCTTTTATTTCTTCTCGTCTTTGACCTCTTCGAAGTCGGCATCAACGACATCATCATCCTTCTCAGCAGCTCCGCCGCCGGCATGTCCGGCACCGTCCCCCTGCTGGGAGGCCTGCGCATACATGAGCTCGGCCAGTTTATGCGAGGCCGTGGTCAGCGCCTCAATTGCACTCTTTAAGACCTCAATATCATCACCAGCTGCAGCTGCCTTTACCTTTTCAATCTCTTTTTCCACATTGGCCTTGGTTTCAGCATCAACCTTGTCACCAAGATCCTTGAGGCTCTTCTGGGTCGCGTGGATCATGGCATCGGCATTGTTGCGGGTGTCGACCAGCTCCCGCCGCTTATGATCCTCCTCGGCATGCAGCTCCGCATCCTTGGTCATCTTCTCAATATCTTCTTTGGAAAGACCGGAAGAGGCGGTAATACGGATGGATTGCTCCTTGCCGGTGCCAAGATCCTTGGCAGAAACATGGAGGATACCATTGGCATCAAGGTCAAAGGAGACCTCAATCTGCGGAACACCACGGGGGGCCATGGGGATTTCCGATAACTCAAAACGACCGATAGTCTTATTATCCTGGGCCATCTCCCGCTCACCCTGAAGGACATGGATGGAAACAGCCGGCTGGTTATCAGCCGCCGTCGAGAAGACCTGGCTCTTCTTGGTGGGGATGGTGGTATTCTTCTCGATCAGCTTGGTGGTCACCCCGCCCAAGGTCTCGATACCAAGGGAGAGAGGAGTCACATCAAGCAGCAGCACATCCTTCACATCGCCGCCCAGGACGCCGCCCTGGATAGCCGCGCCGATGGCCACGACCTCATCAGGATTCACGCCCTTATGCGGCTCCTGGCCGAAGATCTCTTTGACCTTGGCCTGTACCTTGGGCATGCGGGTCATGCCGCCCACCAGGATGATCTCGTCGATATCCTTGGCAGTCAGCCCGGCATCCTTCAACGCCGTACGGCAGGGAGCCACCGTCCGCTCGATGAGGTCATCGACCAGACTCTCAAGCTTGGCCCGGCTCAGTTTGATATTCAGATGCTTGGGACCTGAGGCATCGGCGGTGATAAAGGGCAGATTGATATCGGTCTCCATGGTGGTGGAGAGCTCCATCTTGGCCTTTTCAGCCTCTTCCTTCAAGCGCTGGAGGGCCATTTTATCGTTGCGCAGATCGATACCCTGACTGCGGTTAAACTCATCGGCCAGCCAGTTGACGATTCGCATATCAAAGTCTTCACCGCCGAGGAAGGTATCACCGTTGGTGGATTTTACCTCAAAGACACCATCGCCGATTTCAAGGACGGAGACGTCAAAGGTACCGCCGCCAAGATCAAAGACCGCAATCTTTTCCTCGCCTTTTTTGTCAAGGCCATAGGCCAGAGCGGCGGCTGTCGGCTCGTTGATGATCCGCAGCACATTGAGGCCTGCGATCTTGCCGGCATCTTTGGTGGCCTGACGCTGGGCATCATTGAAATAGGCGGGAACAGTAACAACGGCGTCGGTCACCTCTTCTCCCAGATATTCTTCGGCAGTCTTCTTCATCTTGCCAAGGATCATGGCTGAGACCTCGGCCGGGGTATAGTTTTTGCCGTCCACTTCAATGTTGGCCGCGCCACCTTTGCCTGAGACGATCTTGAAGGGGCTGATCTCAACAGACTTCTTCACCTCGGCATCGCTGAAATTACGGCCGATCAAACGCTTGACCGCATAGAGGGTACGCTCGGGATTGGTGACGGCCTGGCGCTTGGCAACCTGGCCTACAATACGTTCATTATTATCACTGAAGGCCACAATCGAAGGGGTCGTCCGGTTACCCTCAACATTGGTAATCACCTTGGGCTCGCCACCTTCCATAATGGCCACACAAGAGTTTGTCGTTCCAAGATCAATTCCAATTATCTTTCCCATGATATATCACTCCTTGTCTCAAGATATAAGAGAGGTCATCATCTCAATGACCTTTGTTGTTGCTTTCATTTTTTTTTTTGCAATGCCTGACAGTGTTTCTCTACAAATTCTCGTCTTCAAGAAAGGTCTTATTATGTGTATCATCCTGCTTTTGTCAAGAGAAGCGTCTACCCTTTCCCGCTTCGGAATGAAAATCAAGAGCCGGCCTTGCCTGATGAGACAATCACCTTGGCGACACGCAACAAACGGTCTTTATAAAAATACCCTTTTTCAAACTCACTCAGCACATGACTGGCAGGGATCTCATCACTGGGCTCCATGACCAGGGCCTCCTGGATATTGGGATCAAAGGGCTGGCCAATACTCTCAATAGCCTTGACCTCAAATTTTTCCAATGTTGCCAGCAGACTTTTCAAGGTCAACTGCACCCCTTCCAGCAGGGCCGCAAGATTCTTCTCCGCCTCAACTCCTGTCACCACACCTTGGGCAAGTGCTCGTTCCAGATTATCAACAACAGGCAGGATCTCCCGCAAGATATGTTCACCAGCATACCTCATGGCTGCATTGCGATCCCGTTCCATCCGTTTTTTATAATTGTCAAATTCAGCAGCAGAACGCAGCACCTTATCCCGGTATCCAGCTATTTCTTCCTGGGCGGCCAGCAGCTTCTCTTCTCCACTCATCCCCGCATCGAGGTCGGCTGCTTCCTTCATGGCTCCTGATGCATCTTGCTCCAACTTTTCCGTAACACCTTCATTTTCCAGATCTTTACCCACCTGTTCCTCCACTTTATCAAAATAACAAGGCAAACACCCCACAACCACACCAAAGCAGCCCATGATTCATGAACGCCAGCTGTTATTGATTTACAATATGAGCGAACAATAAGTAGCCCCATTTTCATTGTCAAGACAGGAATAAGACGACCCTCCCCTGTCTCCATTCCTGGCAATTCTGTACAAAAAACTCATTTGACACACAGGAACGCCTTGCACTTCCAGCTTGAGATTTAAAACAAAAGACAATATAGTGTTGTAAAATATTGAAAATATCTTTCCAGCAATGACGCCACATTAACAATGGAGCCGCAGTATGGAATTTGAACCTAAATGGATAGCCTGGGAAATCACCAGACGATGTAACCTGAAATGCGTTCACTGCCGATCTTCTTCTGCTCTTGAAGTGGATGACCATCCCGATTTCCCTTTCAGCGAGGCCACCCGCATTCTCGATGATATCGTTTCCTATGCCAACCCCGTGGTCGTGCTCTCCGGCGGAGAGCCACTCTTGCGCAAGGATGTGTTTGAGATTGCCAGATATGGCGCGGGTAAAGGTCTGCGCATGTGCCTCGCCACCAATGGCACCCTGGTGACCCAGGATATCTGCACGCAGATCAAAGATGCCGGGATCAAGATGGTATCGCTGAGCCTGGATGGGGCCAAGGCTGAGACCCACGACGATTTCAGGAATCAGGAGGGCGCCTTTGCCGGAACCATGAACGCCATCCGCCTCTTTAATGAAAACAAGATTCCCTTCCTGATCAACTCCTCCTTTACCGCCCGCAACCGGGAAGAGATCCCGGAAATCTACAAACTGGTCAAATCCCTTGGTGCCTCAGCCTGGTACATGTTCATGATTGTACCCACTGGGCGCGGCGAGGATATCATGGAAGAGCTGATCCCGGAAAAGGTGTACGACGAGATCCTGGAATGGCACTACCAGGTGGAAAAGGAAGAGAATGAACTGCTGATGCGGCCAACCTGCGCGCCGCACTACTACCGGATCGTCAGACAGAAGGCCAAGGAAGAGGGCAGCGTCTTTAAGCGGCGCAATCTGAAATTTTCGACAGGCGGCTCCAAAGGCTGTCTGGCCGGTCAGCTCATCTGCCTGATTGACGTGGACGAAAACATCCTGCCCTGCAGCTATTTCCCCAAATCTGCCGGTAATCTGAAGGAACTTTCCTTCAAGCAGATCTGGGAGGACTCCAGCCTGTTCCATGAACTGCGTGATTTCAAGGGCTACAAAGACAACTGCGGACGCTGTGAATATGTCAATGTCTGTGGTGGCTGCCGGGCAAGGGCCTACGCCATGACCGGCGACTATCTGGCCCAGGAGCCTTTTTGCAGCTATGTGCCTGGAACACGAACCCCATAGCACACCAACTCACCCCCATTCAGACTAAAAGACGCATTCCTTGCGTGGATGCAAGGACATGCTGAGAAAGACTGTTCAAACCTCTCTCAGCCTGTCCTCCCATCCGCACAAAAAACCACTCACCCTTCACCTGTGAACTCAATTATGATGAACGATACCTTCCTCAAGGCCTGCCGTGGAGAAAAAACCGACTATACCCCCATCTGGATGATGCGCCAGGCGGGACGCTACCTCCCTGAATATCAGAAGATACGCGGCAATGTCACTTTTCTTGAACTGTGTAAAAATCCGGAACTCTGCGTAGAGGTTACCCTGCAACCCATTGACATTCTGGGTGTGGACGCGGCAATCCTCTTCTCGGATATCCTCATCCCCATGGAGGCCATGGGGGCGCCCCTCACCTTCTCTGAGGGACATGGACCCGTCTTCCCGGAACCCATTCGCAACCAGGCAGCACTCGACCGGCTCATTGTGCCCGATCCGGACATCCACACCGGTTTTGTCATGGAGACCATCCGTCTCCTGCGCAAGGAACTGAAGGTGCCCCTGATCGGCTTTGCCGGCGCGCCCTTCACCCTGGCCACCTATCTGATCGAAGGCGGCTCTTCCAAGGTCTTCTGGGAGACCAAGAAGATGATGTTCACGCAGCCCGATTTATTTCATGCCATGATGGAAAAGATCACCGAATGCACCAGCCTCTACCTTCAGGCCCAGGCAAGAGCCGGCGCTCAGGCCCTGCAGATCTTTGATTCCTGGGCCGGGGTTCTGGCTCCCTGTGACTTCAAGGAATTTGCCCTGCCCTATGTGCAACGGATTATCAGCGATCTGAAAGATACCGGACTGCCTCTCATCTATTTTGCCAACAACGGAGCAACCCTGCTGGATCTCTCCGTCCAGTCCGGCGCCGATGTCCTCGGTCTGGACTGGCGGATCAACATTGGAGATGCCATAAAACAGGTAGGGAACAAGGCTGTACAGGGCAATATTGACCCCTTTGCCCTCTTGCTGCCAAAAGACAAACTGCGGCAGCGCATCCAGAACCTGCTGAACGGGGCCAAGGATGCCCATGGCCATATCTTTAATCTAGGACATGGGATACACCAGTTTACGCCGCCGGATCAGGCCAAAATTGCTATTGATGCCGTGCATGAACTGAGTGCAAGATAATAGAAGATGAGCGAAGGCGTTCCTTCCATAAGGCAATGTCTTGACCTGATGGATAGCTATGCCATGCTCGATAATATCCGGGCCCACTCCCTGACCGTGGCCAGGGTGGCTGAAGCATTGTTAACCGGCATGGCCGAGAGCAAGGTAAATGGCACACAGTTACCCGACACAGCTCTCGTCCTGGCCGGGGCTCTGCTCCATGACATTGCCAAGACAATCTGTCTGAACACTCAATGCGATCATGCCAGAAAGGGACGAGATATCTGCCAGGACCTGGGATACCCGGACATTGGCGAGATCGTCCGGGAGCATGTCGTGCTCAAAGATTTTTCAACCGACCGCTACGGCCAGGGGATCTTTTTTGCCAAGGAAATTGTCTATTATGCCGACAAACGGGTCCGCCATGACCGTGTTGTCTCTTTAGATGAACGGATGGCCTATATCATTGAACGCTATGGTAATAATGACAAGCAGCGCCATAAGGTCATCGAAGAAAATTTTCAACGCTGCAAAACCCTGGAGCATCACCTCTTCTGCCACATACATTTTGCCATAGAGGAACTGGCAGACAAAGTCTCAACTCAAAAACGCTTAAAAGCTACTGTTCTTCCGCCTTAAACTGCAAGGGGTAAACCAGCAGCATCGACTCATCAGCTGACAGCACATCTCCAAAACTGCCCTGAGAAACGACACCGACATACAGCTGTTCGACACCATCTTTCAAAGGTAGATGGTGGGAACGCGCGTCATAATCAACCACATAGCCATCAACCTTTCTGGTGCGCCAAAGTTCCTGGAGCCCCACCCCATTCCACTTCATCCCAAGCATAGTCCCCGACTGAAAGACCTGAACGCTGCGCACAAGGCTGGTCCAGGTGGAGGTATTGGAGTTGACGATTATATCATCAATGCCATCCCCATCCACGTCTGTCACCAGAATCCGCGAAGGAATATACCGCTCTTCAAAAAGGATGCTCGTCGCCCCTTCACCCACCTTGGTAGCTCCGCGCATCGCGCCGGTCTGCTGTGTCATCTGCATTGCCGACTTGCCGCCAACAAACCTTTTGGTGGCAGCATAGCGGTCTTCACTCTTCCACAAGACCTTGCCACCCTGCTTCATCACCAGTAATTTGTTCCACTCGTCAAGAGCCACAACCTCCCACTCTCCATCACCATCAAGATCTGCAAAAGAAAAATCAAAGAGATTCACTCCGGAAGGGACAGGCAAACGCTCCTCAGCAACAAGACGGGAACCATCCTGGATCAGAGTGTAGACAGGACCATTAACAGCCACACCTTCAGAACCCGCCTTCTGTCCAGCCAGAACCACACCAAGTCCAGGCACCTTGAGCGGACGAAGATAATAACGAGCATCCTCAAAAAGGATCTTCATCTCCTTGCCGTCCCACTCCGCAGCCATAGAGCCAGGCATGGTTGGGTCAGCAGCGCTGACATAGATCTCAGCCTTACCGTTGCCGTTCAGATCAGCCGCATTCACCGCATGAATCTTGTAGCGGGCAAGGGGTTTGATCTGAGCAAATTCCGTTAGCCGCCCCTCGTTCAGTTTATACACCACCACCTTTTCCCGATCAGCCATCACCACTTCCAGCCCGCCATCTCCATCAACATCACCGATGGCTATTCCTTCCAGGGACAACGGCACCCGGCGGGTCTTGAAAAATTGACTGGCCCCCTCACTCCAAAGCAGAGACGAATGGCCAAAACCGGCAGTAGCCCTGAAGGTACGATCCGGATGAGCTGTCTGCAGGCTGCCTGATTCTGGCCCGACAAGAGCCGCCTGGGGAGCCCCACCGCTGTTGGGTCGTTTTTTTCCGAAGGTTTTTTCCAGCATCCCCCAGGCCAGATCATCAATGGCCGTCATCACATCGCCTTCCTTGGCTGCAGTAGCATAAAAGGTTTCACTGCTCTTTGTCGCTACCGAATAGAGCCTGGCGTCAAAGCTCATTCCTCCGCCAAGAGAGGTGACGCTGCCGTAGAGGAGATACTCTGCCCCCATCTTTGCAGCCAGGGATTGCAACTGATCTGGAGTGGTTTTTCCACCTGCTCCGACTGCCGCATCCACTGTTTTTTTGTCAACCGCGACGACACCGGCCTCTGCCGACAAACGACTGGCCAGCATCTCGCCTAAGCCGTCACGAAGATATGACATATCCTTGGCGGCGTTTACAGTAAAAGGCAAAAAAGCCACTACCGACGGCTTTTCCACAGCATGAAGTGTAGAAAAAGAAAGCAGTAACGAAAACAGGAGGCACAAGCAAACGACACGACACAGTGAATAAATTTTCATAATCAATCCCATGCACGAAAGGAGGAACAGGGTTGTTGCAGGTGTCTGCACCTGCAGTGAATGATAATACGAGCAGCACCTTGCCGCCAAACCAAACAAAGTACCCTGAAATATGGAAAACAGGCAAGTTTTTTTTCGTAAAATCCAGGGGGGCAAAAACCGGCCTCTATTCTCAATTACCGCCCGGATACCTTCAAAACTTGAAGGAAATAATATAATTCATATCTGTTTTCAGAAAAACACTCACTTCGTCCTTGTTTTTCTACTTTTTTACACCTACTATTAACATTATATCTTTTTGTTCTATCGGTAGAATTCGCCATCATTTTACATCAGTGGAGGGCAATATGGAGAACAAGCGAAGATACTTCAGAATGGATGTCCAAGGAATGAAGGCTGATATCTCTGACGATATCGGTTTCTGTTCCGCACGGGTAAAGGATGTTTCCCGATTCGGTATCTGCCTCTCTAAGATGACGAGAAAACCGTCTGTTAAGGGTGACTACTTTCTGCTTATTATCTCTGACCAGAACGAGCACCACTACAAAATGCACGTCCAAGGCAGGTGGGAGACAGGACAAGGATCTGACACTATATTTGGAGCAGAGATAAAAAACGCTCCCTGGGGCTGGACCGAGTTTATCTCCACTTTGGAGCCGGTAAAAGAGGATGCGTGGTTCCTCCAGTAGAATATTGAATAGCCCTCAACGCCCGTTTCACAGAGATGATCAACCCGCCATGGGAAAAAGACTCTTCAGCGCCTGCGCTTTGGCCCGGGAAATCCTGGAGAGTCTCTGTATAGTCTCCAGGGACAGCTCAGACAGACAGTAGAGCCTTTTTACATCCTCAAGCATTGCCAGCCACAGACGGGCTGTCATCTCGGCATCAGCTGCAGCCCGATGAAAAGTGCCTTCCACCTGCAGCTTTTTATAGCGGACCAAGGCCTCCAGCTTATGAGTCGTGAGATGGGGGTAGATACGGCGTGCAACCCGAAGGGTACAGACCGTTTCATTTATTCTTTCCCTGCCTATATGGGCCAGTTCGGCATCGAGAAATCTGGCGTCAAAGGGAGCATTATGGGCAACCAATGGGTGCTGGCCGACAAAATCAGCAAATCCGGCCATGACCTCAGCACTGCCGGGGGCACCTTGCACCATCGCATTGCTGATTCCCGTGAGCCCCTCGATAAAGGAGCTGACAGAAATGCCCGGATTCATCAGGCTGTGAAAGCGATCAATGATCCTGCCGTTCTCAACCAGCACTGCGCCGATCTCGATGGCGCGGTCTCCCCTTTGGGGTGACAGACCTGTTGTCTCAAAATCGAAAACGATGACCGGGAAATTACCCATAAGTCAATTCACCCTGCTGACAATCCTGCTGCCGCTTTCAGTGCCTTACAGATTGTTTTCTTGTTTTTTTTCAAGAAAATAATCTGCGAAAGGCACTTATCCCGTTTATTGGGGTTAGTCTTTTCTTACAGCCATCAAGCATCATGGGGACAACCGTTTCCGCCGCCTGGATTCCGTTTCCAGATCGGGCAGAAAAATGGCAAGCAAACCGATTGCCGGCAGAAACGAACACAGCTGATACACATAGGAAAGACTCGTCATGTCGGCAAGATGGCCGAGCAATGCGGCGCCAATCCCAGCCATACCAAAGGCAAAGCCAAAAGACATCCCGGACACCATACCAACCCGGTCCGGCAGAAGCTCCTGGGCATAGACCACAATTGCCGGAAAGGCGGAGGCAAAAATCATCCCGATCGGCACACTGAGCAGCCCGGTCCAGAAGAGATTGACATAGGGCAGGGCCAGAGTAAAGGGAAGCACTCCCAGAATCGAGACCCAGATCACCACCTTACGGCCATAACGATCTCCAAGCGGACCACCGCTGATGGTACCAACGGACACTGCACCATAGAAGACAAAGAGATGCAGCTGGGCGCTCTGCACCGGAAGATGAAACGTGTCCATCAGATAAAAGATATAGTAGCTGCCCATGCTCGCCATATAGAAAAACTTGGAAAACAACAGGGCCAGCAGCACTGCCAGGGTCAGGGCCACCTTGCCGCGTGACAGTAAGAGCCGGGAGACATTCAGGGTGGCCGGTGATCTCAGCCGCATCAGCCCCTGCCCCTTGTACCAGTGACCAACCTTGATCAGGAGATAGATCCCCAGCAGAGCGGCGAGAGAAAACCAGGCCACACTTGCCTGACCATTCCTGAGTACGATGAGCGCAGCCAGCAATGGACCAAGGGCCGATCCGGCATTGCCCCCCACCTGAAACAGAGACTGCGCCAGCCCATGCCGCCCCCCGGAGGCCATACGTGCCACACGGGATGATTCCGGATGAAAGACCGACGAGCCCGTCCCTACCAGGGCCGCTGCCAGTAACAGAGCCTGAAAGTTTCCAGCTTGTGAAAAAAGCACCAGCCCCAGCAGGGTCATGCCCATACCGATCACCAGGGAATAGGGCCGCGGGTTACGATCAATATAAAAACCGACCATGGGCTGGAGGATCGAAGCCGTGCCTTGAAAGGTAAGGGTGATCATGCCGATCTGGGCAAAGCTCAAGCCATAATTGGACTGGAGCAGCGGATAGATAGCCGACAACAGGGTCTGCATCATGTCGTTCAGCAGATGGCAGACACTGATAATAACAAGGATGGTGAACGCTGTTTTTTCAGCTGGGGCCTGCGTATTGATAGAGGAGGTCGAGCTCACGGGGATTTCCATGATGGCGGCAGGAAGGATTCTCCGCTCGAGGCCGCATCAAGTGGAACACAAAGGAATCATTGCGTTTGCAACGTATCAATAAGGTCTCTGGCCCAGAAAATTACCGGGAGGATCATAGTTACAGACCACAATCAGATTGCCCCGGCACACCCCGGTCCCACAGCCGATCTGCCCGGTATTACGCCAGACCATCTGGGTGTAATGACCAACCTTGGCAAAACGAGAGCCTTGAATTGCCTCTCCCCGATAGTTGGCCTTTTCTTTTGCCCAGGCCATGACCGCATCCGCTGTCCCATAATGACTGGCAGTACCGATAAAGAGATTCTCACCATATTCCTGCCGCCACTTACCGGAGCGGGGACGATGTTCCATCCTGCCCTTGACTGAGGCAAGATGATCAGCCCATTGCTGAGCGTAAGCAGACAGCTCCTCTGACCAGCGGAGAGGACCAACGCCAACGTCTGCCCGGATCTGATTGTGCAGGGAAACAATCTTATCTGCCTCATTCTGGGAAAGACGAGACCCTGAAGAGACACTCCGCAGAGAACTTCTATCTGCGCCGGCATGCAGAGGGATCGCCTGCAGGAGAATTCCTCCCATAAGGATCATGGATACACAATATAAATATTTCATATCTGCACGGACTCCAAACTCTTTTTTTCTTCGACAATCAAACCGTTTTCTCTTTTTTCCGTTTACTCGCGCTCCTGGCAAGGCAGCAACAGAAAGATGTTCCCAGTAATACGACCTGCTACATGGCAATCTTTATAATGGCAAAGCCACCACCAAGCAGAGCCACAAAAATCACGCAGAGGATATTGAAATAGCGTTCAATAAAATGCATTGCCTGTTTGCCCCATTTCTTCAAAAGCCAGGCAACAACAAAAAAACGGCTGGCCCTGGCGGCAATTGAGGCAAGGATAAAAACAAACAAATTCACCTTGGCCACCCCGGCCGTGATCGTAACCAACTTATAAGGCAAAGGGGTGAGCCCGAAGATATAGACAATCCAGGCATTCCATGTATCATAGACCTGAAAAAGATATTCTCCTCCCAGAGAGGTTCCAAAGGTGGTAAGGAAATAGGAGGGCAGGGCAATATCATGGCGGCCATCAACCAGCACCAATTGCACATGCGCCACGTTTTCCACAATCCATCTGCCCATAGTTTCCCAGGCAAAAACACCAATACCATATCCTGCCAGGCCGCCAACAACCGAAGCAATTGTGCAATACAGGGCTATCCTCCACCATCTGGCAGGTGCGGCCAGGACCATGGGGATAAGCAGGATATCAGGAGGCAGGGGAAAAAAACTACTCTCGGCAAAGGAGATACAGAGAAGTGCCGGGAGAGCATACGGGGTGTAGGCCCAATGCAAGGTCCAGTAATACATCCAGCGATGAACATGCCAGAGGGAGGAGGGACGCTTTAAGGCTTCCTCATCACTCACAGCCGCACCCGCTCTCAGCCTGCCGGATGCCCATTCCCACAACTCTTCTCATCTCACAACTCATGATGCCTTCTTTCCTCGAACGATCTTCCCATTGCACCTTGCCCCTCTCATCTCGCAACCTTTGCGGAATAGGTAAAGACAAGTTTGTTCTCCTGCAGATCCACCCGGGCCTCACCGCCACGGGTCAGAGCGCCGAAGAGGATCTCGTCGGTGAGCACATCGCCAATCTCGGTCATAATCAGCCGCCGGAGCGGCCTGGCGCCATAATCAGGATCATACCCCCTGGTGGCCAGATAGTTGCGGGCGGCAGGTGTCAGGGCAATGGTCACCTTCCGGACGGCCAGCTGCCCCTGCAATTCAACAATCATCTTCTCGACCACCTTTTCCACCGCCTCCGCGTTCAAGGCCCCAAAAGAGATAATCGCATCCAGCCGGTTGCGGAACTCAGGAGCAAACAAGGATTTAACCGCCTTCTGGTCACGCCCTTTTTTCTCGGTCACAAAACCAATAGGAGTGCTGCTCATCTCACGGGCACCGGCATTGGTGGTCATGATCAGGATCACATTTCTGAAATCCGCCTTCCGCCCGGAATTATCAGTCAAGGTCGAGTGATCCATCACCTGCAGCAGGATGGAGAAGATATCGGCGTGGGCCTTTTCGATTTCATCAAGCAGGAGCACGGTGTAAGGATGCTTGCGGATGGCCTCGGTGAGCAGTCCGCCCTGATCAAATCCCACGTAACCGGGAGGGGCGCCGATAAGACGGGCCACCGCATGTTTTTCCATGTACTCACTCATGTCAAAACGCTCAAAGTGGATACCCAGGGTCTGGGCCAGCTGTCTGGCCACCTCGGTCTTACCGACTCCGGTGGGTCCGGCAAAGAGAAAACAGCCGGTAGGCGACTGCGGATGGTTTAACCCGGCCCGCGCCCTTTTGACCGCACCCGCCACCGTGTCGATTGCCGTGTCCTGACCAAAGATCACCCCTTTCATGGTGGCGGCCAGTTCTTTCAAGGAACCAAGCTCGGCGCTCGACCCGCTTTTGGCCGGAACCCTGGCCATGCGTGAAACCACCGCCTCCACATCCCGCACCGTGACGGTGCGGCCGATCTTACCGGCCAGACGAAAGGAAGAGCCCACCTCATCAAGGACATCAATGGCCTTATCCGGCAGGAAGCGGTCGTTGATATAGCGGTCAGCCAGTTCTGCTGTGGCCCTGATGGCCGTTCCGGCATACCTGACCTGATGGTGCTGCTCATATTTATCCTGCAACCCCTGCAGAATAAGACGGGTCTCCTCAACGCTTGGCTCCTCCACATCGATCTTCTGGAAGCGGCGGGAAAGCGCCCGATCCTTTTCAATATGGTTTTTATACTCCTCATAGGTGGTGGAGCCGATACAGCGGAGGATCCCTGACTGCAGGGCCGGTTTCAAGAGATTGGAGGCATCCATGGAGCCGCCGCTGGTGGCGCCTGCCCCGACTATGGTATGCATCTCATCAATAAAAAGGATGGCGTTTTTCTTCCGTTCGACCGCCTCCACCACCCCTTTCATCCGCTTCTCAAAATCCCCCCGATACTTGGTGCCGGCCACCAGCGTTCCCATATCGAGTAAATAGATTTCCGTGTCCTGCAAAAGATCAGGAACCAGGGCCTTGAGGCCCGCAGCCCTGGCCACGCTGTCATCATGGATGCGCAGGGCCAGCCCTTCGGCAATAGCCGTCTTGCCGACGCCTGGTTCTCCCACCAGCAGGGGGTTGTTTTTCTTGCGCCGGCAGAGTACCTGCATCATCCGCTCCACCTCCATGGCACGGCCGATGAGGGGATCAAGGTGACCTTCTGCCGCCCGGCGGGTAAGGTTCACCGTAAATTCCCGAAGGATCTTCTCGTCCTTATCCGTCTCTCTGCTCTCGGCTTCCGGCTGAGCTCCCGCAGGCATCCGGGGCAGCGGCTCCTTCTGCAAGCCCTCGGAGGGTAGTCCATGGGAAATATACTCAATCACCGCCAGACGGCCAACCCCTTCAGAACCGAGAAAATAGACGGCATGGGACTCCGCCTCAGAAAAAATTGCGGCCAGGACATCCCCGCTGTCGACCTCATTCTTGCCGCAACTCTGAACATGAGAGACCGCCCGTTGCAAGACCCGGTTAAAGGCCAGGGTCTGGGCCGGTTCACTGGGGCCGACCGCACCAAGTACAGGCAACTCGCCTGAGAAAAAGGTTTCCAGCCGCTGTTTCAGATTTTCGATGGAGCCACCGCAGTGACTGATAATGTGATTTGTCAACTCATCATAGAGCAGACCATAGAGCATATGTTCAACGGTCACATATTCATTCCTGTAACTCTTCGCCTCTCTGATCGCCCTGACCAGCGCCATTTCCAGTGTCTTGCTCAGCATCTTCCTTCACCCTCTTCCCATACGCTGCGGGAACGCTATATTTTCTCGATAGAACAACGAAGAGGAAAACCATGTTTTCTGGCCAGATGATGCACCAGATCAACCTTAGTCTCACATATCTCCCGGGTATATATCCCGGCCACCCCGACCCCTTCCTGATGCACATCCAGCATGATCTTGGTCGCTATTGATGTTGATTTACCAAAAATATTCTCCAGGATGACGACCACAAATTCCATGGAAGTATAATCATCGTTATGAAGCAGTGCCTTATAAAGAGAAGGTTCACGAATCTCCTCCCTCTCTCTGCTGGCTACCGATACATGCTGTTCATCTTTTATCTTGCTCATTTCTATAAACCGAGAGAAAGCTTCTTCATGTGTGGTTACTGTTCAGCCTGCTTCCCGGCAAACATGCAGAGAAAAAACTCTTCCAGGAGCAGGGTCTGCGACAGAGGCGATCCCTTGATCCGGAATTCGGCTTTGAGAAGAAGGACCAGCCACTCCTTCAACAGCGGACAGGAAAACTCTTCCGCCTTGCTGAAACTCATAAAGAGGGCATAGGGATGACCTTTCAAGATCTCAGCCCACTCCCCCTTTGCCTTGAGCGCCGGCAGATAGACATCCTGAAACTGTCTGGCCTGCATCCCCCGCTGCCAGGGCGGACTTGATTGCATCTGCAGAGAACGAAAGAGGAGCATCTTTCTTATATAATTGCGCATGGTGGCCAGAATAGCAAGGCCATGAATTCCATTTTCCAACAAACGGCCAAGAATCACCAGGGTAGCGGCAAGCTGTTTTTTGCCAAAGGACTCCGTCAATTCAAAGAGGGCGTCTTCTCTTGTCCGGCCCACCATGGTCTCGAGATCGGCGCACGTAATCAATGGCCTCTCTTCGACAAAAAGGGCCACCTTCTCAAGCTCCATGACCACGGCAACCGGATGAAAACCGACCCGTTCAAAGAGCATGTCCATGGCCCGCGGCTCTATCTTTTTTGGAAAAGAGGACAAGGTCTTGAGAGCCAGCTCGCGTAAGACCTCCTTCTGTTCCTTCTGGGCCGCAAACCCGGCCCCGGCATCAACGGAACAATCAACAATCAGGCCATTTTTCTTGATAAAGATATAGAGCTGTTTTCTCTTATCAACACTCTCAGCACTGAGAAAAAGGGTATTCTTCCCCGGAAGGCCTTTGCTAAAAGCGGCAAGATAGCGATCAGCAAGACTTGCCGCTCCACCATCCCCGGCACCTTTCTGTGGCCCGGATTCAGCGAGCAGCCTATCAGTCCAGGCCAGATCGGACGCGGGCCTGGTAAAGCCAAACAGCTGCTGCCACTGCTCAGGACCAAGGCCTGTAAGCGTTTCATCACCATCGAGCGCAGCCAGGGTGAGCAGGCTATGAAGGTGCTGACGGGCAGGCCCCGGCCGTCCCGCCTCATGGGCCAGGAGTGCCTTGTTCCAGATATCTTTGGCCACCGCCTTGGAATGAAAAAGACGGCTGT
>DCUN01000053.1 GCA_002327225.1 Desulfobulbaceae bacterium UBA2213
GCCCAGAGAGGTGATTTGACTGTACTGGTCACTGCTACAGGTAATCTGCAACCTACGAATCAGGTTCTGGTGGGGATTGAGGTGTCGGGCACCATCAAATCGGTTGAAGTGGAACACAACGATTTTGTCAAGGCCGGTCAGCTGCTCGCCAGGCTTGATACGACCAAGCTTGAGGCGCGGATTCTGCAATCACAGGCTGTGCTCGAGTCGGCAAAGGCTGGACTTCTACGGGCTCAGGCCGGTTTTCATGAGGCCGGTCAGGTGATGGAGAGGCTGCGGCGTATCCGGCAGTCGAGTGATGGCCGTCTGCCCTCGATGCAAGATTTCGATGCTGCCGAGGCGGCACTGCAACGGGCGAAAGCGGAGAAGGCACTGAGTGAGGCCGGTATCGCTGAGGCCAAAGCAAAACTGCAGAGTGACAAGATCGATCTGGAAAAGGCTATGGTCCTTTCACCCATAGACGGAGTGGTGCTCAAGCGCAGTGCTGAACCCGGCCAGACGGTAGCGGCCTCTTTTCAATCTCCGGAACTCTTCACCCTGGCCGAGAATCTGACCCAGATGGAGCTGCAGGTGAATGTGGATGAGGCGGATGTGGGCCAGGTGCAGACAGGACAGGCAGCGACATTTACGGTCGATGCCTATCCGGAGCGGACCTTTCCTGCCCGTATCACCCAGGTTCGCTATGGCTCCCAGGTCAATCAGGGAGTGGTGACCTACCTGACCATCTTGAAGGTGGATAATGGTGATCTTGCCTTGCGGCCCGGGATGACAGCCACAGCCGATATCGTGGTCAAAAAGATCAAGGATGGTCTGCTGGTTCCAAGTGCGGCCCTTCGTTTCACTCCGGCCTTGCAGGAGGCCAAGGAAGAGGGTGCTTCCGGCGGCAGTCTGGTCAGTAAACTTTTTCCCCGTTTCCGCGGTACAAGACCGGCCCCCCGCCCGGAGGGTACCGGCAAAGGTGAGCAGCGTGTCTGGGTCCTTGCCGATAAAAAACCCCTGGCTGTTCCGGTTACCATTGGCGCCACCAGTGGCCTGATGACCGAGGTCGTTACGGGTGAAATTGACTCTGGTACGGAGCTGATCATCGAGGCGATCAGTGGCAATAACAGAAAGGGACCATGAGCGTGACCGTCGCTGCTGGGAGAGAGGTTGTGCCCCTGATTGAACTTCGGGGAGTGACCAAGGTCTATGGCCGCGGCGGGGCGGCCATGTCGGCCCTGCGCGGTGTTGACATGACGATCAGGGAAGGCGAATTCGTGGCGGTCATGGGGCCCAGCGGTTCCGGCAAGTCCACAGTCATGAATATTCTCGGTTGCCTGGATACTCCTACCGAAGGCAACTATCTCTTCAAAGAAATCCAGGTCGGGGCCATGAGCCGCAATCAACGGGCCATGCTGCGCCGCCGCTATCTGGGTTTTGTCTTTCAGGGATTTAATCTGCTCAACCGAACCTCGGCCCTGGAAAATGTTGAACTCCCCCTGATCTACCGGGGAGTCAAAGCGGCAGAACGGCATCTTCAGGCCCGCAAGGCCCTGGCATCGGTCGGTCTGGCGGGCTGGGAGCACCATACCCCTGGTGAACTCTCCGGCGGCCAGCAGCAGCGGGTCGCCATTGCCCGGGCCATTGTCAGCCAGCCGGCAGTCCTGCTGGCGGACGAACCGACCGGCAATCTCGATACAACCCGCAGTCTGGAGATCATGGAACTGCTGAGCTCGTTTAACAAGGAGCTGGGGGTCACCATCATTATGGTGACCCATGAGGCTGAAATGGCCCGCTTTGCCCGGCGGGTGATTCACTTCCGGGATGGCCTGATTGCGGCTGATGAAAGGAACGGGGAGGGCGCTGATGTTTGTGAATAGTCTTCTTCTGGCCTTGCGTGAGATCAGGCGCAATGTCATGCGTTCTTTTTTGACTATCCTGGGTATTGTCATCGGCGTGGCCTCGGTGATCATCATGGTTACCATCGGTGGCGGGGCAACGGCCCAGGTCAGTCAGCAGATTTCCAGCCTTGGCACGAATCTGCTCATGGTCCGGGTCGGTCAGCGTATGGGAGGGGGACAAACCTCAGCTGCTCCTTCTTTTGATCTGGAGGATGTCCAGGCCATTTATCGTGAGATCCCTTCCATTACCGCGATTGCTCCCTCTTCTTCGCAACGGCTTGTTGCCGTCTATTCCAATAAAAACTGGTCCACCACCGCCACCGGTGTCGATAACGAGTTCTTCAAGGTTCGGAACTGGCCGGTACTGGCCGGCCGTCAGTTCTTAGGCAGTGAGCTGCGTTCCGGTAAAGCGGTCTGTCTGGTGGGGGCAACGGTGCGGAAAGAGCTTTTTGGGGAGCAGGATCCCATCGGCAGCAAGATCCGGATGGATACTTTCTCCTGTCAGGTAATCGGTGTGCTCGAGGCCAAGGGGCAATCCACCTTTGGCAGCGATCAGGATGATCTGGTACTCTTGCCGCTGCGCACACTGCAACGTCGTATCGCCGGTAATCAGGATATCAGTCTGATTCAGGTTTCGGTGGCGGAAGGTGAATCTACGGATAAGGCCAAAGGGGATATCGAGTCTCTACTGAGGGGCCGCCGTCATATCTCTGAGACGGAAAATGATAATTTCCAGGTGATGGATATGAAGGAGGTGACCAGGATGCTCACCGGCACGACTCAGATCCTCACCGCCCTTCTTGGTGCGGTGGCCGCAGTCAGCCTGCTGGTAGGCGGCATCGGTATCATGAATATCATGCTCGTCTCGGTCACCGAACGAACCAGGGAGATAGGTATTCGTCTGGCCATAGGTGCCAGGGAACGGGAGGTACTGCTGCAGTTCCTGGTGGAGGCGGTGGCGCTCTCTTCGTTTGGTGGCCTGGTCGGTGTTATCGTCGCCCTTGGGGGTTCGGTGGGGCTTGCCAAGGTATTGAATGTTCCCTTTATCCTCAATCCAGGCATCATTGTCCTCTCGTTCCTTTTTTCCGCCGCTGTTGGTGTTGTTTTCGGTTTCTTCCCGGCCAGAAAAGCGGCGCGTCTTGATCCTATTGATGCCTTGCGTCATGAATAGATGGTATGAAGAAAAAAGTCCAGATTACTATCCCGTCATTCTGTTCTGCTGTTATCGCATCTCTTTTCGTGAGAAAAATAGCCTCAGAAATATTTTTGATTGAGGTGTTTAGAAAGTCCGGGGAATGGTCTATGTCCGCATACAACTCAAGGATCTTCGCCCTGATTTAATTGAAAAATGCCGAAAATATCTTCGAATTAACGTCAAAAATCATCCTTGGTTGGATATGGATGATATGGAAATCCTCAAGAGTGCTCAGCCCTATCTGCCTGATCCGCAAACAGGTAAATATGGTGTCACTCTGGCTGGCATCCTGTTATTCGGCACAGATCAACGTATCTTATTAGTGCGGTCGCCTGGCCTCCTGTGAGAGAATGCAGCTCGACTGTTCATTGACCTTGGCCCTGGCCAATCAAACGAGAAGCTCCTGGAGTCTATCCAGGTGCTTCTTTCTTTTCAAAAATCGAAAGAAGGAGAGTCTTTTAAGGTCAGCAAGAATCCCGGCCGCAGTCTGTGTTTTTTCGCGCGCCAGGTTCCACTCTTTTCTGATCTGGCCAGGTTTCTTACCATCAGGTAGGAGCTTCATGGCCTCCTGCATCTTGACGTTTTGAATCTCCAGGCGCACGATCCGCATATCCCGTTCGTCCCGTTCCTGAATCCGTTTTTCTTTTTCATCCAGAAGTTTTTGGTAAAGTTCCTGAAGGTTGCGCTTGTATGCATCGGACTGGCCGGTTTGACCAGTTTGTTCGGCTCTGATCTGTTGATAGATGAGTTCGTGACTGCCTGGTTCGTTGGGGGTGGAGGGCGCTTTTTTGAGAGCGGCAATAATATCCTTGGCAACCTTACCTTCATCACGGAGTCTTTTGACTTCGCTGAAGATCACCACGCAGTTTGGATCGAAAAGGAGCTTGTTGGCTACGCCTCTTTTGATGTAGGGCTTCAGGAAGGTTCCGAAAAGGCGCAGATATTTTCTGGTACTATTGTCGGTCAGGCCGGTCTGGTCTGATAATTATTTAAGTGTAAGCATTTTTTTTGAGGTTAATTATAAAAATCAGTATATACCTGATTAAGATTTAGAGATCTTATTATAAAATAGCATGTTTTCTACAAAAATTAAAATTGTGAACCATTATTTCTATGTCCGCAAGAGAAACAAAAAGCCAATACAGCATGTCATTTACTACCGGGGGGCTGTTCTATAACGAATCGCTGCTCATTGTGGATGAGTATTTTGCAACAACTGATTGGGGATTAACCCGTAAGTCAGTGTTTGCAAAAAACAGTATCCAAGCACGCACCGAAAGCAGCATCAAAAGAAGAGTTAGAGAAATCTGTTCACGTCTTGAACTTCTATCAGAACAACAGCTTGCCCTCTTTAAGAATGGCTCCAGGCAGGAACAGCAATATCTCCTCTGGATAGCTGTCTGTAAGTGTTACCCCTTTATACGGGATTTCATGATTGAGGTCGTAAGGGAAAAATTTCTTCGTATGGATCTGCATCTTCAGCACCAAGATTACGATTTCTTCTTTGAAGATAAGGCCGAATGGCATGAAGAGCTGGAACGGCTTCGGGATTCAACACGGGCGAAACTCAGACAGGTCCTTTTTAAAACCATGCGCGAAGCAGAAATTATATCACGGGAAGATATGATTATCCCTGGCCTGCTTACTGAACAATTAACCAAGGTGCTTGTAGCAGACAACTCCTCCTGGCTTGCAGTGCTCCCTGTGTCTGACATGGATATCAACTCATGGTTAGCGTAAACTACGACATGAAACCATTTTCAATTCAGGAGAGCTTTGACCATCTCCTGAAACTTATCAGCAGTGATCGTTTTCTGAAGAAGCAGGGCCTTGGCAATGAAGTACCTTTTTTCATATGTCCATTCCCGCCACAGAGAGCCACAGACATGGAAAGACTTCGTATTCAGTTACGAAATAAGCTCGAACAACAGGGCATTCGTATTCTTGATATCAATCTTTATGATCTGACGGTTGACCTCCTGAAAAAACGTAACATTTGGGATCGTATCCTTGAAACAGAAAAAGCTGTTGATAAAGGGCAGCTGAAAGAACTCCTGCAGGGAATCCTCGATTCCCAATCACACCTGATCCCTGCCATAGCAGCAGAAATGGCTAAAGCAGATTTTGATGTGATGTTTATCTCAGGAGTTGGTGAAGTTTTTCCATACATCCGTTCCCATAATGTCCTGAATAACCTGCAAAGTACTGCTAAAGACCAGCCAACCGTCATGTTTTTCCCTGGTGCTTACACCCATTCCCTGGAAACTGGAGCATCTCTTGATCTGTTTGGCCGCCTGCATGATGATAAGTATTATAGAGCATTCAATATTTTCCACTGCGAGATTTAATCCGGAAAAATCACGTCCACATTGAAGGAAAACCTATGCTATTAAGTGAAATATTCGAGAAACCGGTAGGTCGGTCTATAGAAGGTGTTATCAAAGCCGATGACGAAGCCAGCCTGCGCCTGGAAGTAGAAGAATATGTCCTCACAAATGAGGTTGCCAAACGGCTGGAAAGCTTTCTTGACGCCTATAAAAACTACGAAGGCGCAAACGGTGTCTGGGTTTCCGGATTCTTCGGTTCCGGTAAATCACATCTTCTGAAGATTCTGGCCTTACTCCTTGAAAACCGTTCCATTGACGGCATTCCCGTACTCGACCTGTTCCTTTCCAAATGCACTGATAATGAGATCCTGCGCGGAGACCTTAAACAGGCCGTAGCAATCCCTTCAAAATCCATCCTCTTTAATATTGATCAGAAAGCTGACGTTATCAGCAAGACCCAGATAGACGCCCTGCTCTCCGTCTTTGTAAAGGTGTTTGATGAGATGTGCGGCTACTACGGGAAGCATGGCCATATTGCCCAGTTTGAACGAGACCTTGATAGTCGCAGCCTCTATGGCAAGTTCAAAGATACCTATAAAAACATTGCCAATCAGGCTTGGAATGTCGGCAGGGAACAGGCATTACTCGAAGGCCACAATATAGCCAAAGCCTACTCTCAGGTCACAGGCACGGATGAAGCGGGGGCAAATGGCATTCTCGACAAATACCGCAGTGATTACAAGCTCTCCATTGAAGATTTTGCCGAGCAGATTAATACCTACATCGAACAGCAGGAGGAAAATTTCCGTTTAAACTTTTTTGTTGATGAGGTCGGCCAATACGTTGCCGATAATACAAAACTCATGACTAACCTGCAGACAGTGGCGGAAAGTCTGGCCACCAAATGCAGAGGTCGGGCATGGGTTATCGTTACCGCCCAGGAGGTTCTGGATGATGTCGTTGGTGAAATGAATAAAAAACAGGCCAATGATTTTTCCAAGATCCAGGCCCGTTTTAACAACCGCATGAAACTCACCAGTGCCAATGTTGATGAGGTCATTCAAAAAAGACTTTTGCTGAAAAACGAAAAGGGCGTGGCAACTCTTTCAGATGTCTACCATGAACAGGTAAACAACTTAAAAACCCTGTTTGATTTTGGTGACGGTTCCCAGACCTATAAGAATTTCAAGGATCGGGAACACTTCATCCACGCTTATCCCTTCATCCCGTATCAGTTTACCCTGTTCCAGGCCGCCATCCAAAGCCTGTCACAACATAATGCCTTTGAGGGCAAGCATAGTTCCGTAGGAGAACGATCCATGCTTGGTGTGTTCCAGCATGTGGCCAAGCATATCGCCAACCACAGCATCAGGGAACTGGCCACCTTTGATCTTATGTTTGAAGGAATCCGTACCGCTCTTAAATCACAGATACAGAAGGCTGTCCTGGTTGCTGAAAAGAACCTCGGCGATGAATTTGCCGTCCGTGTCCTCAAGGCACTGTTTCTGGTTAAGTATGTCAAGTCCTTCAAGGCCACAGTCCGCAACATCAGTATCCTCATGCTGGATAACTTTGACTGCAATATCAACGATCTGCAAAAGCAGGTGACCACAGCCCTGAACCTGCTCGAACAGCAGACCTATATCCAGCGCAATGGTGATCTCTATGAATTTCTCACCGATGAAGAAAAGGATGTGGAGCAGGAGATTAAAAATACGGACGTTGAAAACTCGGATGTTTCAGATGAACTGGCCAAACTTGTTTTTGACTACACCTTGAAATCAAGAAAGATTCGTTACGATGACAATGGCCAGGATTATTCTTTTTCCCGCAAACTGGATGACCGTCTGTGCGGAAAAGAACATGAGCTTACTATCCATATTATCAGTCCGTTTCATGAACTGGTAGACAACGAAACCACCCTTGCCATGCAGTCAATGGCGAAAGATGAACTGCTTGTTATCATGCCTGCAGATGATCGTTTTCTCCATGATCTGCTGCTCTACAAAAAGACCGACAAGTATGTCCGTTTGAATATGACTCAGACCCAGCAGGAAGCAGTTAAGCGCATCCTCACCGATAAGAGTTTCCAGAACGTTGAGCGATATAAAGAGTTGCAGGATAGGGCCAAGGATCTGCTCGGCAAGGCAAAGCTTATTATCAATCTCAAACCCCTTGAGTTAAGCAGCACGGATCCCCAGACCAGAATCACCCAGGGCTTTTATGATCTTCTGCGGCGTACCTATCCCCACCTGAACATGCTTTGCGGGATCAAATACAATGAGAATGATATAGCCAATTATCTCAGACCTTCCGGGGCGACACTCTTTGGCGATGATGACAAAATGATGAGTGAGGCAGAGCAGGAAATGCTCTCCTTTATCCAGGGGAATAGCCGCAATGGTGTGCGGACAACTCTGAAAAGCCTGATGGAACGATTCGAGAAGAAACCGTATGGCTGGTATTTTGCCGCCATCCTCTGTATCACGGCAAAACTCTGTGCCCGTGAAAAGATCGAGGTCAGGTATGATTCAAACATTCTGGAAGAGGCGGCCCTGGAAAAGGCTCTGCGGAACGGTCAGTCCCATGGAAACATCATCCTTGATTCCCAGATTGACTTTACCTCCTCCCAGGTCCGGCAGTTAAAGGAGTTTTACGAAGATTTTTTTGATGCCCCTCCCAAATCAAACGAAGCAAAACCGCTGGCCAAAGAGACTTGGGCAGCAGTCAAAGAATTGCTGCAGACCCTTGAACCAATGTCCAGTATGGTTTCTCATTACCCTTTTTTGACAGTGTTGAAAGATCCGATCAGTCAGCTTCGAGAGCTTGTTGGCAAAGAGTACAGCTTTTATCTGACAGCATTTACCAAGTTTGAAGACAAGCTCCTCGACATGAAAGATAACGTGCTGGAACCGGTACGACGTTTCATGTCAGGGCATCCCAAAGATATCTATGACGAAAGCAGACGTTTTCTTGAGGAGCAGAATGCCAATTTCTCAGACCTGAAAGGGGATGACGGCCAGCAGGTGCGCGACATTTTGGAAGACAAGGAGTGCTTTAAAGGCAACAAGATACAGCAGCTCAAGGGCCTGATTGACAAGTTGAAAGAAGAAGTGGCAATCCTTCTTGATGAGACTAAAAAGCAGGCATTGCAGGTACTCAACACTCTCCGAGATGAGTTGACATCCATGGTGGATTTTTCCTTGCTGGACAAAAGCCAACAGGAAGAGTTGTTGCAGTCTTTCAAAGTTTTTGAGCAGAAATTAGAATCTCTGAAGATCATTGCCGTTATCCGTGAGAATATCCGCTCTTTTAAGGAAAATGATTTTCTAAAACTGCTGGCTAAGAAAGATAGGTGGATTGCAGAGCAACAGAAACCAACTAATGATGGGGGATACCCCAAGCCAGACGACGCCGATGATGATAGCTCCGGCAAAATTAAGAGCGGGGAGATTAAGCGGGAGTACATTAGCAAAAGCAAGATTTCCGTCAGCTTTGCAAAGAGTATTCTCGAAACCGAAGCCGATGTTGATGCTTATGCTGAGGCAATAAAGGCAGCCTATCTTGCTGAGGTTAAACAGGGGAAGCGGGTACAGATCTAAGCCAAACAAATAATATGAAATTACTATTGGAACATTTGTGGCACAACAAAGAAGCTCTACTGAAATATAGTGATCTTGTTTGCATTGCGAAGCATCCTGTAAATATTGGGTCTGCCCGCGAAGGCTTGATCGCTAATTTTCTTGAGAAGAATCTTCCTGAAAATATCAAGTATCATACAGGTGAAATATTCGATAGAAAGGAAAACAGATCTGGTCAGATTGATATTGTTCTTCACCCCATAAGCTCACCTAAGATCAATCTCTACAATTCAATAAATATTTTTCCCGCTGAAACGGTATTAGCTGCAATTGAAGTCAAATCTCAACTTACTAAAAAAACTCTCAACGAAGCACTTCAATCATGCGAAAAATTAAAAAGAGTTGAAGTGTTTAGGGAACTATCAGATAACAAGGTGAATGTCGATCAACGTACAGTGCCCTTTTTAGTTGTTGCTTATAAGGGGATGACAAATAAAACTCTGATAAAACACCTTAAAGCATATAGCCCTGGAGTGAGTATAAACAAATATAGAGCACTACCGGATTTAATTGTAGTTCTTGATCGAGGATATTATTTGCTGAAAACTCCAGCCTGGAGTGCTGCAGGGATAACCTTAGAACAAAGCTTCAAAAGTTATACCAGTAAAGACAATGTACTTCTGGGAATCTTTGAGTATCTTCTGAAACTTATTGAAAATTGGTTTAATAATCCTCTTGGTCATACTATGCCTATTGAAGAATATACCAGAGATATGCCGACTATATTTCAATTTCTCAAAGAGAAATAAATAGAAAACTTGATGTGATTATGAACACTACTGCACTAAAAAATTTCGCCCAATCTGCAAGGCGTCAACTTATTGAACAGGTTGGAGCCAGGCTGAGTCTTGTTTTACAAACGGATAGTGCTGAGATCCGCGAGAAGGAGACTGTGGTCAAGGATCTTCAGGAGCAGATTGCCAAAACCTCAAAGGATGCGGTGATTGAGCGGGTGGCCTATACCTGGTTTAATCGGTTCTGTGCCCTGCGGTTCATGGATGTGAATCGTTATACCCGAATTGGGACGGTGAGCCCGCCTGAAGGGTTTTCTCAGCCTGAGATCCTCCAGGATGCCAAGCAGGGGCATATCGATGAAGAGATGGTTAACGGCAAAACCCGGCAGCAGATTTTCGACCTGCTGGATGGCAAGACACCCAGCCGTGATCCGCAAGCCGAAGCCTACCGTCTGCTGTTGGTGGCGGCCTGTAACTCCTGGCATAGACCAATGCCATTCCTGTTTGAGAGGATCGCCGATTACACCGAGTTGCTGATGCCCGACGACCTGCTTTCGGGTAATTCCATCCTGGCCTCTACACGAGAAACTTTGACGCCCGATGCCTGCAAAAATGTCGAGATCCTCGGCTGGCTCTACCAGTTCTACATCTCCGAGCGGAAGGACCAGGTCATGGCCCGCAAGAGCGCCGTGCCCACGGAGGACATCCCCGCCGTCACCCAGCTCTTCACCCCGCACTGGATCGTCCGTTACCTCGTTGAAAACTCCCTCGGTCGGCTCTGGCTGCTGAATCGCCCCGGCTCCCGGCTGCGCGAGCACATGCCCTACTACATCGAGGGCGAAGCCGAGACCGACTTCCTTAAAATCACCAAACCCGAAGAAATCCGCCTGTGCGATCCCGCCGTCGGCAGCGGTCACATGCTCACCTACGCCTTCGACCTGCTCACCCTCATCTACGAGGAGGAAGGCTACGCGCCCACCGAGATACCCGCTCTCATCCTGCGGCACAATCTTTACGGGCTGGAGATCTGCCCCCGCGCCGCCCAGCTCGCCGAACTGGCCCTCGTCTT
>DCUN01000115.1 GCA_002327225.1 Desulfobulbaceae bacterium UBA2213
AGCCATACAGGTTGTCAAATTTTGACTTGGTAACCGAGTCATTGACATTAAAAGCAGGGCACATCAGTTTTCCGGCCTTGGCCATCTCGTTGAGGCGGTGTACTCCCGTGGTCGTCTCTTCACTGATGCCGCGGACATTTTTCATATCATCTGTATACTTCTCATGCATGATCAGGGTGAGATCGCCACCATCATCAAGGATCATGTTGGGCCGCCAGTTGTCAGGTCCGAAGATGGTCTGATCGATACACCACCAGAATTCCTTTTCATTTTCTCCCTTCCAGGCAAAGGTTGGAATGCCGGCGGCCGCCATGGCTGCGGCGGCATGATCCTGAGTAGAGAAGATATTGCAGGATGACCAGCGAAGTTCAGCTCCGAGAGCGACCAGAGTTTCCATGAGAACGGCGGTCTGGATGGTCATGTGCAGACAGCCGGCGATACGAGCGCCTTTGAGTGGTTGTGCCTCAAGATAGTCACGGCGGAGCGCCATGAGCCCCGGCATTTCAGTCTCGGCAATGGCGATCTCTTTCCTGCCCCAGGAGGCAAGGGACATATCTGCGACCTTGGAATCGATTGTAGTTGCAGTCATTTAAAATACCTCTTTTGTGAAATGATAAGTAAAAATAAAAAGGCCCACCTCTTCTCTCTAAGAGAAGAGGTGGGTTGGAATATGAGAACAGGCGGATGGATCTGTCCCGGGATGTTAAAGTTTGGCATCTTCCTTCAGAATTGCAGCCTTGTCGGTCTTCTCCCAGGTGAAATTCTCTCGTTCTCTGCCGAAATGACCGTAGGCGGCAGTGGCCTGATAGATGGGGCGCAGCAGATTCAGGTGCTGGATAATAGCCTTGGGGCGCAGATCGAAGTGGCGCAGGATAAGGGCCTTGATCTTGTTATCAGGGATCTTGCCGGTGCCGAAGCTGTTGACGTTGATGGATACCGGTTGGGAAATGCCGATGGCATAGGCAACCTGAACCTCGAGTTCCGAGGCCAGACCTGCAGCTACGACATTTTTGGCAATATAGCNNTGCCGGAAAAGGCGCCGCCGCCGTGTGATCCTTTGCCGCCGTAGGTGTCAACGATAATCTTGCGACCCGTGACTCCGCAGTCACCAACCGGCCCACCGATGACGAAACGACCGGTGGGGTTGATGTAGTATTTTGTGTTGGCATCTACCATTTCGGCGGGCAGGATCGGTTTGATGATCTCTTCCATGACCGCTTCTTTCAGGTCTTCATAGTTAACGGTTTCGTCGTGCTGGGTGGAGAGGACGACCGCCTCTACCCGTTTCGGGATATTGTTTTCATATTCGATAGTCACCTGACTCTTGGCGTCAGGACGGAGCCAGGGGAGCCGACCGGATTTACGGACCTCAGATTGACGTTTCATCAGGCGGTGGGCGTAGGTGATGGGCATCGGCATCAGGACTTTGGTCTCGTTAGAGGCATAGCCAAACATCAGTCCCTGGTCTCCTGCTCCCTGATCAAGATCAATACCTGTGCCTTCGTTGACGCCCTGGGCGATATCAGGAGATTGTTTGTCAATGGAGGTGATGACGGCACAGGACTGCCAGTCAAAACCCATGTCTGAAGAGTTATAGCCAATGGAACGAATGGTCTGGCGAACCACGTCAGGCATATCGACCCAGGCGGTTGTGGTGATTTCACCGGCAATCATTGCCATGCCGGTTGTGACCAGGGTCTCGCAACCTACTCGCGCGTAAGGATCCTGGGCGAGGATGGCATCGAGGATGGCATCAGAGATCTGGTCGGCAACCTTGTCCGGGTGCCCCTCTGAAACAGATTCAGAGGTGAAAAGATAGTTTGACATAGGGATTGTCTCCAGTAAGAGAAGGCTGAAAACACTTATATGACATGAAAATGATGAGAATAAGTGCTTAAGCTTTGTTAATTTAGGCATTATCTATTAAGATAATGAAGCTTTGTATAATGACTGAAGAGGACTGTTTTTGTCAAGGAAAAAGGAAAAACAGAATAAAGGAAAAAGGGGTGGGGTGGTCAGGTAAAGCCCCGTTGGAAGGAGATTATTTTGGCTTTTTATAAATGCCTGGTGGTCCGTGAACTGGGAAAAGGTGAGTTTGTCCGTTCGATTGAAGAAAAGCAGATCGAGGACCTGCCGGCAGGCGAGGTGCTGGTCCGAGTTCACTACTCATCGTTGAACTATAAGGATGCCCTGTCTGCCTCCGGGAATCGTGGTGTCACCAGGCGTTATCCTCATACCCCGGGGATTGATGCAGCCGGTGTCGTAGTGGAATCAGCGGTCCCTGCCTTTCAGCCGGGAGATCAGGTTATCGTTTCGGGTTATGATCTGGGGATGAATCATCCAGGCGGCTTTGCCGAATATGTCCGGGTCCCGGCAGCGTGGGTGGTGAGGCTGCCGGAAGGGTTGAGCCTGCAGCAGAGTATGATGCTGGGTACGGCGGGTTTCACGGCCGGTCGTTGCGTGGAGATGTTGGTGCGGCAGGGATGTGTCCCCGGCGGTGGTGAAATCCTGGTGACCGGGGCAACAGGCGGCGTTGGTTCGATCAGTGTGGCAATTCTGGCCAGGCTGGGTTTTGCGGTGACGGCCCTCACGGGAAAGAAGGAGCAGGAGTTTCTTCTGGGTCTGGGGGCTCATACGGTGTTGGCCAGGGGGGACTTTGTCAGGTCGCGTAAAAAGATGCTCCTGCCGGAAAAATGGGCCGGCGTTGTCGATACCATCGGGGGCGAATATCTGGAAATGGCCATCAAGGAAACCTGCTATGACGGGGTTGTCACCAGCTGCGGCAATGCGGCCTCCGGTGATCTGGCCCTGACCGTCTATCCCTTTATTCTTCGTGGGGTACGGTTGATCGGGATTGATTCCTCCCGCTGTTCGCTTGCCGTCCGGGAGAGAATCTGGCAGCTGCTGGCGACAGAGTATAAGGTCAGTCAGCTTGATGATCTGGTATCGATGATTACCTTGGAGCAGCTTGATGACGCAATCCGGAGTATGCTTGCCGGGAGCCTGCGGGGACGGATGCTTGTACGGATGATCTGAGCTTTTATTGTAATATGAGCTGGTTATCTGGAGGCCAAAGTCCGATGGGGATTGAAATGATAGAAGTGGTGAAAAACGAGGAAGTGATGATAGAAGATGCACGGAAGGTTTTTTTGATCGAAGAGCAAGGTCTGGCGGCTGTCCGCGAGCGGATTGGTGAGGAGTTTGTTCAGGCAGTGGATATCCTTTTTCATTGTCCCAGTCGGGTGGTAATTACCGGCATTGGCAAGTCTGGGATAATAGGTCAGAAGATCTCTGCGACCCTCAACAGTACCGGCACTCCCTCATTCTTCCTGCATCCGGTAGAGGCCATGCATGGTGACCTGGGGATGGTTATGGATACCGATGTGGTGATTGCCATTTCCTATTCCGGTGGCACCCTGGAGTTGAATTCCCTCTTGGTCAGCCTGCAGAAAAGAGGGGTAAAGATTATTGCCATGACCGGCGGCCTGCAGTCAATCCTTGCCGAGGCGGCTGATCTGGTCCTGGATATCGGGGTACCGATGGAGGCCTGTCCCCTGGGGCTTGCCCCGACCGCCTCGACTACGGCTACCCTGGCCATGGGAGATGCCCTGGCCATTGTTCTGTTGCAGAAAAAACAGTTCAGGGCCTCTGATTTTCGCAAGAATCATCCGGGCGGTAGCCTGGGAGAGCGCTTGAAGGTTCGGGTGAGTGAGGTAATGCTTACCGGTAGCGCCGTTCCTCTGGTTGATGGCGAAGAACCGGCTGCAAGAGCTGTAGAGGTGCTCAACGAAAAAAATCTGGGTGCCGTTCTGGTCATGGGGGCTGGAGAGAAGATCCTGGGTATTGTCACTGATGGGGATGTGCGTCGCAGTGTCGCCTTGGGGAGGGCGCTTTCCCGTTTGACTGCGGCAGAGATCATGACCGCAGATCCGGTGGCTATTGATGGGTCAATGCTGGCGGCCGATGCCTTGAGCATCATGCAGAGCCATGAGATTACCGTGCTGCCGATCGTGAGGGAGGGGGGAGAGTTGGCCGGGATTCTTCACCTGCACGACCTCTTAGGCAAGGGAGAATTTCGCTTTCTGGTGTGATCACCTGAATGCTTGACTGTGATGGAGGGATAAAGAATGTGTCAGATGCGTGTTGTTGTTGAAGAGGAGGGCGTTGAAGAGATAGTCATGGAGAATGTGACCCGTCTGCAGGTGTCCGGGGGCGCCATTGAGGTGAGCGCTTTTTTTGAGGAACCCAGGAGACTTGAAGCCGTCTTTGTTCAGTCCATAGATTTCCTGGAAGGGAAGGTTGTTCTTAAAAAGAGCGCGGTCTGAGAGGAGATGTCAAACAACTCACCAGGAAAGAAGACAGTTGGTGTTTTTTTTGTCTGCCCGGTGTTGTAACAAAGATAAGAATTTACAAAAGGAAAGGATACAATGGAACAGATGGAAAAGTTGAGGGTCTTGTTGCCCCATTGGATAGAACACAACCGGGGCCATGCTGAAGAATGTGGAAAATGGTCTGTTACTGCCCGTAACGCTGGAGATGGAACGGTGGCTGATCATATTGATTCTGCCATTGCCGCCATGAATCAGGCGAGTGAGTTCCTGGAGCAAGCCTTGTCGGCGGCCGGTGGGAAGATCGTAGAGCATGGACACCACCACCATCATCATCATTAGTGCCTTACAGATTATTTTCTTGTTTTTTTTCAAGAAAATAATCTGCGAAAGGCACTTATCCCGTTTATTGGGGTTAGTGGGACACTGTCGTCACTTCGTCATTGTCTCTTTCAGGTGCGCAGTATAACAATAGACCACCTTTTTTATTCTCACCGGGGCGAGATGGCTTCTTGCGATATCAGAGGAGAAGAGAGTAATATGGTATTGTAGAAAGGAGTCTCTGTGCCTGATGATCTGGAGAGTGTAGAAGGTAGGGGTGTCAGAGATAACAAACCTGCGGCAGGGTAAGCTGTCGTTTTCATGGCAATAGTGGTGATTCAATGAATTTTGCTGCTCTTCCTAAAAAATATTCCGAATACAAAAGTTCAAAGATAGCAGTCCTGCCCATCCCCTATGATGGGACCGCGACCCTGCTCAAGGGCTCAGATCTTGGGCCGCAGGCCATTTTGAAGGCCTCTTCCCGTCTGACCTTGTTTGATCTTGAAACGAATTCCGAGGTCTATCGACAGGGGGTCACTACCTTGCCACCGCTCCTGTCTCGGGATAATCCGCTTGACATGATTGATGAGGTTCGTCAGCAGGCGGCGCCCCTTTTTCGTGACGGTAAGCTGGTGGTGGGTCTGGGCGGGAAACATCTGGTGAGTATCGGTCTGATCCAGGCGGCACTTGAGCGTCACAGCGAGCTGAGTGTCGTCCACTTTGATGCCCATGCCGATCTGCGTCCCATTGATGCTGAGGCCGGGTATGGCAATTCCTGTGTCATGACCAGGGTGAAAGAGATGTGTGACTCCGTCCAGATTGGGATACGCAGCATGGACCGCGAGGAACGTGGCAAGGTTGATCTCGATCGTATGGTGTTTGCCCGTGATCTCCAGCAGCACGGGGTGAACGCGGCAGGGGACGCCCTCGACATGCTCACCGATACCGTTTATATCACCATTGATCTTGATGTCCTTGACCCCTCCTGCATGCCCTCGGTGGAACGACCGGAGCCGGGAGGAATTGATTGGTATATGCTCACCAAACTTATTCGTCAGGTGGCCAGTGAAAAGAGGATTGTCGGCTTTGACGTGATAGGTCTTGTGCCGCAGCCATACGCACCGGCGGCTGATTTTTTGGTGGCAAAACTCATTTACCGGCTTTTGAGTATGATCTTTTCCCGCTGAGCAAAAAGGGGGGGGGGAATCCCTCGGTTTTTCTGTTGCTTTGTTGAAGATATGGTATCCATGAAAGGAGATGGTGTAATGAGAGTTGCATGTTCTATTTTTCTCGCCATTCTGCTCCTTGGCGCTTGTACCCAGGAGACGCAGAATAAATTTGGCCGGGCTGTTCAGAACTGGACGGGAACAAACGGCGTTCTTGAGGTCTACGCAGGTGAAAAACTGGTCCGGCGTTTTTTGAAGATTGACAAGATCAGCACTGCCTCATCCACCGATGGCAAACAGGATCGGCCCTATCGTTTTGGCTATGGTGTTCTGGATGAAAACCTGAACGGGGTGACTGATCCAGGTGAAAAGAAGGTTTATTTTGAGTTCAGTGATTACTCAACGTCCTATGTCTTCTATGAAAATCCCCGGGAGTGAAGAGTAATCTCGGGAATCTCTTCGCTTCTCTTGTCCCCGCCTGTTTTGCTCTGTCGGACCGGGAATGTCCAGGGATCAGTGCAGGGCGCCTGGCAGCTGTTCGGCTAATCTGCGTACCTCCCGCATGGTGTCGTCGACGTCGAAGCTCAAGATTTTTTTATCACGCATGACCAGACGTCCATCAATGATGACGCTCTGGACGTCAGCACCACGTGCTGAGTAAACCAGGAGATCCTGATTGTAGCAGGGAGTAAGGTGGGGCTGGTGCATGTCGAGGAGGATGAGATCGGCTGTGTAGCCAGGAATCAGTTGGCCGGTTTTCTCCAGTCCCAGTATCTCAGCGTTGGTGAGAGTGGCACATCTCAGCGCCTCTCTGGCTGAAAGGGAAGTGGGCTCAAGGGTACGGAGCTTCTGGGTCTTGCTGAAAATATCCATTTCCCGGAACATATCCAGGCTGTTATTGCTGGCGCAGCCGTCGGTGCCCAGGCCCACCCGGATTCCACGCTCGATCATGGCAGAGGCCTGGGCCAGGCCTGATGCCAGTTTCAGATGGCTCTGGGGGCAGATGACCACTGCGGCCTGGTGCTTGGCGAGCAAAGAGAGATCCTCGTCATCAAGCCAGACGCAGTGGATGCAGATCGTCTGCGGGTCAAGCAGGCCAAGGGCAGCCAGGTGTCTGATCGGGCTTGTCCCAAGAGGTTTCCGGATCATCTCCAGTTCCTGACTGCTTTCCGCCACATGGATAAAGAACGGCACCTGTCTCTCTGTGGCCATTTGTTTCGCCCCTTGCAGGGTTTGGGCGAAGCAGGTATAGGGAGAGTGGGCAAAGATCGCCGGGGTGATGCGGGGATTCCTGCCTTGCCATCTATCCAGAAACGTGGCCACTGCCTCAAGGTTTCCGGCCGGATCCGGCACGCCGGGGGCAGAAAAGTCAATGACCCCATGGGCCGCAACCGCCCGCATTCCCGAATCAACAAAGGCTTGTGCGGCCTCTCCTTCAAAGAAATAGCCATCGGCCACACTGGTGGTGCCGGAGAGGATCATCTCGGCGGCTGCCAGTTTGGAGCAATGATAGACCATCTCTGTATTGACATGCGTCGCCTCAGCTGGAAAGATATGTTCAGTCAGCCAGGTGGCGAGCTCCAGGTCATCGGCCATGCCGCGAAAGAGGGTCATGGCGCAGTGATTGTGGGCGTTGATGAGCCCAGGTGCCAGAAGCTTGCCCTGGCCATCGATGATAATCGTCGCCCGGGTGGTCTCAGGGAGCGGCATGGTGTCGGCTGCTGAACCGATGGCGGCAATGGTGTCACCTCTGGTCAGCAGCCAGCCGTCAGCTATAAGAGGGGCGTCTGGCGTGGTGAGCAGAGTACAGTTGTGAATAAGTATTGAATCTGTCATCGTGACCGGCGGCCCTGCAAGGGTGATGGGTGAAAGGGTAGAGGTTAAAAAGAGGGGCATTTTCCATGGTTGCGGGGTATATTACTCTTTTTAATGTTTTTTGTAACTGATGAGCAGGAATTTTAAGATATATGATCTACGTAGTCATTGATGAGGTAGATCCTTTTTCAGGAGTCTTTTATGGGTTTTCGTTGTGGCATCGTTGGCTTGCCAAATGTTGGAAAATCAACAATTTTTAACGCCTTGACCGCCGCCGGTATTGAGGCGGCCAATTATCCTTTCTGTACCATTGAGCCCAATGTGGGGAT
>DCUN01000160.1 GCA_002327225.1 Desulfobulbaceae bacterium UBA2213
CCTTTTCCGGCGGGGCGGCAAAAAGACTGAACAGACGGACAGTATCCGCCCCATATTCGTTGATCAGATCATTGGGGTCAACAACGTTGCCCTTCGATTTTGACATCTTGGCGCCATCCTTGATCACCATCCCCTGGGTCAGGAGGTTGGTGAACGGCTCGTCGATGTCAATGTAGCCCAGATCGCGAAGGACCTTGGTAAAGAACCGGGAGTAGAGCAAGTGAAGGATGGCGTGTTCCACGCCCCCGATATACTGGTCTACTGGCAGCCAGTGTGAGGCCCTGGCACGGTCTATGGGGGCATCGGTAAAACGGGGACAGGTATAACGGACAAAATACCATGAGGATTCGACAAAGGTGTCCATGGTATCGGTCTCACGCCGGGCCGGACCCCCGCAGGCAGGACAGGTGGTCTGCAGGAATGATTCACGCTGGTGCAGAGGTGAGCAGGTGTTCTGCCCCAAGTCAGCATCTTCCGGCAGGACCAGAGGAAGCTGCTCCACTGGTACGGGCTGCACTCCGCATGTGTCACAGTGAATCATGGGGATAGGGGCCCCCCAGTAACGCTGTCTGGAAATTCCCCAGTCGCGCAGCCGATAGGTGGTATGGGCCGCCCCAAACCCCTGGGTCGTGGCATAATCGATAATGGCCTGTTTGGCCTTTGTTGAAGACATTCCAGTGAAGGTTCCTGAGTCTGCAAGCAGGCCGGGTTCGATGGCTGCAGCCTCCAGCACGCCAACAGTCTGGTCACCTTCAGGGAGAACAACCTGCTTGACGGGCAGGCCGTATTTTCCGGCAAATTCAAAATCTCGCTGGTCATGGGCGGGCACTGCCATGACCGCTCCGGTGCCGTAACCCATGAGGACAAAATTGGCGACATAGACGGGGATCTTGTCACCGTTAAAGGGGTTAAGGCAGTAGCGTCCGGTAAAGATCCCTTTTTTCTCCTGCTCTTCGTCAGGTTTCTGTTGCTGCTTTTCTCTGATAATGGTGTCAATAAAGTCGCGGATTGCCTGCTCCTGCTCAGATCCCTTGATCAGGGTTTCTACCAGTGGATGTTCAGGGGCAATGGACATGAAGGTCACGCCAAAGATGGTGTCAGGGCGAGTGGTGAAGATTGAAAGGAGCTCCTCGCTTCCTTCAATCTTGAAATCACAGCTGAGGCCCTCTGATTTGCCTATCCAGTTTCGCTGCATGGTTACGACCTTGTCCGGCCAGCCGCTCAGTTTGTCAAGATCTCGGAGCAGTTCCTCTGCATAATCGGTGATCTTGAAAAACCAGCCATTCATCTGCCGGGGGGTAACAGCCTCATCGCAACGCCAGCAGGTTCCATTAATCACCTGCTCATTGGCGAGTACGGTCTGGCAGGAATGACACCAGTTGACTGTGGTGTTTTTCTGATAGACAATTCCTTTTTCATACATCTGGAGAAAAAGAAGCTGCTCCCAGCGATAATAGGCGGGATTACAGGTGGCAATCTCACGGCCCCAGTCATAGGAGAGACCGAGTTTACGTAACTGCTCACGCATGTAATCAATGTTGTCATAGGTCCAGCGGGCCGGGTGACAATTGTTTTTCTGAGCGGCATTTTCAGCCGGCAGCCCAAAGGCGTCCCAACCCATAGGGTGGAGGACGTTGAATCCGCGCAGCCTTTTATAACGGGCGATGACATCCCCGATTGAATAATTACGGACATGTCCCATGTGGATACGTCCCGAGGGATAGGGAAACATCTCAAGGACATAATATTTTTCCCGGCCATCATCTTCAGAGACTTTGTACCTTTCTTCTCTCTGCCAGAGCTCCTGCCAGTTGGCTTCTATTGTTTTGAAATCATATGTGTTGTCTGGCTCTGCGGTGGTGGACATGCGTGTTCCTCGGTATAAAAAAACTGGAAAATATATAGCTAACGAATGCTCTTGCTCTGCAGGTGGTGTTAATAGTTTCCTGAGCCGTCGTAGTGACTCATGTTCTCAAAGAGGGTGAACTCTTTAAGGAAGGTCAGTTTGAACGTCCCTGTCGGACCGTTTCGCTGTTTACCGATGATGATCTCGGCGCTGCCTTTTTCAGGATTGTCCTCAGCCTTGTTATATACTTCGTCCCGGTAGATGAAACATATGACGTCAGCGTCCTGCTCTATCGCTCCTGATTCACGAAGATCTGACATCATGGGTCTTTTGTCGGTACGGCTTTCGAGTCCACGGTTGAGCTGTGACAAGGCCACAACAGGGACCTTGAGTTCCTTGGCCATGGCCTTGAGTGATCGAGAGATTTCACTGATCTCCTGGGTGCGATTTTCAGTGGAGGTACGACCGCGCATGAGTTGCAGATAATCAACGAGGATCAGGCCGATATTGTGCTGGGCCACGAGTCGGCGTACCTTGGCCCGCATTTCGAGGACGGAGATTGCAGGCGTGTCATCGATGTAAATCGGGGCCCGTTCAAGCATACCGACGGCTCGCGTCAGTTTGGGCCAGTCTTCCGGTTGCAGCTTGCCGGTACGAATCCGCTGGGAATCAATGCGGCCGACAGAACAGAGCAGGCGCATGACCAGCTGCTCATGGGACATCTCGAGGCTGAAGATGCCGACACCAATATTGTCCACCAGGGCCGCATGCTGGGCGATGTTCATGGCAAAAGCGGTCTTGCCCATGGAAGGACGGCCGGCCAGGATAATGAGATCAGAAGGCTGAAGTCCTGCTGTCATCTTGTCCATCTCGACATATCCCGTTGCCGCACCGGTGATCAGCTCTTTTCTTTCATAGAGTTTTTCGATGGTTTTGAAGGCCGCCGGGATGGCCTGGCCCATGGAGGTAAATCCCTGGCCGCTCTTGGAGCTGGCAATCTCGAAAATGGCCTGTTCGGCCTCATCTACCAGAGTGTCGATATCACCCTGCTCGTCATAACAGCGTGAGGCGATCTCGGTGTTTACCGAAATCAGGTTTCTTAAGATTGCCTTTTGATGGATAATCCTGGCGTAATGGGTGAGATTGGAGGTAACCGGGACCATGGAGGTAAGCATGGCAAGGTATCCTGCGCCACCAATCTCATCAAGTTTGTTGTTGTTTTTCAGCTGATTGGTAACGGTGATCAGGTCCTGAGGCTCATTTTTTTCAAAGAGCTGGATCATGGCCTCAAAGATCTGTTTGTGGGCCGGACGATAAAAATCTGTCGGCTGCAGGATTTCAAGAACAGTACCGAGCGACTGATCCTTGAGCAGGATAGTGCCGAGTACCGACTGCTCAGCCTCAAGATTCTGGGGAGGAACCCTGCCTCCAGGTGGGGTTGGCGCTGGTGTGGTCATAGAAAAGAGCTCACTCATCTTGAAACTGACCGTGACAGAAAAAGAATGTAAAAATGACAACACACCGAAGAGGAGATTCCTCCTTTACGGTGTGTTGGGTGGCAGAGCATACCCGCCAGTCAGAAAACAGCCGGGCTTGGCACTGTTTATTTGCTGACTGTCACCAGATCAGATCTTCTCAGTGGTTGATACAATCTTGACGATAATATCTGTGGTCATTTGAAAACCGACCTTGATCTGAACAGTATACTCACCGAGTCTCTTGATAGGATCGGCAAGAACGATCTGTCTCTTATCAATAACAATGTCCATCTCTGTCAATTTCTGGTGAATGTCGGTGCTGGTGACGGAACCAAACAGTCTGGAATCATCTCCTGCAAGCTGGGCAATGGTAACGGTGATCCCGGCCAGCTTTTTGGAGAGGGCTTCTGCCTGCTGACGCTCCGACTCAAGTTTTGCCTTGATGGTGGCAAGACTCCGGTCAAGAATGGCCTTGTTCTGAGCATTGGCGAGTACAGCCTTGCCTTGGGGCAACAGATAATTACGGCCATATCCTGGCTTTACGTTGACAAGGGCGCCTTCCTGGCCGAGGGTACTTATGGTTTCTTTTAATATAAGTTCCATGTTNNTCTTTCTGATCCGGATCCTGACTGCTTAAATGCCGTAAATCAAACCAGACATCAGCGAGTCCGATCACTGATAAAAAAATGGTTCCCAATGATTGGAAAACAACAATCACATAGAGAAGGGAACGTATGAATAAAGGGACTTTCCACTTATTTAAAAAAAAGAGGAAAATGGAAAGGCCCTGGAAACAATAAATAAGGCTTGCAATCACTAACAGGTTAAAGCCGATGGTCCTGGCCATTGGTAAAGGCATCAGGGCCAGTATTGCCGCTACGACCACTAACCAGACAAGTTTCTCCGGTAGTTGCCAGTATTGATATTCCGGCCAGGGTCTCTGACCGCTATTTTTCTGGAGCAAACTGTTGCCGAACACCATGGCCATCCACACTGTAATTATGGCCAAACTTGCCATGATTGCAGGCATTAACTGGAACAGCCGTTCTTTAATCTCTAAGAAGGTCTGAGCCAGTAAATAATACGATTCAGCCGGAATCTTCTCATTTTCCTGATAATATTTCAGCGTTTCATCTATTCCCTGATTGACTGACTGCAAGAGCATGGAATAGGGATGGTTGCCTTCTGTGATGGCAATCATACCGGAAAAAAGAAACAATGAAACGCTTAAAACAACAACTCCTTTGAGGCCGGATAAAGCCGGCGCATTGCCTTGGACAACCGAACGGGCCAAAATGAAACCGGTCGGAAAGAGGATCAAGGCAAGCATGACCTGGCCTGCCGTCTGCAAAATAACTCCTGCCAGCAGGGCAATAAGTGTTCCCTGCAGGAGGTATTTACCGCCGGTCTGGCTGCCATATCTGCAAAGATAATAAAAAACCAGCAACGGTACTGCTCCATACAGCCAGCCAAAAAGTGCATTCTGCAGACCAGGCAGGAGAAGAGTCCCTGTCACGATAAGGATATTTATGAATATCTTCATCACTTCAGGAGGTTCGCCTGCCTGGTTTACCGTTTTAATACGCCTTGCTCCCTTTTATCTCGGGGTGGAGCCTGTGTAGGGCAACAGCGCAATCTGACGCGCTTTCTTTATTGCTTCACATAGTTGGCGCTGGTGGGTGGCGCAGGTTCCTGAGATACGGCGAGGCATGATTTTTCCACGCTCTGAAATGAAATAGCGTATCGTCTTCAGGTCTTTATAGTTGATAATCGTTTCCTGGTCAGTAGTGCAGAACCTGCAGACCTTTTTTCGTGCAAAGACTCGTTTTATAGGAGGCATGTAAGTTTCCTGTATATTTATTTGGTTATAAATGGGATGAGATCGTGTTTTTATTCGTCAGAATCGTTTGCATCATCATCGTCAGAATCATCATTCTCATCAGATTCTCCGGATTCTTTAGCGGCCTTGCGTGTTGCTATGTCAACCTTGGCCTGTTCGATCTTTTCCTCGGTGATGTCGTCTGCAAGTTTGACGGTCATATACTTGAGGACAGAATCATCAATCCTGAATTTCCGCTCCATCTCAAAGACAGCGGCCGGTTCTGTTGCATAATCACAAAGGATATAGGTACCCTGACTCTCTTTTTTGATCAGATAGGCGAATTTTCGAAGGCCCCAGCGGTCAAGATGGATGATGGAGCCGCCTTCTTTCAGAATAATCGCATTTGTATTGTCAATAATAGTGTTGATCTCTTCTTCTCCAAGACTTGGTCGAAGAATATAGATCGTTTCGTACCTGCGCATGTGTTCCTCCTCGTGGACCCATGATTGTCGGGATATGTGTATCCCTGGTTTTCGGCTCTCATCCGTAAGCGGCAGAGAGCGAAGAGGTACCTGTCAGGCACCATTGCCGGACAGGGGATGGTGAACACTATGAGAGTATCCACCATTGATTAGAAAAATAAGTATAAATACATCGGCTCGTAAGCCGTGTCAATTTGTTTTTTTCTCTTTTTCCTGAGATTTGATAGCCCGCCACTGTTTTTCAAGCTCTTCCAGTGATCCTTTTTCGCCATCTGCAAAGACGTGAGGGTGTCTTCGGATCATCTTTTCATTAATGTTTCTGATGATGTCATTGAGCGTAAAGGAACCATTTTTTTTATTGATCTCAGCCATGAGAATCAGCAGAAACAGCATGTCACCCAGTTCTTCACAGAGATTCTCGGGGTCATTCTTGTCAATGGCTTCGATAACCTCGGCGAACTCTTCAATAAAATATTTTTTCAGACTGAGGGTTGACTGCTTCTGGTCCCATGGGCAGCCTTCAGGGCCAAGCAGGGAGCGTACGGTTTTGAGCAGGAGTGAAAAATGGTATTCGTCGGGAGTCATGGGATTGTCGTTCAGGGAGGTCTTTGTGGAGAGACAGAAAGAACACGCTTGAGCTCGCTGCAGAGGGATAATGTTATGAAACCTTTTTGTCAGCCTCTTTTTTGAGGAGTGTGAGCAACGTGAGTTTTTCTTTGTTGTAATAGATAGAGGTAGTAGCCGTTGACCTTGCCGATAAGATCAAGAGTCTCCTGGTAGGGGGCGTGTTGGCCTTGTTTCAGTTCTTTGATGTTCTCACCGGCATTCCAGGCTGAGAGCACAAGGTGGAGCTGGCCGTTAAATTTGTAATTGTATTTGGCGATCAGGTAACAGGTAAGCAGGATGTTCACTTCCGGGTCAAAGAGATCCTCGGCGCTGAGATTGCCTAGCCTTTTACGGCTGACATTGCGGAAATCAACGGTGCCATTTGAGAGTGCGATTCCTGCTTCTATCCCGGTGCTGGGAATAATCTGGCCAAGTCCTCTGGCGTTCTTACTGGAAATGGCACCAGGATTGGCGTCAGATTCTGCCAGGATGAGGGCGCGAATGAAATCAGGGCTGACCTTGTGTCGGGGTTGAAAAAAGGTAAATCCGGAAAAATATTCAATGAGTCCGTTGTAACGAGCAATTTTATTAAGGCGTTCGCTGGAGAGGCGTACATCCTTGTACTTGGTGATAGCACTGGCAAGCTGGCTGTGGCCGGATGTCGGTAAGAGCAGAAAGCCGCAGGCGCAGAACAGGAGAATGCCGTTTATTAAGGTTCGATTCACCATTGATTATCCTTGGATGTGAGGGTGGCGCTCCCGGCTGAGAAAGCGGTCGATCGTTTTGTAGAGCAGGAAGGGGTCGCGGCTGCCGGTCATCTCCCGGATGGAGTGCATGGCAAGCGTCGGGGCGCCGATGTCTACTGTCGGGATACCTAAGACGGCAGCAGTGTGAGGGCCGATGGTGCTGCCGCAGGCCATGTCGCTGCGCATGACAAAATCCTGGGTGGAGACCCCGGCCTCTCTGGCGATTGTCTTGTAGATGGCCCGGCTTATGCTGGTGCTGGCGTAGCTCTGGTTGGCATTCGTCTTAATCACCGGGCCATGGTTGAGCAGGGGGCTGTGTTCCGGGTCCGACTTGTCGCTGAAATTGGGGTGGATGCCGTGGGCATTGTCCATGGAGATGAGAAATGAGCTGTGCAGGGCGCGATGTCTGGTGACCGGATCAGGCATGATGCGTTTTAGTGTCGAGTGGAGGAGTGAACCTTTGGCGCCAGCGGCTGTGAGAGAACCGATTTCTTCATGATTGTTGCAGATCAGCAAACGATTCGTGTCCGCACCGGTTGGTGAATTGGCCTCGATCATGGAGGTGTATCCAACAAAACAGCTGAGCAGATTATCAAGGCGGCTGCCGGTGATAAACTCATTGCCGAGCCCGAGAAAGGAGGGTGCTTGACAGTCGTAACAAAAAAGGTCAAAGTCCATAACGGTCTCAATCTTTGCATCCGGGTGTTCCTTCTTGATCTGTTCGGCAAGAATCGATGAAAAGTTTAGCGAATCCTCCCCTGTGACCTGGGAAATAATTGGCGACAGTTCGGTCTGTTTGTTGATGGCGTGGCCCTTGTTGGACTCACGGTCAAAGTGAATGGCCAGGCTGGGAATGATCGCCAGCGGTCGTTTGAAATCGACAAGCAGGGGGGTGAGAGCGCCCTTTGTTGTTGCGCATACCACCCTGCCGGCAATGGAGAGGTCACGGTCAAACCATGGGGCCAGCAGCGGTCCTCCGTACACCTCGACTCCAAGCTGAAAAAAGGAGTTTGTGACCCTTCCTGCCAGTGGTTTTATCTGCAGTGACGGGCTGTCCGTATGGGCTCCCAAGATCCTGAATCCCTGAGCCTGGAAATTCCTTGCAGCCAAGGTAAAGGCGACAAGCGCCCCGTTGTCTCTGATGATGAAGTAGGAACTGCCGCCAGTCAGCTCCCAGGCGTCGCTCTCAGTAAGCTGCTTGAAACCTTTATCCCGTAACTTTCCGGCCATAAAGGAAACGGCATGAAAAGGTGTGGGTGAGGCCTCGAGGAACTGGAAAAAATCCTGGTTGAAACGATCTTCCCGCATGGTTTTCTCTTTTCTATGGGTGGTCAGGTTTCAGACTCGTAAGGTCAGGCAGAATTTAAACATACCGCATGGTGAATGAAATCTGTAGTTATTTATTCTGGTCTGAACCGGTATCAGGCATAGTGAAAGATTCTTTTACAGGGGCTGCTGGCGGATCGTCCTTTTTTTGTGACCCGAAAGAGACCATGGGCAGGTATTCCTGAAATGATTCACCGTATATTTCCCAGATGGAGACAAAAAGAGCGGCAATGATCGGTCCGATGATAATGCCGATAATGCCGAACATGGAGATGCCGCCGAAGGTGGAAAAGAGGATGAAAAGATCATGCATCTCGGTGTCTTTACCGACCAGTCGCGGGCGGAGAAGGTTGTCGGCGTTGCCGGCGATCAGGCCGCACAAGATGGCAACGGTGATGGCCCCGCTGATGTCTTTGCCAAGGATCATTATAAGAAGGGCAGGGCCCCAGACGATCGCCGTCCCGACGCTTGGGACAATGGAGAGAACGGCCATGAGGCAGCCCCAGAACACAGGGCTTGGGATACCGGCCAGGGCAAATCCCAGGCCGCACAGGATTCCCTGAATAATGCCGATAATGAGTGTGCCTTTAATGGTGGCCTTGGCAACCGAGGTGAAGCGTTGCAGCAGGAGATGTTCGTCTTTGTTTTCAAGGGGAATATAATAGAGGATCTTGTGCAGCAGTTTTTTGCCGTCAATGAGAAAATAAAACATGGTGTAGAGCATGATGATGGACATGATGGCCGCATTTACAGTCACCTTGGTGATAGAGGAGAATGAATCGATGAGCAGATTTGAGGTGTTGCCCACAAGGCTTCCAGCTTTTTGAAGGATCATGTCTCGATGAGGGAGGAGCTGTTCGTAGTACGGCATCCTGTGCAGAAAATCAGAGACGATGGTGGGTTGGTCGATAAATTGCTGAACCCAGGGGGCGACGGATTGGCTGACGTGGATAGCCTGAGTCACCACCACACCAATGAGAGCGGCGAGAGGCAGGAGAAGAAGGCAGACCAGGATAAGGAGAGTCAGCAGGGAGGCAACGTTTTCACGACCTTGTACAGAGAGAAGAAGCCGATGATAGAGGGGGCTTGCCAGCGCAGAAAAAAGGGCTGCCATGAAAATAGTCATGAGGAACTGCTGCATCATGGTGAGAAAAACGACGGAGATGGCCAATACAAAGAGGAGAAGGACGGTTTTGCTGACTATCTTTGAAGGAATCATGGCGTGGGTCAAGGTGATTGAGAGATTTTACGATACTCAGAAAGAAAGGGCTTAAAAAAAACAATTTTTCATGAGTATCGTTGATTTGGCGCGGACCTTCAATAAGAAAATGGAACAAGATCTCTAACTAGATTCAAAAAAATTGATAAATAATAATAAAAAAATGAATACTTGCTTGAAAAAAAAGATGAAACCAGTTATTTTCGAACACTTTCTATATAATAGTGTCAGGTCTGTTGTGCTTCCTCAGGGTACTCTTCAACGGGGCACGCCAGCAAGGAAATTTAATGGTAGAGTGATATTAAATGATATATTTTCAGAAATGAGGAAATAAAAATGACAGCAAAAATTATAAGCGGTACTGAGGTGGCGAAGGCAATTCGTGAAGAGTTGAAGATTGAAGTCACAGAATTGGTGGAAAAGCACGGGATAACTCCCGGTCTGGTTACCATTCTGGTGGGCGAGGATCCTGCCTCGCAATCCTATGTTGCAGCCAAAAACAAAACGGCCCATGCCCTCGGGATTCATTCCGAACAGGTGACTCTGGCTGCGGACACCAGTGAGGCAGATCTGCTTGCTCTGGTGGATAAATATAATAACGACCCCAAGATTCACGGGATCCTGGTGCAGCTTCCCCTGCCCAAGCATATCAACGAGGCCAATGTCCTTTATGCCATCAACCCGGATAAGGATGTGGATGGCTTCCATCCGGTGAATGTGGGCAAGATGGTGCTGGGCGAGCAGTGCTTCCTTCCTTGTACTCCCCATGGTATTCTTGAACTGCTTGTGCGCAGCGGGGTTCAGACCAGCGGCGCTGAAGTGGTCGTCATCGGTCGGAGCAATATTGTGGGTAAGCCTATTGCCAACCTGATGCTGCAGAAGCGTTCCGGCGGCAATGCCACGGTCACCCTGTGTCATACCCGAACCAAGGACATGGCGGCCCATTGCCTGCGTGCCGATATCCTGATTGCGGCGGTCGGGGTGCCCAAGATGATCACCGCTGATATGGTGAAAGAGGGCGTGGCTATCATCGATGTCGGTGTCAATCGTATCGGTATGAGCGAGTCAGGCAAGGCGATCCTCGCCGGTGATGTCGATTTTGAGGCGGTGAAAGAGAAGGCCTCCTGTATCACTCCGGTTCCAGGCGGCGTCGGCCCCATGACGATTACCATGCTGATGAAGAATACGGTGCAGGCAGCCAAGATTGCTGGCAAGATTGTCTGATAGAACATTATTACACTACGAGTTATCGTTCCCATACGATTTATTCTGGAGGAAACACTATGAGTGATGAGAGAAACGGATGCGGCCCCTGTAATACGATTACCTGTGCATCGACCAAGGATCTGTTGAGTCAGGATCTGGCAAAACAGGTTCGTACTGCCTATGACCGTATTGAGAGTCGAGGCATGTCTGCCTGTCTCTTTGGTTCCGGCGGCACCTGTTGCAAGAACTGTAATATGGGGCCATGTCAGATTATTGATGGTGTTGAATCCATGATAGGTGTCTGCGGGGCAACGGCCGATACCGTAGCCGCCAGAAACTTTGCCCGGACTGTTGCGGCCGGCACCGCCGCTCATACCGATCATGCCCGTGAGATGGTGCGCGGTTTTATTGCTACCGCCAAGGGTGAAACGCCGCATGAGATCAAGGATGTGCAGAAGCTGCATGCCATGGCCGAAGTCTTCGGTATTGTCACCGAGGGACGTGATAAGAACGAGATCGCTCTCGAACTCGGTACTAAGGCGCTGGCAGAATTCGGTCAGCAGGACGGCACGCTCACCATGCTCAAGCGTGCTCCGAAAAAAGTACAGGCCAACTGGAAAAAATTGGGTATTGAGCCGCGCGGCATTGATCGTGAGGTGGTGGAGACCATGCATCGGACCCATATGGGTGTTGATCAGGAGTTCCACAATATCATGCGTCAGGCTTCAAGATGTGCCCTGGCAGATGGCTGGGGCGCCTCCATGCTCTCCACGGAACTGACCGATATCATGTTCGGTACCCCCGTTCCCAAGCGTGCCATCATTGATCTTGGGGTGTTGAAGGGCGATCACGTCAATGTCACCGTCCATGGCCATGAGCCGCTGCTGGCCGAGTCCTTGTGTCTGGCTGCCGAGGATGCGGATATCCTGGCCCTGGTCAAGAAGGTGGGGGCCAAGGGGCTCAATCTGGCCGGCGTCTGCTGTACCGGTAATGAGATCCTCATGCGTCGCGGAATTCCGGTCGCCGGCAGTTTTATCCAGCAGGAGATGGTGCTGGCCACCGGCGCGGTCGAGGCCATGGTGGTTGATGTCCAGTGTACCATGCAGTCACTGGCCCAGGTCGTCAAAGGGAAACATACCGATATTATCACTACCAATTATCGGGCCAAGATGCCTGACGCCATTCACATCCAGTTTGATGAACATGATGCCATGGCTTCGGCCAAAAAGATCCTGACCCATGCCATCAATAACTTTAAAAAACGGGGCGACTATTATATCCCCGTCGACAAAAAAGTGGATATGGTGGTCGGCTTCAGTCATGAAAGCATTAACTACATGCTGGGTGGACGTTTCCGCCAGAGCTACCGGCCACTGAATGACAATATTATCAATGGCCGGATCAAGGGTGTGGTGGCGATGGTCGGTTGTGAGCATTTCAAGTACGCCGATGATGTCCACTTCAAGATTGCCGTCGAGCTACTGAAAAATAATGTCCTGATCCTGGCCACCGGCTGTGCGGCCCAGGCCCTTGGCAGAATGGGGCTGATGCGGCCCGAGGCAGCGGCGGAGTACTGCGGGGCAAGCCTGGCTGAGGTGTGCGAGACCGTTGGTATGCCGCCTGTTCTTCATGTCGGCTCCTGTGTTGATAACAGTCGCCTGCTGATCGCCCTCACCGAGATGGTGAAAGAAGGGGGCCTGGGAGAAGCCTTTTCTGATCTTCCGGCCTGTGGTACCGCGCCCTTGTGGATGAGTGAAAAGGCAGTGGCCATTGGTCAGTATTTTGTCGCCAGCGGCGCCCATGTCGTCTTTCAGAATTTGCCGACTACCGGCGCCAAGGCCTTTAACAACTATCTTCTTGATGGAATGAAAGAAGAGTACGGGGCTCCCTGGGGTGTTGAGGAAGATCCGGTCAAATTGGCCCATAAGATGATCAAGGCCATTGATGGCAAGCGTGAGGCGTTGGGCATCAACAAAAAGCAGGATCGTGTTCTCTTCGATATGGAGATGCGCCGTGATTTGACCACCGGCCATGCTGGTATTCCAGGCGTTGGATGCGGGCAAAAATAAAGAAAAAACTGAACTCGCGCAGAGACGCAGAGACGCTGAGATTTTTTGCTTTTCTCTGCGTCTCTGCGCGAGAAAAAATATAAATGAAGCGAGTTTTTCTGATGGAGGGGCGCGTCCGATGAAATCGGGGAGTAATCTTGAAAGGGTGTTGAAGGCGGGAGAGTTCGCGGTAACAGGTGAACTGGGGCCTCCTAAAAATGGGAACCCTGAAGTGGTGCGGGAAAAGGCGCGCCTCTTGAAAGGTCATGTGGATGCAGTCAATATCACCGACTGCCAGACGGCAATAGTCCGCATGTCATCCATTGCTGCAGGTCTGATTACCCAGAACGAAGGGGTTGAGCCTGTGATCCAGATGACCTGCCGTGACCGGAATCGTATCGGCATGCAGTCGGATATCCTGGGGGCGCAGGCACTGGGTCTGAAAAACCTTCTCTGTCTGACCGGTGATCATCAGAAGTTCGGTAATCATCCCGGCTCAAAAGGGGTCTTTGACATGGACTCCATTCAGATGCTGGGTATGGTCAAGGCCATGCGGGACGAGAAACGGTTCCAGTGCGGTGAGGAAATCAAGAGCGGCGAGCCAAAACTCTTTCTTGGCGCTGCTGCGAATCCCTTTGCCAATCCTTTTGAATACCGGGCAGTACGCTTAGGGAAAAAGGTGGCTGCCGGCGCTGATTTTATCCAGACCCAGATCATCTATAATGTGGAAAGATTTGCCAAGTTCATGGAGATGGTTCGTGACCTCGGGCTTGATGAAAAGGTCTACATCCTGGCTGGCGTCACTCCCCCCAAATCTCTTGGCATGGCCCGCTACATGAAGAGTTCTGTCCCCGGTATGGATGTGACCGATGATGTGATCCGGCGGATGCAGGATGCCAAGGACAAACAGGATGAAGGCATCAATATCTGTGTCGATATCATCAAACAGGTCAAGGAGATCAAAGGTGTGGCTGGTGTCCATGTCATGGCCATTGAATGGGAAAGCGCGGTGCCGGAGATCCTCAAACGGGCCGGCCTGCTGCCACGTCCTTCCATCTTCGGCGAGGCTGTTGCCGAGGGTGTGGCCCCTGCTGAAGAGAGACGTGAATCTATCCAGGTTCAGGGTGCGGACAGTGACAAGGTGCTTGACCAGGCCAGAGCTGAGGCGGAAGTGATCGTTGCGACTGCCCGCAGAGAGGCGGAAGCGCTTATGGTGAAGGCCCAGGCCGCGACACAGAAGGTGGCTGTGGCTGATACGAATATGACTGGAACAACTGTGCCTGTGAGCACAACAGAAGGCGCAATAGATGACGCAGGAGAGCATGAGATGAATGAAAAAGAGCGTATCATGGCCTTGGATGCCATGAATCATGGACTGTCCGCCTTGAAAAAGGCCTATGGCCTGTCCGACGAGCAGTTTGAGGCCATTACCAATTTTGCAGGCGCTCATGCCATTCTTAATCGTGAGCCGCAAAAGGCGGTGGTGGCTGCTGCCCCTGTAGCTCCCGTAGCTGCTCCTGCTGCAGCACCTGCCCCGAAAGTTGATAAAGCAGCTGAAGATGCAGAAAAGGCTGCGGCTGAGGCCAAAACTGCAGCCGCAGCCAAGGCTGCTGAACAGGCCAAAGCGCAGGAGACAGCCCAAAAGGCGGAACAGGAAAAGGCAGCAGCAGAAGCGAAAATGAAGGCGGATGCTGAGGCAAAAGCTGCCGCTGAAGCCAAGGCCAAGGCTGAAGAAGTCGCAAAAGCAAAAGCCGCCAGCGAGGCTGCATCTCAGCCGGCAGTTCAAGCCGCCACGAGTGATTTTGCAGTTGCCCCTTTGGCCCTTGAGAAGACGACCCTTGCCGAGCGCGCAAGCAAGGTTGATGAGAAATCGTACAAGGAAAAATATACCGGTGTTATCCGCGAGACCGTTCTCGGCAATGGTGATCATACCATTACCGTTGGTGGCAGCGCCTCCATGCCCTTCCATCTCTTTGAAGGCAATCAGCCCCATAAGGCACTGATTGCCATGGATGTCCTTGATGCACGGCCTGAAGACTGGCCGGAGACCCTGGCCCAGCACTTCACCGATGTCATGGACAATCCGGTTGCCTGGGCTCAGAAATGTATCAAGCAATATGGAGCCGAGGCCATTAATATCTCCCTTGTTTCCACTGATCCCAACGGCATGAATCGTTCTGCTGCTGATGCGGCGAAGATTGCCGCTCAGGTCATTGAAGCGGTCGAGGTACCCATCATTGTCTGGGGGTGCGGCAATAATGAAAAGGATACCGAAACGCTGAGAGGACTGACCTCAGTTATCGGCAATAAAAAGGTCTGTCTGGCCCCCCTTGAGGATGCCAATTATCGTACCGTTGGAGCTACAGCCATGGCCTTCCAGCACGCCATTGTCGCTGCCTCACCCATTGACGTAAATTTGGCCAAACAGTTGAATATTCTTCTGCAGAACCTTGGCGTATCCCTTGATACCGTGCTCATGGATCCTTCAGTGGGTGCCCTTGGCTATGGAATTGAGTACACCTATTCGGTCATGGAACGTATCCGCATGGCAGCCCTCATTCAGCAGGATGAAAAACTGCAGGTCCCCTTTATCTGTAATCTGGGACGTGAGGTGTGGAAGGCCAAAGAGACCAAGCTGCCTACAGATTCCATGATAGGCGACCAGGAGACTCGAGGGATCATGATGGAGGCACTGACTGCAAGTTGTATGCTTCTGGCTGGTGGTGATGTTCTGATCATGCGCCATCCTAAGGCGGTGGCTATGACGAAATCATTGATCAATGGTTTGATGGGCTGATTTTAGTGCCTTACAGCTCATTTTCTTGTTTTTTTCACAAGAAAATGAGCTGCGAAAGGCACTTATCCCGTTCATTGGGGTTAGCTGATATCTGATAACTGTTAGCTGATAACAGAGATACAATTAAGGGAGTTTATATTATGTCAAAGATCATCTGTTCCGCTGCCATTCGTGGGGCCCGGAAAATTATAGATATGGCCGAGGAGAGTTATGAAGAGGCGCTGAAGAAATATGGCGCTGATCATGAGGTTTCCTTTCCTAATACAGCCTATTATCTGCCAGTTATCTACAGTATGCTGGGAGCGAAGGTTGAAAAATTAGGTGATATGAAGGATATCTTTCAGGAATGCCACAAGCTGATGCCGCCTGTGGTGACCGGGGATATCTGGCTGCCCTATCTAGCGCCAGCGCTGGATGCCGGTATGG
>DCUN01000080.1 GCA_002327225.1 Desulfobulbaceae bacterium UBA2213
GACCACAACGTCCGGGAAACCCTGAAGGTCTGTGACTTTGCCTATATCATGAACGCCGGCCAGATTCTCACCAGCGGGGTGGCAGACGACATCATCGCCAGCGAAGTTGCCCGCAGGATGTATCTGGGCGAAAACTTTACTATGTAGGCGCCATGGCCCTGGAACTGAGACAACAGCTCAAGCTGAGCCAGAAACTGGTAATGACCCAGCAGTTGCGTCAGGCCATCAGGCTCCTGCAGCTCAACCGCCTGGAACTGAGTAACGCCTTGCAGGCGGAACTGGAACAGAATCCGGCCCTGGAAGAGGATTTCAGTATCCAGGAGGAGAACTCCAATCCCCAGAGCCTTTCAGCAGTCGAAGAAGTGCAGGGAAGCGGCCAGGAATCAGATTTTACCGAACCAGTCAGGGCAACAGACATCATACCCGAGACCAACTGGGAAGATTACGCCAACACCTTTGACGACAATTTTTCCTTTTCTCACGAAACCCCGGCAGCCGACGCCCCCAGTCAGTTTGATTTTATTTCGCAGAAACCGGGGCTCTCCGCCTATCTCCAATGGCAGCTGGCCCACAGCGATCTCGACCCGGAAGAGTGGGACATCGCTCTCTATATCGTCGGCAATCTTAACCGCTACGGTTTTCTGGAGGTGGATCTGGCCGAGATCATGGAAGAGACCGGATGTGATCATGATGCCGCCGAATATATGCTTGAGCTGATCCAGGATCTTGATCCGCCGGGGATCGGAGCCAGAGATGTCGGCGAATCCCTCTTTCTCCAGCTTGAACGCAAAGGGATGGCAGATTCCCTGGCCGCCGAGATCGTCCTCCACCATCTGAACCACCTCCAGACCGGCAACCATGCGGCCATTGCCAGGGCCACCGGGCACAAGAAGCCTGAAATCGTCAAGGCCATTGATTTTATCACCAGCGAACTCTCTCCTTACCCTGGACTGCCCTACGCGGACGATGCCACCAACTATATCGTCCCGGATATCTATGTGAAAAAGATTGATGGCGACTATGTGGTGCAGCTCAATGACGACGACCTGCCCCACCTCAAGCTGTCCTCCCACTACCAGGAGCTGCTGCAGAACAACACCGAACTGCAGAAAGAGTCCCGCGCCTATATCAAGGAAAAGATCAAGGATGCCGAATGGTTCCTCAAATCCATCCACCAGCGGCAGCGCACCATCTTCAAGACGATGGAGAGCATCCTCCGTTTTCAGCATGATTTTTTTGAATATGGCCCCACCCGGCTCAAACCCCTCATCCTCCGCGACGTGGCCGAAGACATCGAGATGCACGAATCAACGATCAGCCGGGTCACCTCCAACAAGTATGTCCATACTCCGCAGGGCATCTATGAACTTAAATATTTCTTCTCCACCTCTATTCCGCGAGAGGGTTCAGACCCGCTGGCGGCCGAATCCATCCGCGAACGGATCCGCACACTGATCAGGGATGAAGATCCGCGAAAACCGCTCAGCGATAATGCCATTTCCAAAAAACTGGCCGCAAACAATATCCAGCTTGCCAGACGCACTGTGGCCAAGTATCGGGAACAGATGAAGATCCTGCCGGTAAAACATCGTCGGAATACCTGAGCAGAAGGCTCTCAGTATGGAAAATTTTGTAGTGACAATAACATGCCTCCTTGTCGGCATGATAATAAAACGTTTACCTGCCTTCCCTGCTGAAACAGGAAAGGTCTTAAATCTCTTTGTCATCTATATATCATTACCGGCATTGGTCCTTCTCAAAATACCCGAGTTGACCTTCTCCCGGAACTTACTCGTCCCGGTGCTGATGCCCTGGGGAATGCTGCTCTTTTCATCCGCTCTGGTCCTGATCCTGTCCAGACTTCTGCAATGGGAGCGAGCGACGACAGGCTGCCTGCTTCTTCTCATTCCTCTAGGGAACACCTCTTTTTTAGGTATCCCCATGGTGCAGGCCTTTTTTGGAGAGCAGGCTGTTCCTTACGCCTTACTCTACGATCAGCTTGGTTCTTTTCTGGCCCTGGCAAGCTATGGCTCCCTGATTCTGGCCCTGTATGGAAGCGGGGACAGCAGGCCGACCCTGAAGCATGTTGTACAGAAGGTTCTCTTCTTTCCTCCCCTGCTTGCTCTCGTCCTTGCCTTTATTCTCAGGGCTTTTCCCGCTCCGCCTCTTGCCGTAAACCTGTTGACCATAGTGTCCGCCACTCTGGTCCCCCTGGTAATGATTGCCGTGGGGTTTCAATTGACACTCCAGTTAGATAAGAAAGTGGTCTCCCAACTCTCCGTTGGCCTTTCTATAAAACTTATTGCAGCCCCATTAGCAGCCTTGCTTGTCTGTAAAATAGTCGGCCTGGAAGGAGAAGCCGTGCAGGTTGCAATCTTTGAGGCCGGCATGCCGCCCATGGTTTCAGCAGGAGCAATGGCCATATCAGCCAATCTCTCGCCCACCCTGACGGCAGCACTCGTCGGCATAGGCATTGTCTTGAGTTTCGCGACATTACCCCTGCTGTATCAACTGCTGGTATAAAACAACAAGCCTTGGCTCCTGTCTGGTTATTCTGCTGGATCCGTCTGCACGTTTGCAATAGAGGAGAAAACACTAGTGTCCCAACGTTTTATGTCTATTTCCCTGCCGCGGAAGAAATTGTCACAGAGGTCGAGGTGAAGAAGAACGAGGCGATGCCCACAGGCAATGAGAGAATCCTTGTGGTGGATGATGAAAATACCATTACCACCTTTTATAAGGCTGTTCTGTCATACCTTGGCTATGAAGTAACGACCAGAACAAAGAGCCAGGAAGCCCTTGACTCTGTACCGGTTACAGCTTCACTCTCTCCGAGGAAAAGGCCAAAGAGATAGGTATAAAAAGGTTCCTCACCAAACCGGTGGACAGGTTGGTATTAGCGCAAGCAGTCCGGGACGTGCTTGACGAGAAGTGATCTTTGCTCTCGTGTGCCCAGTTCACGGATGGCTGGATTCGATTTTTTTTTGGTCGTTGTGGGAGAGAAGACCTGTCGTTTTTCTTCCATGACTTGAACGGGGAGCATTTTAAAATAGGTACCCAAGAGTAAGAAGAGAGGAGCGCAAGGAAGATGAGAGAAAAAGAGGTGGGAGAGGCCCTTGTACAAGTGATGCGGGATCCACAGGGCTCTGAAAGTCAGGAGAGCTTTGCCAGGGCCATGGAGTTGACCAAGGCGTATGCCGGTTCAGGATCGGCGACCCATTTCAGCGCTGTTGCCAGACTTTTTTATGATCTGTTTGAGATGTTTGAGACAGGCGCTGACCCCCGAAAGAAATAGGCCTGCCGGCATAACTCACTGTTAAGCCGCTGTAAAAAAATAACATGGCCATTTAATTGTCCAGAACGGCATAAGGAGCCGTAACGATATAAATTGCCATGTTATTTCGTAACGGCTCCTCATTGGTACAGGGGTGCAATCAGGGGGGTGGAATTCTCTTCAGAAAGGTGTGCAGGGTTTCCAGTTTATCATCGCATAAACTGAGAACTTTTTTGAGATAGGTGATGTTCTTTTCAATATTCGTGTAATAGAGATTATCATTGATCTGCCAGCGCTGATGAAAATGAGCCCGCATCGCCTGTGCTGTGTTTGAGAAGGTTTTTTCTAATCTTTCGGTAATAATATCGTAAAAAACAGTAGTCTTTTGTATGAGGTCAATGGCCGAGTCATGCGTTTCCAGCCCTCCATCCTTGAGTTCCTGAAATAATAAAGGCAAGCGTTCAAGGTAGTATCTGTCAGCTATCTGGGCCAGAATATCAGCTGATCCCAGGACGTATCCCGCCAGTTTGGAGGCATCTGACGGAAAAAAAATCTCTCTTGGGTCAAGGGCAAGGTTCGTGCATTCGATAACGGAGGAACATTCCCGGGTAAGGAGATTTGAAGGAGTATTTCCGGCAAAATATTGTTTCATAAGAGTTATGGAACGCTCTTCATGATTTTCAGTATAGACCGCACCAGATATCGCCGTATCTGAAGTCTTTGTGAGGAGGCCGGTGTCATGAAAATATGCGCTGTATAAAGCCAGCTCCAGGACGTGGGTGGAGATATCCCGGCCGGAGCAGGTCAGGCCATGCAGCAGTCTTGCTGTAGCCAGAACTACGCTGCAGGTATGTTGGAGGTTATGGTATTGTGTGGCGCTCATGCGGAATCCTGGATAGGTTCCGGCAAAGAGGCGTGTCACATCATAATGAATCTGCCGGAGCACGGCAGTGTTGAAAGACGGCTGAATCAGGGTGACGGTGGCAAGAATTTCGTCTAAAGGCTCGCCGGTCTCTCCCGATTCAAAAATTTTTGTCAGTTGCTGGTGGCTCAGATCATGGGCAATCCCCTGGCCAAGGGTTGTGGTCAAGGAGATACATTTCGTCGGACAATAGGCTGCTGCTTCTTCAATCAGGGGTGTGATCTCCGCATCGGGATGTATGACCACGGCCTTTTTCCCGGTTTCATCCATCTTGAAGGCATCAGGGCAGATCTCTACGCATGATTCGCAGCCATTACATTCGTAACTGTCGAGAGAAATTGAGTTTTTCAAGGTAGTGTGATCTGTTGATGTGAGGTGTCAAGTCGTTGTTTCAAGTCCCTGTTGACTGTAAAAGAGCTACCAATATTTTAGGTACAGATCTTTGTCTGTCAAGCGGCATACGAGGAGCCGTACCCCCCTTATATGATCGTCGTCTGATGTGACTTGCCAGACGCCACACCAAGAAACAGCAGAACAGATTGCTGTTTCTTGATTTCGGCATAAGAGGCCGTTTGCTCTACAAGCACCAAAAAGCCCTTGCTCGTAGAGCAAACGGCCTCTAAATATCCAATGCCCCTTTATGAAAGGTGAGGTCTGGAGCTACCGGGTAGTTGCCGTCGAAACAGGCCAGGCAGTAATTTTCCTTTCCCAGTCCGGCAGCCTCAACCAGTCCTTCCAGGCTGAGATAATGAAGCGAGTCCAGGCCCAGATAGTCGGCAATATCAGCCACGGATCGCTTGGCGGCGATCAGTTCTGTTGAAGAGGGAAAATCAATGCCATAATAGCAGGCATTGCGGGTTGGCGGGCAGCTGACCAGCATGTGGACCTCTTTGGCTCCCGCGTCGCGCAGCGAGCGGACCCTGCTTTTGCCGGTGGTTCCCCTGATAATTGAGTCTTCGACGATGATAATCCGTTTATCTTTGAGGAGGGAGCGGACCGGATTCAGCTTGACCCTGACGTTGAAGTCGCGCATGGACTGAGTAGGATGGATGAAGGTCCTGCCCACATAATGGTTACGGATCATACCCATTTCCATGGGCAAGCCGGATGCCTGTGAATACCCAAGGGCCGCATAGTTGCCGGAGTCGGGGAAGGGCATGACAAAATCGGCGTCGATAGGGAATTCGCGGGCCAGGATCTCACCCATCCGTTTTCGGGATTCATAGACATTGATGCCGAATATATCCGAGTCAGGTCGTGCAAAATAGACCTGTTCAAAGATACAGAAGCTGGGCTTCTGTTTGGGCCAGGGGAAGATGGAGCGCATTTCGTCCTTGGTGATGATAAGCATCTCGCCCGGTTCGATATCCCGCACATACTTTGCCTCAATCAGATCAAAGGCACAGGTCTCTGAGGCGACGACCCAGCCGCCATTATTGAGTTTTCCCAGGCAGAGCGGCCTGAAACCACCCGGGTCACGAATGGCTACCAGGGTATCCTGGGTCATGAGCAGGATGGAGTAGGCCCCTTTGAGGCAGGAGAAAGATTCGGCGAGGGCTCGATCCAGGCCGAGATGGGTGGTGCGCGCCATGAGGTGGAGCACGACCTCACTGTCCATACCGGTCTGGAAGATGGATCCCTTGTCTTCAAGATCATGCCGCAGTTCAATGGCGTTGACCAGGTTGCCATTGTGAGCAACGGCCAGGGTTGTTCCCCTGTGAGTTATCAGCAATGGCTGGGTATTGGTGATATGAGAGGAGCCGGTAGTGGAGTAGCGGACATGGCCGGCTGCCATGTGTCCAGGCAGACCCTGGAGGATTGATTCGGTAAAAATTTCCGGAACCAGGCCCATGTCTTTATGAATAGAGACCTTTTTCCCATCTGAGGAAACAATTCCAGCGCTTTCCTGCCCCCGGTGCTGGAGGGCATAGAGTCCAAAATAGGTAAGCTTTGCCGCATCCTCATGGCCGAAGATACCGCAAACACCACATTCATGCCGTGGTCGGCCTGATTCTGGTTGCTGTCCTTTGTCGTTTGTCATATTCTCTTTCTCGTAAGTCGTTGGAGTAAAATAATATCTTAATTTTACTGATAAAAAATGTATAATGCGCTGCGAAGAAACCGTCAGGAAATCAAGGGTTGTTTCGTCATGGTTTCCAGGAAGCTGTGTCGGCTTCCTTCCAGGCACCAAAATAGGGAAAGGCACAAAGAGGAAATTACCTTTGTGCCTTTCAATCAAATCTGATACTAATCATTTATAATGAAGTTCTGCAGAAATTCAACAAGAAAGAAGGGTCTGCTACTTTTTTTCTATTGAACTGTCCTTGCAAGACCGTGTTGAAGAGTGTGAAGAATGAGAGAAGAGGAATAATGATAAAGCTGACAAGTACTGTAAAGGCTGCCGGTTGAGCGGCCAAGCTTGGCCCGGGGGACCTGGGTCAGATATTGTGCGGAATTACCCTGCCTAAAGATCCGAATTTGATTGTCGGCGCAGAAACCTGCGATGATGCCGGGGTCTATCGGCTCAATGATGAGACGGCCCTGATCCAGACCCTGGATTTTTTCACCCCCATTGTCGACGACCCCTTCAGCTTTGGCCAGATCGCTGCCGCCAACGCCCTGAGTGACGTCTATGCCATGGGTGGCCGGCCGCTCCTGGCCATGAATATCCTCGCCTGTCCGGTGAAGACCATGGATATGTCGGTATTCCGGGAGGTGATCCGCGGCGGCCTAGATAAGGTTCAGGAGGCAGGCGCCCTGCTGGTTGGTGGTCATTCTATTGAAGATAGTGAATTGAAATATGGTCTCGCAATCACCGGTGTGGTGCATCCCGATCAGGTTCTGCTCAATGCCGGGGCCTGTCCCGGTGATCGATTGCTCCTGACCAAGCCGCTGGGTCTCGGCATCCTGTCAACGGCCATCAAGGGGAATCTGGCAGGTCCGGAGGTGGAGGCCCGCATTGTCGAGGTGATGGTTACCCTGAACCGGCTGGCAGCCGAGGTCGTGCAGGAGGTGCGGGGCCGTGGAGAAGCGGTGCATGCCTGCACGGATATCACCGGTTTCGGGCTGCTGGGCCATCTCTCCGAGATGCTCTTTGCCTCAGGAGTGGCCGCCAGGATCTTTGGCGAGCAGATTCCGGTGCTTGATGGGGTCAGGGACTTTGTTGATATGGGGATCATCCCCGAAGGCGCGCATGTCAACAGGAAGCACTATGGCCAGGCGCTCAGGGGCAGACGGCCTGAACAGGATGCGCTTGAACTGATCCTGGCCGATCCGCAGACCTCGGGCGGCCTTCTGATTGCGGCCAGTCCGACAGCCGCTGCGGCTATCCTTAAGGGGATACGGGCGCAGGGATACCCCCTGGCCTGTGCCGATATCGGTGAGATTGTGGCCGGCGCTCCAGGGCAGATAGAACTCGTGTGAGCTGGAGCGGGAAAGGGTGCGCCTCGTAATGCTCAGCTGACAACAATGGCGAAGAGCAGCTCTGTCAGGCGGATAAGATCTTTCAGGTCCAGGCGTTCGTCTGTGGTATGGACCTTGTCCATGCCGGTGGCGATGATGGCGGTGGGCAGGCCGAAGCTGTTGAAGATATTGGCATCGCTGCCGCCCCCTGCAACCTCAAACTCTAAATTACGGCCCAGATTCATCCCGGCCTTTTTGACTCGCGCCAGCACCGGATCGTGCATCTCAAGGCGCATGGCCGGGTATTCCAGCTGGACCGTGATCTCAACCGATGGCTCGGCGGTGTCTTGCTTGTCTGGCGACAGCGGCGACGGACAGGGCCGGAGTCTTCGCTTCGCTTCGCTTACCTGTCCTAATGCCGCGGGAGCCTGGGACGCAGGCCATGGATGGCCCAGTGTCGCTCGCTCCATGGATGGATGAAGAGCGACCGGCGGAAGCGGCCAGCCTTCGATCACCTGCTGAAAGGTTCGCTTGATCTCTTCGGTGTGGGCGGCCAGTTTGTGCAGGCAATGGCTTCTGACTTCACCTTCAATGGTGATATGATCCGGGATGATGTTGGTCGCCACCCCTCCATGAATGAGGCCGAAGTTGGCTGTTGATTGCTCATCAATACGCCCCAGGCGGAGCTTGGCTATGGCGCTTGCCGTCAGGCAGAGGGCGCTGATCCCCTGTTCCGGATGGAGTCCGGCATGGGCGGCAATACCGTGGACTTCGATTTTGAGTTTGTTGGCGGCGGGCGCCCCGGTTATGATCCGGTCAATGCCGGTTGAGTCGAGCGCGTAGCCATAGCTGGCGCTCATTCTGGTACGATCAAAGGCCTTGGCCCCGAGCAGGCCTGTCTCCTCGCAGGTGGTGAAGAGAAGCTCTATCGGACCATGGTCGACCTTTTTTTCCCGGAGGATGCGGATAAGTTCAATGAGGGCGGCGATCCCTGATTTGTCATCACTGCCGAGCACGGTGTCGCCGCGGCTGGTGAAGATGTCGCCGTTGCGCGCCACCTTGACCCCGCAGCCGGGTTCCACCGTGTCCATGTGACAGGCAAAAAAAATCGTTTNNTCGTGAAAGGTCCGGCGCAGGTAGTCGGACACCCCTTTTTCTCTGCGGGACGGGCTGTCTATTTCGCAGAGCTGGATAAAGGTGCGGGCCAGCCGTTCCGGGTTGAGAGGGATGTTCATTGTCTTTTCCTTTATTCTTTCTTTGTCAGCAGGACCACGGCATGGCAGCCGATTCCTTCTTCTCTGCCGGCAAAGCCCATTTTTTCGGTGGTGGTGGCCTTCAGGTTGATCTGTTCGATGCCGACCCGGCAGGCTGTGGACAGGATCCGGCGCATGGTGTCAATATGGGGCGCCAGTTTCGGGGCCTGGCAGATGATAGTGATATCGCCGTTGGAGAGTGCCAGGCCTTTGTCTGCGACCAGTTGCATGACCTGTTCCAGCAGGGTGATGGAGTAGATATCCTTGAAGCGCTGATCCGAGTCCGGGAAATGACGACCGATGTCACCGGCGCCAAGCGCCCCCAGCACGGCATCGCAGAGGGCATGGGTGACCACGTCGGCATCGGAGTGACCTGCCAGCCCCAGCTCGTGCGGGACTATCACGCCGGCAAGCACAAGGTTTCTGCCGGCAACAAGGCGGTGGGCGTCATAGCCGTGGCCGATACGCATGGTGGGGCTGGAGGGTGGGCCCATGATTTTCTCCGCCAGGATCAGGTCGTCAGGTCGGGTGATTTTGATGTTGGTCTCAGAGCCTTCAACGAGGGTGACGGCAATCCCTGCCTGTTCCAGCAGGGCGGCCTCGTCGGTTACGTCCCTGTCTTCAAGAGTGGCATATGCCTGTCTGAGCAGGGAGAGCCTGGCTGCCTGCGGGGTTTGTGCCTGCCACAGATCCCGGCGATCAACGGTTGCCGCGATGGTATGATCCGGATGGGCCTTTTTCAGGGTGTCTTTAACCGGTATGGCGGCAATGGCCGCGCCATGCTGCCATGCGCCCTCAAGGCAGCGCTGGATGAGATCGGGCCTTACCAGCGGTCGTGCGCCATCATGGACCAGGACGAGCTCTGTTGCCTCCGCCAGGCACTCAATGCCGGCCAGCACGGAATCCTGCCGTCTTCGGCCTCCGGCAGTGACGGTGATGGCGGTGCTGGTCAGATTGTACTCTGCAAGAAGCTGCCTGGTTTCAGCCAGGAAGTCCTGCGGTACAACAACAACAATGCGGTTGATAGAGGCGGCAGCGGCGACGGACAGGGACGTCCTAATGCCGTGAGAGCCAGGGATGGCGGCAGCGGCGACGGTAACAAAGGCCCGGATGGTATGGATCAGGATGGGGACGCCGGCAAGGAGATGGTACTGCTTCGGGTGGCCCAGGCCCATCCTGGTTCCGCTTCCGGCGGCAGGGATAATGACGGCGGCAGATGGCATAAAAGAGGTCAGGAGGATACGCCGTTGTTAAAAAAAATCGTAAAAGTAAAAAGCAGTGAGCGGCATATGGTTACCGGTGCGAAGCGCTTGTTTATGTTCTCTGCAAGACGCCTCTTAAAGAAACAGCCGGAAAAGACTGCTGTTTCTTTGTAGTGGCATAAGGTGCCGTAGAAAGGTTTGCGCAGAAAAAGACTTGCTCAAACCTTTAACGGCACCTAAAAAAACGAAGCGGGCTGTAAGCCGAATTCTGTCCCCCGCAAGCGGGGCCATGATCATTTCACTAGGATGCCGGTCGCCCGACACCTCTTGCAACCTACCCGGAGACAATGAGCGGGCAGCCCTTAAACGTCTCCCTATTTGGTCTTGCTCCGAATGGGGTTTGCCGTGCCCTGGATGTCACCATCCAGGCGGTGAGCTCTTACCTCGCCGTTTCACCCTTACCCAGCACCCTCCTGGGCGGTTTATTTTCTGTGGCACTTTCCCCCGGTCACCCGGCGTTCGCGTTACGAACCATCCTGCCCTGCGGAGTTCGGACTTTCCTCCCCGGCTCAAAGGCCGGAGCGATCATGCACCCGCTTCGAAGATATATATTACCGCAGGTGCGGGAAAGTTGAAAGGAGAAAGTCGTGGGGACGCAGGCTCTTTTCTTATTCCTGATCGTCTGGCGGCAGATGGTAGATGATGCGCTGACAGACAGGACAGTCAAGGTGCTTATCTCCCCGCAGCAGGGTATTGTACTGCTGCGGCGGGATGCTCATGAAGCAACCCTGACAGACGCCCGCCAGGACATTATTTACGGCCAGGCCATTGCGGCGCTCCCGCAGGATAGTGTATTTGCTGAGGAGTTTTGCCTCCACTTCACTGGCGTGCTTTTGCCGTTTGTTGCTCTCTGTTTGTTTGCTTTTGCTGATGGCCTCAATGGCCTCTTTGGTCTTGATAGTTTCTTCTGCCAGGCTTTTTGTTTCTGCCTGCAGGAGTTCCTGTTGTCTGGTGACCTGAGCGGTCAGTGACTCCACTTCTGCCATGATGGAGACAATTTTGTCTTCTTTGTCCTTGATATTCTGTTTGCCGTCTTCGATTTCCTTGAGCAGGGCGGTCTGTTCCCGACCGGTCTGTACCTGCATCATTTTTGATTGGCGCGATTTTACATGGACCAGCTCCTCTCCCAGTTCCAGATCCAGTGTGCGTCGTTCCTTTTCAAGGGTGCTGATCTGTTCATGGAGGTCGTCAATGTCAGACTCTCTTTGAGCGAGCATGGCGCTTTGTCTGTCAAGGGCGTCCTGCTCCTCTTTTATTTTGTTGTCAATGGTGTCGAGATGCAGGTCGATTTTTTGCAGGGCGATGAGTTGAGATATGACTTCGTTCAAGGTGTTCTCCTGGTTCGTTTGGTTATATGGGATTATTCGTGTGGTTGCAGGTTTGGGAGCCGTTCGTATTGTGTGTCTTACTGTGTATAGAGGGGATGTCTGTTTTGCTGTAAGAATGGAAAGGGTGCTTTTCGGTCTGGGTCAGGAAGACCTCCAGTGACCAGTTGTTTGTTGCAGCCATTGTCTGGATCATGTCCTGCAGGTAGGGCATGACGGGTTGTTCCGTGCCATAATGGCTGCCATCGATGACGCAGAATCCACATGCTTCGGCCCAGCGGGCGGTGGAATGTTTGATCTCTGCTGAGAGGTAGAGGTCCGCGCCTCGGCTTCGTGCAGTCTCTGCAAGCTCTGATCCGCTTCCGCCGCAGAGGGCGACGGTCCTGATCTGTTCCGGGATCGTGCCGGCGACTTGGATGGTTGTCAGCTGCAGGATCTGGAAGAGTCTATCCATGAAGGCAGTGGCGGAGAGAGGGCGCTCAAAGATACCAATGCGGCCCATGCCGGTTGCGCCTGTTTCCGGAGTGGCCAGCGGGCGAAGCGGGGTAAGGGCTGTCAGGCCGAGGGCCCTGCCCAGGGCGTCGCTGACGCCGCTTTCGGCATTGTCAAGATTGGTGTGGCAGCTGATGACGTTGATCGTGTGAGCCAGTGCTTTTTCAAGAAAGATGCCGACAGGGGTGCTGGTGAGGACCGTGCTCAGAGGATGAAAGATAAAGGGATGGTGGGTGATAATGGTGTTTGCCCCGCGGGCAATGGCTTCATCCAGGAGCCGTATGGTCGGGTCAAGTCCCAGGAGTATCGAGGTGACCGGCGTCTGCGGGTTGCCTGCAAGCAGCCCCACATTGTCCCAGTTCTCGGCCAGCGAAAAGGGCGCAAGCTGATCAAGGGCTGCAAGGATATGATGGACGTATACGTTCACGCGGTCTGCCTCCGGGAAGAGTTTCCGCCAGGCAATAAAAAAAGGTACATCCCTGCAGGGGTGTACCTTTTTATTTTATTCCGCCTGCACCAGGGAGAGTCATCCTTGATGGCCAGATGGCGTCTGGGAAATTCTTCCTTCCCTGTCTTGTTTGTGAGAAACGATAATGTATTCAAGGAACCTGGTGGTTGGATTCAGATTCAGCAGTAATGTGGTGGGCGCAGTAGGACTCGAACCTACGACCGACCGGTTATGAGCCGGTGGCTCTAGCCAGCTGAGCTATGCGCCCTTTCTGACAACAAACTTATCAATATAAGAGAATCCAGCCTCTTTTGTCAACAAAAAAGTTTAACACCGTATTGTTGGTCGGGAGCAGGTAAACTATCTGGAATTGGTGTGCAAAATCTGGTCAATAAGCGGTTGAACTACAGGCAGATTGGCGGGTGCTGGTCGATGAGAAGAGGTTCTTTGAGAAGAACTGACTGTCTTCTTGCCCCTATTTTGACCAATCATTATGTTCAAATTCACTATGGTCGGGTTTGGGTGGTTTTACTTCCGCGAGTCGCTGATCAAGCCACTTGAGCACCTGGGGGAATTCTGCTTTTAACTCGGCGAGAGCCTTGCCACGGTGGCTTACCTTGTTTTTTTCTTCCATGGTGCATTCAGCAAATGTTTTTCCCAGATCATCAAAATAGAAAACTGGATCATAGCCAAAACCACTCTCCCCTCTTTGCTCCTCCAGGATAACCCCATCACAACTTCCTTCATAGGTGAGTGCAGGCCCAGACGGAACCGCTATGGACAGTACGCATCGAAAGGCTGCCTTACGGTTGTCTACCCTTTTCATCTCTTGCAATAATTTAGCAACATTTTCCTTATCCGTTGCCTTGTCACCGGCATATCGTGCTGAGTAGACCCCCGGGGCACCATCTAGGGCCTCTACGACAAGACCGGAGTCATCAGCGATTGCCGGAAAACCGAGGATCCTGGCGGTATGGATGGCCTTTTTGTAAGCATTCTCTTCAAATGTTTCCCCATCCTCGATGGCCTCGGGAAGTGGGCCAAAGTCGGCAAGTGAACGAATTTCAATGGGAAAATCTTTCAGCATTTCCTGAAACTCTTTAACCTTATTTTTATTCGTTGTGGCAAGGATCAATATGCTAACCATAGTTCCATTCTCTTGTTATAATAGAGTAATTTTTTTAACATTCTTTTTGCTGCTCTTGTCGTACCGTTCCTGCTCACTATATATACAACCACAGTATGGCTGTCGATATAATTCCATTTCAAGAGACCTGTCTATCCCTTCCTGCCACCCCTCTCTGAAATCTTGATAATAAAAATCAATCTGATATGTGAGGGCGAGATCTTCGCAGGTTGTACGAATGCATTCATGATCCTGGTATTTACTGTATAACAGAGTGGTTGAAAAGGCGTCATCTCCCCTCTCTTTTGCTTTTCGAACTACTGTTTCCAGGCGCATGGCATAGCAAAGGGGACATCGTTCCTGTTCATGAAAAACGACCTTTCGTAAATATTCTGTCAGGCCATACCTGCTTTCAATATCGACTTCGAGTTTGGTTTGTTCTGCAAATTGCTGAACTCCTTCGATTCGTTTCTTGAACTCCCGGTAAGGATGGATGTTCGGGTTATAAAAATATCCATGGACCTCTCTCCCCTCGTTTCGTAATTGTGTTACCGGATAGATGGAGCATGGTCCACAACAGAGATGAAGTAAGATTTTCATGATGTTGGTATTTTAAATTTTTTCGGATCGATCTTGTATTGATGAATTTTATAATTGATAATCCTTAAACTGGTCTGCAGCGACTCTGCTGTTTTGGTCTGGTTGCCATTATGAAGCTTCAAGCCTTCAATGATCAGTTCTTTTTCAAAATTTTCAACGGATCCGGCAAGTGAAATCAGGTTGTTGAGCTTGCCGGAATCTGCTGTCTGCAGGGTTGGTGGCAGATGCACACCTTTTATTGCTTCATTATCGCAGATAAGAACAGCCCGTTCCATACAGTTCTGCAGTTCCCGCACGTTGCCCGGCCAGTGATACTGAACGAGCATATCGATCGCCGTGGTAGAGATTCGCGTAATGATTTTTTTATTTTCCCGGGCATATTTTTCGAGAAAATATTCTGCCAGGAGCAGTATATCGGTACGCCTTTCCCGTAATGGTGGCATATAAACAGGGAAGACATTGAGTCGATAATAAAGATCTTCTCTGAAACTCTTCTCTTTCACGGCCTGTTCAAGATCTTTGTTGGTGGCCGCAACAAGCCGTACATCACATTGTATTGACTGTGTAGAGCCTAGTCGCTGAAAATTTCGTTCCTGAACTACATGCAGGAGTTTTATCTGGGCAGATGGGCTGATTTCGCCGATTTCATCAAGAAAAAGAGTTCCACCCTCTGCCTGTTCGAATCGTCCAATCCTGCGCTCTGTGGCCCCTGTAAACGCTCCTTTCTCGTGACCGAACAGTTCGCTTTCCAGGAGCGTCTCGGGCAAGGCGGAACAATTTACCACCATAAAAGGTTTGTCTTTCCGGCGACTGTTGTAATGCAGGGACTTGGCAACCAGGGTTTTTCCTGTGCCGGATTC
>DCUN01000106.1 GCA_002327225.1 Desulfobulbaceae bacterium UBA2213
TTGCCAATCTGGTGGATCTGGCTGAACAGATTTTTGATCTGCCGGTCCGCATCGGCTATCCGGTCAAGATTGGAGGGCGTGTGGAAGATGTGCATACTCCGCGTTGTACGACTGCTGTCGGGCTGGTCAAGTATGGCCATGAGAATCGGGCGCAGAGAATACAGAACGATTCCTCAATGGTCGGGCGCATGAAGATGTGGATGAAAAAAATCATGTGATCCTGATGTTTTTTGTTTAAGCGAGTATCAGCAGGTGCTATATTCTGTAGTCTGATATTCAGGAGCGGGTATGAAACGGTACGTCTCTTTCCGGCTGTTTCGCTTACAGATATGTATGCCGGTTGCGGCAGTGCAGGGTGACGATTTTCTTCGAACAACGGTTGTGTTAACAGGCCTTCAGGCAGGGGCTTTGGCGAATGATACTCAGGGGTGAGATTATGCCGTTTAGAATGGCGGAGACAGAAGGTGTGGCGGTGGTAAAGGTTATTGGTGTCGGTGGTGGCGGCGGCAATGCCATAAACACCATGGTGAATAATAAGCTTCAGGGCGTTGAGTTTATTGTTGCCAATACGGATAAACAGGATCTGCACAAATCTCGTGCGGATATCTGCCTGCAGATTGGTCCCAGTATCACGAAAGGGTTGGGTGCAGGTATGGATCCTGATGTCGGAGCCCAGGCCGCTCATGAATCCCTGGAGGAACTCAAAAAGGCCCTGAAGGGCAGCGATATGGTCTTTGTTGCGGCAGGGCTTGGCGGTGGCACCGGAACAGGCGCCGCCCCTGTTGTGGCCAAGGTGGCGAAAGAGCTGGGCGCGCTCACTGTGGCAGTGGTGACCAAACCTTTTCATTTTGAAGGCAAGGCTCGAATGCGCACAGCAGAAGCTGGGTGGGATGAACTGCGAAAATACGTTGATGCCATCATTACCGTTCCCAATGATCGGCTTCTCTCTCTGATGCAGAAAAATAACAGGCTTGCCGATATGTTCGTCATGGCCGATCATGTCCTGTTGCAGGCGGTCAAGGGGCTTACAGATCTGATTAATGTGCCGGGAATGATTAATGCTGATTTTGCTGATCTGCGTGCGGTTATGAAGGAAGTGGGGCCGGCCATCATGGGGTCCGGTGCGGCTGTTGGTGAAAGCAGAGCGACCGAGGCAGCCAAGCGGGCCATTGATAATCAACTTCTGGAAGATATGGGGATAGATGGTGCTCGTGGTCTTATTATCAACATATCAGGCACCGAAGAGAGCTTGACCCTGGCTGAGTATATGGAGGTCTCGGCTCTTATTCAAAGTAAGGTGGATGAGGACGCCAAAATTGTTCTTGGTGTCCTCTATGATGAAACACTTGGTGATGAGCTGCGTGTCACGGTGATTGCCACTGGAATTGGCAATGTGGTCAAAAAAAATGAACCGCTCAGTCTGCTTGAGGAACCACGTAAGACAGTAAAGATTACCAGTATGCAGGAGGTTCCGGCAACGCCGGCTCCGACGAACCCGCGTCACTCTTTTGTCACCCCGCTGCTGCAATCCAACTTTGAAGGTTTTGATAATCTCGGTGTTTCCTCGCCCCGTAAAGAGAGTATGCGCAGTCAGAAGGAGTCGCGGCCCTGGAATGAAGACTATCTGGAGACTCCGACCTATCTCCGTAAAAAGGCAAACTGATTGACAGAGGACAGAGGACAGAGGACGGAGGACAGATTTTTGAGGCGTGTAGCGCTCTTTTGCGCTGATCTCTGTTCTCTGACCTCTGTCATCTGAAATGGATCGTCGCTCACTCCTTGCTCAGGAAAAAGGGAGTTATCTGAAGAAATGGACAGGGCAGTTGCCCATTGCCCTGCTCTATCCCAATTCTTATTCCGTTGGCATGTCCAGCCTCGGGTTTCAACTGGTCTATGCCCTGCTGGGCGAAATGGAAGGAATAGTCTGTGAACGTTTTTTCTATTCCGGAGCAGACGTTCCCCTGCGCTCCCTGGAGTCTGGCCGCACCCTTGACAGCTTTCCCCTGGTTTTTTTCTCCATCAGTTTTGAGCATGACTATCTGAACATTGTTCGTCTCCTTCTGGCCGGCGGCCTCCCGCCTTTTGCTGAAAATCGGGAAGAGAGAGTGTGTGCCGGGCAGCCATTGGTCGTTTGTGGAGGTGTCGCCACCTTTATGAACCCTGAGCCCCTGGCCCCTTTTGTCGATCTTTTTGTTCTCGGCGAGGCGGAACCTGTTCTGGCCCCCCTTGTCAGCTTTCTTGCCGACTCTCTTGAAAAGAAAGGTATAAGGCGCTCTGAACTGTTACAAGAGATCAGTCTCAGCCTTCCTGGTTGCTATGCCCCGTCGCTCTACACAACGACCTATGATGAGAACGGATCGTTCAGCGGCCATGTTCCTGCCCCCGGCCTCCCTGATCGTATCCGCAAAGTGACCACCCTGAGCTGTGAGAGGGCGGCGCACTCCCAACTCTTGACCCCGAATGCGGAGTTCTCAGATCTCTATCTGACCGAGCTTGGCCGGGGATGTTCCAGGGGCTGTCGATTCTGTGCCGCTGGTTTTATCTATCGACCGCCACGACTCTGGGACGTTGATGCCGTACTCAGTGGTCTGGCTGAACGTCCGGAAACAGTCAATCGTATAGGGCTGTTAGGGATGGAAATGGTGGATCAGGAGTCCCTGGCTTTTCTCTCCAGCTACCTTCTTGACAGTGGCTGTTCGCTTGCTTTCTCTTCGCTTCGTGCCGACAGGATCTCCGGGCCGCTGCTGAGTCTTCTGGAAAAAAGCCGGCTCAAGAGTGTGGCCATTGCTCCCGATGGGGCCTCAGAGCGGTTACGCCGGGTGATCAATAAGGGCTTGACTGCTGATGATCTTCTGACTGCAGCAGAAGGTCTGGCGCGGGCAGGTCTATATAAATTGAAGCTCTATCTGATGATTGGTCTCCCTACAGAGACTCTGGGAGATCTCGAAGAGATGCTGCTCCTTATCAGCAGGATCAAGGAGCGTATCCAGCCCATAGGTCGTGACAAAGGACGGCTCTGCGAAATTACCCTGTCGGTGAATAGTTTTACCCCCAAGCCATGGACCCCGTTTCAGTTTCATCCCTTTGGTGTGAGCGAGCGACTGATGCCATATGAACGGGGTGATGGGGCTGGCGCGGTACGGGCTCTGAAGGAAAAAATAAAATTTTTAAAAAATGGATTAAAAAAAGAGGCCAACGTCCGGATGATATGCGATAAACCGGAGAATGCCCTGTTCCAGGCGGTACTGGCACGTGGGGATCGCAGGATTGGTTCGGTCTTGTTTGATATGGCGGCCCAGGATCTGTCGTGGAAACAGGCCATGCGCAAGAACAATCTGCAAGTTGAGCAGTATGCAGTTCGTGGCTATGGTTGTGATGAAGATTTTCCCTGGAATATTGTCGATCACGGGATTCAACAACACTATCTGTGGGATGAATATATCAAGGCCTTTGCCGAAAAACCAACGATGGCCTGTGAGACAAAAGTTTGCAGGCGTTGCGGGGTGTGTAGTGAGAAATAGGATTTCGCCTGGAAAATTGATCTCGATGATGGTGGAAAAGCCCTTGCGAAAAGAGGAAATTCAGGCTGGATCACGTCCATTTCAACTGGTTAAATATTTTTCCTTTACCAGTCTTGGAGTTATTCTCGTTTTCACCCTGGTGCTTTCCTGGGTTATATCCAATCACGCCCGGAAGGTTATGCTTGAACAGAGTGAGGATTATTCACTGCTGTTGGCGGAAAATCTGAATCAGCAGGTTTTTCGTAGTTTTGTCCTGCCAACCCTTGTCCGCTTCGGGAAAATCGCCCTCAGTCAGCCTGAGCAGTTTGCGATGCTGGATCGTATTGTGAAGAATGCTACGCAGGGGTTAACAACTGAATCGGTTACCATCTATGACTCAAGTATCAATATTATTTCCTACTCGACATATCCGGAACTGGTGGGCAAGAAAGATGTGGGGGGGGTGGAATATCAAAAGGCCTTGAAAAATAAACCCAGTTCCCAGATTGTTTTCAGTGGTTCTCTCTGGAGTTTGATGCCCGGCGCTCTCTCGGTTCAATGTCAACTCAAGACCTATATTCCCTTTCGTCAGGTCAGCAGCAGTGGCACTTCTAGTCCACAGATAATGGGGGTTATAGAGATTACGCAGGATCTGTCCAAGGAGTATGGCGCCATCATCGAATTGCAGGGGAGAATTATTCTGGTTTCCAGCATTATTATGGCTGTGCTCTTTCTTGTTCTTCGTACCATTGTCAGTCGTGGCGACAGGATCATGGAAATCCGGGCAACTGAAAGGCTTCGTCTGGAAGAAAAATTGAATCAATCGGAACAGCTAGCCCAGCTGGGTACCATGGTGGCCACGGTGTCTCACGAGATTAAAAGTCCGCTGGGGATCGTCAGGAGCACCGCTGAGCTCCTGGAAAAGAGGATTCAAAAGGTAGCTCCAGGGAATGAGCAGCTGGCCAGAATTATTGTGGACGAGACCACACGGCTGAATAATATTGTCATGGAGTTTCTTGATTTTGCCAAACCTCAGGAACCAAAACTGTCAAAGGTTGATGTCAATAGTGTTGTCCGCCGGGCCTTGCAATTTATTGAACCCAGCGCCAGAGAAAAAAATGTGGAAGTACGGGCTGAGCTTGAACCTGGTCTTGCTCCAATTGATCTGGATCAGGAGATGTTTTATCGTGCCTTGCTGAATATTCTGGTAAACGGGTTGCAGGCCATGGAGGATAATGGAGTGTTACAGGTCACGACCACAGTGGGAGGCCTTGCAGGAGCTGTGACGGCCATGGACGGCCATCTGGCGCAGGAGCCGGGGGTGGACGGGGATATTCTGATTCCGCGGGAACCAGGAACGCCGGGAGCGGTGACCGCCGGAACGGTGAAGATTATGATTCGAGACAACGGTAAGGGGATGTCTGCCGAAATGACAGAGCAGATCTTTAAACCCTTTTTTACAGATAAAAATCGAGGGACAGGGCTTGGCCTTGCCATAAGCCGTAACATTATCGAACATCACCATGGAACCATTGAGGTTGAGAGTAAAGAGGGAGAGGGGACACTCTTTATCATCGTTTTACCTGCAGATTGATTTCACGACTATACGCTGAATGACAGGCGGTTTGAATTTTAATTGTATATTTATATTAAATAGTTACGAAAAATGGAGAAGAAGTATGAGTACAAAGACGGGCGAGAAAATTGTCATTATCGGCGGGGTGGCGGCAGGCCCTAAGGCTGCGTGTCGGGTCAAGCGTTTGATGCAGGACGCTGAGGTGACCATTATTGACGAAGACAGCCTGATCTCCTATGGCGGCTGTGGTATCCCTTATTATGTCTCTGGAGATGTGTCTGATGAATCAGAGCTGCGTTCGACCAGTTTTCATATGGTGCGCAACGAGGCCTTTTTTCAGGATGCCAAAGGGGTGACAACCCTGACCCGGACCCGGGCCCTGGCCATAGACCGCAAGAATAAAATCGTGCAGGTTGAGCATGTGGAGAGTGGGGTCAAACAGGGTATCGCCTATGATAAGCTGATGCTGGCCACCGGCAGTCGTCCCTTTATCCTGCCGATCCCTGGCGTCGATCTCGATGGTGTCTTTACCATCAGCAATCTGCATAAGGCTATTGAGATCAAGAAGAGAATTGCCGGCGGCAAGGTGGCGCGTGCGGTTGTCATTGGCGGTGGCGCCATCGGGGTGGAGATGGCGGAGGCCCTGACTGATCTGTGGGGGGTGGAGACGACGCTGCTTGAGTTCATGGATCAGCTCCTGCCAAGGATCGTTGATTTTCCAATGGCTGCCATGCTTACAAGGCACCTGCGTGATAAAGGGGTGACGGTTCTGCTCGGCGAGGGCGCTGCCGAGATTCTGGGAGAGGAAGGCAAGGTGACAGCTGTTCGTACACACTCACGTACTATTGATGCCGATCTGGTGATCATGGCAGCCGGTGTCCGTCCCCGTTCAGAGCTGGCGCGTGAGTGCGGACTTCAGATCTCACCTATGGGCGCGATTGTGGTCAATGAGCGGATGCAGACCTCGGATCCCCTTATCTATGCCGGCGGAGATTGTATTGAGGTTCGTCATCTGGTTTCCGGCAAGAAATTCTACGCCCCTTTGGGTTCCCTCGCCAATAAAGAGGGCAGGGTGGCTGGCGATAATATGGCAGGTATTCCTTCCGTTTTCAAAGGAGCGGTGGGTAGTTTTATCATGAAGGCCTTTGATGTCTGCATCGGCGCCACTGGGTTGAGCCATGACGTGGCCTTGGCTGAGGGCTATGATGCGGATGTGGCCTTGACCGCCCCGTCCGACCGGGCCCATTTTTTTCCCACTGTCGATAACGTGATCTTTCAGATGGTCTTTGACAGGCGGACCAGGAGGGTACTGGGGCTCCAGGGGTTCGGCCCCATGGGGGATGGCATCTCGGCGCGTATTGATGCGGCCGCAGCTCTTGTTGGAACAGGGGCCTCCATAGACGATTTCGGCACCCTGGAAATGGCCTATGCTCCACCTTTTTCCGCGGCCATTGATTCCATTAATGCCGCCGCCTATGTGGCCGATAATATTTGTGATGGCCGCCTGCGCAAGGTCGCCATGGTATCCTTTTTAGAGTGGATGAAAGATTTTTCTACGCAACCAGACTGGGTTGCACTCGATATCAGACACCCAAAGGAGGTCGAACCCTTTGTTGAGAAATTCGGATCAGAACGATGGCTGGCCATCCCCTATAACGAGGTGCGGGCCAGGTATCAGGAACTGCCGGCAGATACGACCATGATTCTGCTCTGTGATGCCGGAACCCGCTCTTTTGAGATCCAGAGTTTCTTGGACAGTGTGGGGCTGCAAAAAAGTCTGGTTTTGAGTGGTGGCTTTAATGTGGTGCGGAAAATCGGGGTTGACTGGTATCCGCAATAAGAGCCAGTCTGTTGAACTGAGGAAGCAGAACAGGCCTTTTTTTCTGGCCTTATGGACAAATCTTGTAACTCTGTGATATAGACTCTCAGAGTCGTGTGGAATCGTTTATTAATTGCGGTTGTGTATAAAATATTATTAACCAAAAAAAACATTGGAAGAGATGGTATGGTTGGATTAAGTACTCAGCACATGATTGAAGAGATTCAGGATAATATAAAAACCGGCGATGCCATGAAGACGCAACTGGTCCTCTCTCATCTAGGTGAGGTGGATAAAAAGACTCAGAATCGTTTGATCTATGAGCTTACCAGGGGGGAGGTGTCATTCAGTATACCTCAGCTTCTTTATCTGCTGGCTGATTATCCGGTTCTGGCTACTGAACTGCCGATTATCAAAGAGACTCTGATCTCGCAACTGCTGGCCTATCCTGAGCTGTTGAGCGGTTTTCTCGGCAATCCGGAAATCAAGGGGAAGCAGTATCTGATTCAGCTTGCCGGGGAACTTCGATCTGACGATTCAACGCTGGCCTTGATGGCTCTGGTTGCTGGCTCTCAGGATGAAGCAGAAATCAAACTTGTCCTTGAGACCCTTGGTCTGATTGGGGATCCTGAGGCCATCAATGTTCTGACTGATTATCTCTATGCCGCCAATCGAGATCTGATTGTCACGGCAGTTCAGGCGCTTGGCCAGGTTGGAACGCCGACAGCCATGCATCGTCTGGCCGAGAGGATGGGGACGGATAATGAGCTTGATTTTATGATCCTATCAATCTTTGCCGATGTCCAGGATCAGGTCTCTTTAGAAAAATTGAATGAAACCCTGCGCTCTCATTATGCCCATATGCGGACCTATGCCAAACAGGAGATTGTCCGTATTGGCGCCAAGGCGGTTCCCAATCTTATAGAAAATCTTTTACATGATGATCCTGATTTCCAGATTCACACCTTGAATGTCCTGGGTGATATCGGAGATGAGTCGGCAATTATGCCGATCAGAAAGTTGCTGGGACGTGATCCCAAGAGCGCCAATGTCCGTTTTGCGGCCTATGAGACGCTTGCTCTTCTACCTTTGCGTAAAGGGGCTTATACCCTGACCGTTGGACTGACGGACAAGGAGGATCATGTCTGTATTGCTGCCGCCAGGGCGATCGAACGTAATTATTCTGAGATTATGGTGGCAGGTATTAAAAACCTGTTGATGGAGAAGGACGATGAGGCCCGGCATATCACCAAAATCATAGTCAATGGTCAGGTAGACAAGATCTTTATGAGCCTTGCCGATGAGCCCTATTTTCAGGAAATGGCCATGGTTTATCTTCCTCATGCCCATCAGGATGTAAGGAATCATTACCATGAGCTGTTGAAGAAGGTCGGCATGGATGAGTTTGCCGGACTTCTGGTTGGTACTGAAGAGAAAAAAGTGAAACAGAAGGTGGTGGCGGTCGATGATTCCAGGATGATTCTCAACATCTACAAGGCCACCCTGCATGAACTGGGCTATGATCCGGTATTGTTTGAGTTTCCGGCATCGGCACTCGAATGGCTGGCGAAAGAAAAACCAGCAATGGTCTTAACGGATCTGAATATGCCGGAGATAACCGGGGTCGGTCTGACGGAAAGGATACGAGCAAGATATTCTGTCGCAGAGCTGCCGGTGATCATGGTTACTACCCAGAACGAGGCCCAGGATAACAAGGCAGCCTTGGCTGCCGGAGTAAACAAGATTATTCAGAAGCCTTTTAATGCGGCATCCTTGAAAGCGGCCATGGCAGAGTTTCTGGCATAAGATACCAAAGCTGGATCAGAGCGGAAGTCGTTGCAGCAGTACAGGAAGTTTATGAAAGTCTCTGCCCACATCCTCTGGCCTGTGGGCATCAGATCCCGCCTGCAGAGGGATCTCTCGCTCGATGGCCATCTGGATAATGGCCGGGAGTGGAAAAGGATTTCCACGGATAGAAAAACCTGAGGTGTTGATTTCAAGGGCCATATTTTTGGCCTTAACTGTGTCGAGCAGTTTACTGATCTGTTGCCAGTGGCCTTGGCTGAGGTGGAGCTCCGGCTGGAAACGGAGAGCCGCGTCCAGATGGCAGAGGACAGTGCCCGGGAGGACAAGGACTGCCTGGATGAGGGTGCTGAAATAGTTGTCAAGGACTCTCTCACAGCCTGCTGCTGTAATCGCCTTGATATTTCTTTCTTGCCTGCTGACCAGGTTCAAGTCAAAAGAGTGGTCAAGGTCAGGCATAAAATGGTAGGAAATCCCTACTTGATCCCAGGAATGTTTTTGCAACCGCTCCTGCAGCTCCTGCCAGTGAGTGGTGCTGAACCCTACCTCAACTCCCAGCCCGATGGTGAGTCGGTCGCCATATTCCTCCTGGAGTCTCCGCCCTTCTTGGAAATAGTCATCAAAGTCTTTGTCTGTCAGCCAGGTTATCTCAAAATAGTTGACACCTGCCTCCATATGTTCAAGAAATACGATATGTTCCAGGTTTTTTTTGATGGCTGACAGCACATACTCCTCCATGCTGCCTACGGCATGATGGCAGTATCGGGTGTGCATATGACCATCGTACTTGAGATTGATCAGGGGGTGGGGTGACATCTGGCCGTTAGCACCTCATGCCGTACTCGGCGGTTTGTCATTGAGTAACTTTCCGCCAATGAATGTCTGCATTGGCGGCCAAGGAAAAAAATAAAGAATACAATTTCAAGTGGTTAACTTAAAGTCACTTGGAAGAGAAGGATTTCTCAGGCATTTCCCTTGGGGAAAAAATGGATAACACCATCAATGTCTGAGGTGTCACAGACATGTCCAATGTCCATTTCCAAATCAAGGAATTCTCCGATCCCGCCAATATTTAAGGACAGGGCAGGGCCATCCGGAAGATGGTAGATTAGGGTCTGGACCTTCGCGTAATCAATGGGTTGGACAAAAAGTTTCATTAAATTTTCCTATATTTACTTAAGTTGCGAAGAGGGACAATGAAAAAATGACTGGAAGCGTTATCTTTGAACACAACTATAAGGATTCTTGCCGTAAACTGCAAGGGATATGACAAGCGTTATGTGGGGGTTGCTTTTCATCCATACCTGGAGCATCCGGCACCAGGGCAACCATGCTCTGGTGCCGGATGCCATGAAATAGGTTTGACAGGGGCAGGGTATATGCTTATTATCATAAATTCTGTGTAGCGAAATCGTTATAAAGGTTCAAGTTGTTTCGTAACGGTTTTTGTATTGTACTAGCCAGGCGTTACCCAAAGAGGCAGTCGGGAAAAAAAGGCTGATTCTTTGAGGCGACATAAGAATTCGTAAAGGAAATGAGAAAAAAAATTGTTCATTTCATAACGGCTTCTAACTATTTAATTATAAGGTGATATTATGACTGAGCAAAATATGTCGGGCAAAGAGAAGGTTCTCTTTGGTAAAGCAACCAATCCATCCAATATCCTTCCTCAGAAACTGACACTCGACAGCAGGATCAAGTTTCGCTGTCATCCCGGAGTCAAATGCTTTACCGCCTGTTGTGGAGGGATCAAGATTATTCTGACCCCCTATGATATCCTGCAGTTGAGAAAACGGTTGGATATGCCAGCCCATGAGTTTATTCAGCAGTATGCGACCCCTGTCTACCTTGAGCAGACCGATATGCCGGGTGTGGCCATCAAACTGCGTGAAGAGGATCAGAAATGTCCTTTTGTGACCCCTGAAGGATGCACGGTTTACAGTGACCGGCCTTCTGCCTGTCGCTATTATCCCGTAGGAATGGCTGATTTTCACGAGGGTGGTGATAACAAGAGCAAGGATGGCGATCAGAACGACGAAGAAAAATTTTTCTTTATCGTCAAGGAAGAGCACTGCAAGGGCTTTGAAGAGGATAAGGAATGGACTGTCCGTGAATGGCGCGCCGATCAGGGCGTTGATCTGCGGGATGAGATGAACAAGGAATGGCTGCGCCTGGTTATGCGGCGCAAGTCATTCGGCCATCAGGCCACCCTCTCGGAACAGGCCAAACGCATGTTCTTCATGGCCTCGACCGATCTTGACCATTTCCGTACCTTTGTCTTTGAGAGTTCCTTTCTTGATACCTTCATTATTGACGAAGAGACGGTGGCCAAGATTAAAGAAGATGATGTGGAGCTCATGCTCTTCTCTTTCAAATATTTGGCTGCGACCCTCTTTGGTGCCCAAGGCATGAAAATAAGAGAGGACAAGATCCAGGCCAAGGTGGTGGAGATCAAACAGCGTCAGGATGAATCAGTGCTTGAGTCGGTTCAGGACTATGAGAAGATCAAGCAGCAGCGGGAGATGGAAGCCAAGAGTTGAAAGCTGAATCTTGATTAAATAAAAAAAGGGGTTTCGGAAAGTAATTTCCGAAACCCCTTTTTTTATGGGTAGTGCCAGTATCCCTGCAGCTTTCGGGAGCAGGGATACTGACTGTGTAACAGATTATTTTTCCGGCTCAAGGGCCGCGGCCCGGGCAACCAGGAACTTCCAGGACTTGGTCACGTCTTTCTGTGACAAGGCCATGAGTTCATCGGCATGAGCAGGATTTACCCTCTTGAGCAAACGGTAGCGATTTTCAGCCATAGCGTATTCCTCGAAGGTGATGGTCGGTTCCTTGGAGTCGATGATCAGCGGATTCTTACCCGCTTCCTCCAGCTCTGGGTGATAGCGATAGAGTGGCCAGTGACCACATTCAACCGCCTTCTTCTGCTGATGCAGGCCTTTGGTCATGTCGATGCCGTGACCAATGCAGTGAGCGTAGGCGATGATGAGTGATGGACCATCATAGGCCTCGGCCTCGGCAATGGCCTTGGCAACCTGAATTGGATTGGCACCCATGCTGACCTTGGCAATATAGATATTACCATAGGTGGAGAAAATCATGCCGATATCCTTCTTCGGCATCTTCTTGCCGCTGGCCGCAAACTGGGCGGTCGCAGCACGTGGGGTCGATTTTGACATCTGACCGCCGGTATTGGAGTAGACCTCGGTATCCATGATCATAACGTTTACGTTCTCGCCGGAGGCCAGAACGTGATCAAGACCACCGTAGCCGATGTCATAGGCCCAACCGTCCCCGCCAAAGATCCACACTGATTTTTTCACCAGGTAGTCGGCCAGCGGCAGCAGGCGTTTAGCAATGATATTCTTGCTGCCCTCAAGCTTGCTCTTCAACTGGGCCACGCGGTCACGCTGCAGTTCAATGGCAGTCTGTGACTTCTGGTCAGCACCAAGGATATCGTCGGCCATTTTCTTGGTGATCAGCTTGGCAGTCACAGCCTCATTGACCAGCTCACCTGCCTGAGCAGCAAGCTTGTTCACAGAGGCCCGCATGCCAAGACCAAATTCGGCATTGTCCTCAAAGAGGGAATTGCCCCATGCAGGTCCACGCCCGTCTTCCTTTTTACAGTAAGGGGTGGTGGGCAGGTTGCCACTGTAGATGGAGGAACAGCCGGTGGCGTTGGCAATCAGCATCCGGTCGCCAAACATCTGGGTTACCAGTTTGATATAAGGGGTCTCGCCGCATCCGGAACAGGCACCTGAAAACTCGAAAAGAGGACGGCATAACTGACTGCCCTTGATGGTGGATGGGTCAATATCTTTAGGACTTACTTCGGGAAGGCTGAGGAAATATTCTACATTCTTGGATTCAGTGATGCGGACTTCTTCGCTGTTGTCCACCATCTGCAGGGCCTTGGTCTTGGCAGGGCAGACATCAACGCACTGGTTACAGGAACAGCAGTCTTCGGTAAAGACCTGGACCATAAATTTCTGGCCGGTGAACTGCTTGCCTACGGCGTCAGCTGATTTGAAGGCCTTGGGTGCTTTCTTCAGATCAGGGACGATCTTCATCCGGATGGCGGCATGGGGGCAGACGAGAGAGCATCTGCCGCACTGGATGCAGTTAGCAGGGATCCATTCAGGGATATGAGGCCCGATGTTCCGTTTTTCGTACTGGGTGGTGGCGGTCGGCCAGGTACCATCACTCGGTATCTGAGAGACCTTGAGCTCAGTGCCCCGGCCTTCAATCATGGTGGCGCTTACTTCCTTGACAAAGTCAGGCGCATGCTCGGGAACTGTGGGTGGCATTTCATGGCCAGTGGTGGATTTGTTCAGTTTTACTTCAACAATGTTCGTCATTGCTGCGTCGACGGCACTGTAGTTCATATTAACAATCTTGTCGCCTTTTTTACCATAGGTCTTTTTGATCGCATTCTTGATAGCGGTGACAGATTCTTCCTTGGTGAGGATGCCGGAGATCAGGAAGAAGGCGGTCTGCATGATCATGTTGATATGGGCGCCCAAGCCGAGAGCCTGGCCGAGGGAAGAAGCATCGATGATGTAGAATTTGGCCTTTTTCTGAATCAGTGCCTTCTGTACTTTGCCCGGCAGTTCGCCCCAGATCTGTTTGGCGTTGAAGGTGGTGGTCAGGAGGAAGGTACCGCCTTCTTCCAGGTTGCGGAGCATGTCATATTTGTCAAGAAAGGTGAAATTGTGACAGGCGATAAAATTGGCCTTGTTGATGAGATAGGGCGCCACAATCTGATTCTTGCCAAAACGGAGATGGGAAGTAGTCATCGATCCGGATTTTTTGGAATCATAGACGAAATACCCTTGAGCTGAATTGTCGGTCTCGGTGCCGATGATCTTGATGCTGTT
>DCUN01000137.1 GCA_002327225.1 Desulfobulbaceae bacterium UBA2213
GTTTGTGACACCGAACTGACCGGTTTTGACCGGAAACGGGATGAAATTATCTCCATTGGTGCGGTGGTAATCAGGGATCTGCAGATCGATCTCGGTGCCACGTTTCATCACTTTATCAGGCCGGAAAAGAGAGAGCATACCCGGGCGACCTTGATTCACAGGATTACCCCGCAGCAGTTGCTGGAGGCGCGTCCACTCGAAGAGGTGCTGCCTGATTTTGTCGAGTTTGCCGGTAACAGTCTTATGGTCGGCCACTATGTGGCCCTTGATATGGATTTTCTGAACAGGGCGGCGCGTAAGGTTTTTGGCGGCACCCTGTCCAATCCGGGGATTGATACCATGCGAATGGCCCAGGGCTATCGCCGTGTACAGCTCGGACATTTTCATCAGGAGGATGGCCATTCGTTCAGTTATGCCCTGGAAGATCTGGCCAAAGAGTATAATCTCCCCATTTTCAAGTCCCATGATGCCTTGGAGGATGCGATGCAGACGGCCTATCTTTTTCTCTTTCTCCTTAAAAAATTCAGAAAGGGCGGACTGCTGACCCTGAAGGATATCTACCGGGCGGGAAGGGTGGGGAGTTTGTGGTATTGATCAGAGAATTGTCCTGTTTTACAGGGAACCCGCTATAACTCACTTGACGCATTGTGAAATACGATTATAACTATATAGTTCGTAACTATACAGCTCATCACGGAGTGAGTACCGATAACAATATCTACACTACTTATTCAGGAGAATAGAATGGGACAAAACTATTTTAACAGCCTGCCGTTGCGTCTGCAGCTTCAGGAACTGGGGCAGTGTCGCTTCATGGACGCTTCTGAGTTTGACGGCGTTGAGGCCCTGCTCGGCAAAAAGATCGTCATTGTCGGCTGTGGCGCCCAAGGGCTGCATCAAGGGTTGAACCTCCGCGACAGCGGCCTTGATATTTCTTATGCCTTGAGGGCGGAGGCCATCAGTGAGAAGCGGCAATCCTTCAAAAATGCCAGTACCAATGGTTTTGCCGTCGGTACCTTTGAAAAGCTGATTCCCAAGGCCGATCTGGTCATCAATCTGACCCCGGACAAACAGCACACCAAGGTGGTCACTGCCATCATGCCCCTGATGAAGAAAGGCGCCTGTCTCTCCTACTCGCACGGCTTTAATATCGTCGAGGAAGGGATGCAGATCCGCGAGGATCTCACCGTTATTATGGTGGCTCCCAAGTCTCCCGGCACCGAGGTGCGGGAAGAGTACAAGCGTGGTTTCGGGGTTCCGACCCTGATCGCTGTCCATGGCGAAAATGACCCGCAGGGAAAAGGCTGGGATCTGGCCAAGGCCTATGCCTGCGGTACCGGGGCCGATCGTGCCGGTGTTCTCCAGTCCTCTTTTGTGGCCGAGGTGAAATCCGATCTTATGGGTGAGCAGACCATCCTCTGCGGCATGCTGCAGGCCGGATCTCTGCTCTGTTTTAACAAGATGATCGAAAAAGGGATCGAGGCTGCCTATGCCTCCAAGCTGATCCAGAACGGCTGGGAGACCATCACCGAGGCGTTGAAGCATGGCGGCATCACCAATATGATGGACCGTCTGAGCAACCCGGCCAAGATCGAGGCCTTCACCCTCTCTGAGGAGTTGAAGACTCTCATGCGCCCGCTCTTTGAAAAACATATGGACGACATCATGTCCGGACATTTTTCCAAGACGATGATGAAGGATTGGGCCAAAGATGATGTCAATCTGTTGAAATGGCGGGCAGCAACGGCCAAGAGCGCCTTTGAAAAAGCGGTTTCGACTACCGCTGTTATCCCCGAGCAGGAATATTTTGATCACGGCATCCTCATGATCGCCATGGTCAAGGCGGGAGTGGAGCTGGCCTTTGACACCATGGTCGCCGCCGGCATCAAGGAAGAATCCGCCTATTACGAGTCCCTGCATGAGGTGCCGCTGATTGCCAATACCATTGCCCGTAAGAAGCTCTATGAGATGAATGTGGTTATCTCTGATACCGCCGAATATGGCTGCTACCTCTTCGCCCACGCAGCAGTGCCCCTGCTTGCTGATTTCATGAAGAATATCGACACTGATGTGATCGGCAAGGGGCTTTCCCTAGTGGACAACGGTGTTGATAATGTCAGGCTTATTGCCGTCAACGAAGCGATTCGCTTTACCGGGGTTGAGATGATCGGTGAGGAGCTCCGCTCCTATATGGGTGCGATGAAGGCGATCCTGTAAGGTTTATTTGTGAATATCTCCAGGTTGTGAGCAAAAAAGGGGGTGGGCAGCTTCCCCCCCCCTTGAAAAAGGAGAATCGAGGGGGATTTGCTGTACCTGCAAACAACATTTTCACCCGGAGGCACTTTTTAAACATGGCTGTACTGAACAGGAGTTATCCTTTGGGAAGATAGGAGTATCACCGCATAATAAAAAAGGGGGATCCGTAACGAATTACGGATCCCCCTTTTTTTTGCTCCATGCAGGTACTAACCTGCTGTGCAGTCTCAGTGACTCTGGGCGGCACCGGCACCCATAGGAACCCGAATGTCTTCAACCAGATGCTGAATATGCTCAGGCGGAGCCTTGGTAATGCTTGACACGGCAAAGGCAACGGCGAAGTTGATCAAGGCACCTACGGCGCCAAAGGAGCCGGGAGAGATTCCGAGCCACCAGCTGGCAGCCGTATCCGGAGCCATGGCGGTTGTAGCGATAAACATGAATCCCTTGAACCAGAAGATATAGGTAATGGTGGAGACAAGACCCGCCAGCATACCGCAGATGGCTCCTGCACTGTTCATGCGCTTGACAAAGATCCCCATCATCAGGGCAGGGAAGATGGATGAGGCGGCAAGGCCAAAGGCCAGGGCTACGACCTGGGCGGCAAATCCTGGAGGATTAAGGCCAAGATAACCGGCAACAATGATGGCACCGGCCATAGCAATACGACCTGCCAGCAACTCGGTCTTGTCATCGATGTTTTTGGTAATCATACTCTTTAAAAGATCATGAGAGATGGCTGAAGAGATAGCCAGAAGCAGACCGGCCGCAGTCGAGAGGGCTGCAGCGATACCACCGGCAGCCACCAGGGCGATGACCCAGTTGGGAAGCTTGGCGATCTCAGGGTTGGCGAGAACCATGATGTCATTGTCAACCTTGGTCATCTCGTTTCCTTTCCAGCCAAAACCAGCGAATTTGCTCTCAGCGTGTTTTGTCTCGGCAGCGTCTACTTTGGCCTGAGCGGCGGTCACGTCACCCCCTGCTTTCTGGGCCGCGGCCAGATTGGCTTGAGCTTCGCTTAGTCCGTTATCGCTGTAATACTGAATCTTACCGTCACCGTTTTTGTCTTCAAATCCAAGAAGGCCTGTTTTCTCCCAGTTGAGCATCCACTGCGGACGTTCCTCAATAGCAAGATTGCCTTCAGCTGATCCAATCTCCCCGGTCTGAACGGTATTGATCAGGTTCAGGCGGGCCATCGCTCCCACTGAAGGTGCGGTTGTGTAGAGGATGGCGATGAAGACCAGGGCCCAGCCTGCGGAGGAGCGGGCGTCCTTGACCTTGGGTACGGTGAAGAAACGGGTGATAACATGCGGCAGCCCGGCGGTGCCGATCATCAGGGACATGGTCAGCAGGAAGATATTCAGTGTGCTTCCCTTCTGGGCGGTATAGGCGCTGAATCCGAGATCGACGACGATCTTGTCCAACTTCTCCAGCAGATACATGCCCTCGCCGCTGCTCATGGTCGAACCAAGACCAAGCTGGGGAATGGGATTGCCGGTGAGCTGAAGAGAGATGAAAACAGCAGGAACGGTGTAGGCAAAGATCAGAACCACATACTGGGCGATCTGGGTGTAGGTAACGCCCTTCATGCCGCCGAGAACGGCATAGACAAAAACGATTCCCATGCCGATCAAAAGGCCAGTCTCAAAGGGGATCTCCATAAAACGGGAAAAGGCCACGCCGATGCCCTTCATCTGGCCGATAACATAGGTCAGGGAGGCAATGATCAGACAGATGACGGCCACCAGGCGGGCGGTCTGGGAATAGAAACGGTCGCCGATAAACTCAGGGACCGTGAACTTGCCATACTTACGGAGATAGGGGGCAAGAAGCATGGCCAGCAGGCAGTAGCCGCCGGTCCAGCCCATCAGGTAAGCCGAGGCGTCATAGCCGCCCATGGCCAGCATGCCGGCCATGGAGATAAAGGAGGCGGCTGACATCCAGTCGGCACCGGTGGCCATACCGTTGAGTACCGGATGGACACCCTTGCCGGCCACATAGAACTCTCCGGTATTTTTGGCGCGGGTTTTAAGGGCAATGTAGAAATAGAGGGCAAATGTTCCTCCGACCACGAGGTACGTGGTTATCATTAAATCTGTCATGGACGGATCTCCTTACGCTTCTTCGACGTTGAATTTACGATCAAGCTGATTCATACGCCAGGCGTAGATGAAAATCAGAGCCACAAATGTGTAGATCGAACCTTGCTGGGCAAACCAGAAACCGAGTGGATAACCACCCAGGCTGATGGCATTCAACTGCTTCACAAATAGGATGCCGCAGCCGAATGAGACGAAAAACCAGACAATCAGACAGCCGATAACGAGCCGGATGTTTGCCTGCCAGTACTTCTGTGCATTGTTCATACCTTTTCCCCTTTTTCTTTTTGCTTGATTTTTTTAATAAAAAAGCGCCTCTGTATAAACTCTACCGGCGAAATATATACTAAGCGTAACTGGTGATGTCAACGGCTTCCTTTTCCGGCCGTGGCGTGCCTCTTTTTTCTTTCCGGGCAGAGATAGAAAAAAGGGTGGCGATTGCATTGTAAAGTTTATATTGTTATATATTTATTTCTTTTTGCCGCCTTCTTTCCAGGCAAAGTGTAAAATATATCTTACGAGGCTCTTGCGGTAGATAAAAAATATGACCATCTCTCTGCTACACCCTGAACACTGTTGTCTGCATATCATAGATCCGCAACAGAGCCTGATGGCCCATATCCATGAGGCCGACCGGGTGACCGCCAATATCGTCCGGCTGCTTGAGTGCGCCAGGATCCTGAAGATGCCCATCCTGGCCAACACCCAGTATAAAAAGGGATTGGGTGTCTATGTGCCTGTCCTGGAAGAGAAGATGACGGATATTCCCCGCCCTGATAAAACCGAATTTAATGCCCTGGCCAATGGAGAGACCCGGGCCCTGGTCGACAAGTTGCCGGACTCTGTGACAACCCTGATCCTGGCCGGGGTGGAGACCCATATCTGTATTTATCAGACTGCCATGGGCACACTTGAGCGAGGGCTGACCCCCTGGGTGGTGGCGGACGCGGTTTCGGCACGCTCACAGGCCAACCATGAAATGGGCCTGGCCCGACTGAGTGCGGCAGGGGCCATTGTCGGTCCTGCCGAGATGATTATCTATGAGTTGCTGGGCCGTGCCGGAACCCCGGAGTTCAAGGCTATGCTGCCCCATATTGTGAGTTGAACTTACTTCTAACCATTTACCACTAACCATCTTTCACATCATGAACGGAAATACGAT
>DCUN01000014.1:0-4144 GCA_002327225.1 Desulfobulbaceae bacterium UBA2213
AGCACACCGTCAAGGCCATGGCCAAGAATTGTCCAGGATGCAATCTGGAAAAAAGTGATCTGCGTCAGGCTGATCTTGTGGGTGCCAACCTGAAAGGGGCCAAATTGAAAGGGGCCGACTTGAGCCGCGCCAATCTGCGCCGCGCCAATCTTGAAGGGGCAAACCTCAGCGGGGCCAGTCTCTTGAGCGCCAATCTGCCAGGAGCAAACTTAAGGGGCGCCAACCTCACCAATGCCGACTTCACCGGCGCCAACCTGATCCAGGCTGATTTCACCGGCGCCAAGACCGAAAACATGATCCTGACCAACGCCCACCTTGAAGGCGTCAAAGGCCTGAAATAAAGACAATTCCTATCATGAGCNNCAATACAGCCTGCTGGACGGGGCCATCCGAATTCCTGACCTGCTGGACAAGTGTAAGGAATTCGGCATGGACAGCGTGGCCATCACCGATCACGGCGCCATGTACGGCGCACTTGAATTCTATGTCAAGGCCAAAAAGGCCGGGATAAAGCCGATCATCGGCTGTGAGTTCTACATGGCGCCAGGCCACCGGACGGATCAGGAAAAAGGGCATTTCCACCTTGTCCTGCTGGCCATGAACTCTGCCGGCTACAAGAACCTGATGAAATTGGCGGCCATTGCCCAGTTTGAGGGCTTTTATTACAAACCTCGCATCGACATGGAGACCCTGGCCGCCCATAACGAAGGCCTTATCGCCCTCACCGCCTGTCTGCACGGCCAGATCCCCTGGCTCGTCGGCCAGAACAACATGGACGGGGCCAGGGAAAAGGCCAGAGAATTTCAGAAGATCTTTGGCGACCGCCTCTACTTTGAGCTGCAGGAAAACGGCATCCCCGAACAGACCCCGGTCAACATCGGGATGAAAAAACTGGCGGCGGAGCTTCAAATCAAGACTGTTGCCACCAATGACTGTCACTATCTGACCCAGGAAGAGGCCCATGCCCATGACGTGCTCCTCTGCATTCAGACCAACAACACCATAACGAATGCCAATCGTTTTCAATTTTCCACCGATGAATTTTATTTCAAATCGCCGGAGGAGATGAAGAAAAGGTTTCACCATACGCCGGAGGCCATTACCACGAGCGTCGAGATTGCCGAGCGCTGTAATCTGGAGATACGTCTTGGCGACTATTACTTCCCTATCTTTCCGGTAGTGGAGGGTGAAACTCTCGAATCCATGTTCGCCACCTCTTGCTGGGATGGCTTGCAGGAACGATTCGCCGCCATGCGCAAGGCCGGAACATTCAGCCCTGCTGTGGAAAAAGAGTACAGGCAGCGGTTGACCACGGAAATTGATGTAATCAACACCATGGGATTTCCCGGCTACTTTCTTATTGTTGCAGATTTCATCAACTGGGCCAAGGATCAGGGCATCCCGGTGGGACCGGGCCGTGGATCAGGAGCGGGCAGCCTGGCCGCCTATTGCATGCGCATTACCAATATCGACCCCCTCCCTTATGGGCTTCTCTTCGAGCGCTTCTTGAATATCGAGCGCCAGGGAATGCCCGATTTTGATGTTGATTTCTGTCAGGAACGGCGCGGTGAGGTTATCAAATACGTCCAGGATACCTATGGCGGCGCCGAGCATGTCGCCCAGATTCTGACCTACGGCACCATGAAGGCGCGCGGGGTGATCCGCGACGTAGGCCGGGCCATGGACATCCCCTTTGGCGAAGTGGACAAGATCGCCAAGCTCATCCCCGAACAGTTGAAGATGACGATCAAAAAGGCCTTTGCCGAGGAGCCTCGTCTTCAGGACGCCGCCAATAGAGATCCCAAAATTGCCGAACTGCTGCGCGTGGCTCAGTCCCTTGAGGGGCTGGCCCGCCACACCTCCACCCATGCGGCAGGGGTTGTCGTCTCGCCACGACCCATGGTCGAGTTTCTGCCCACCTGCAAGGGAAAAGAGGGTGAGACCCTGACTCAGTATGACATGAAACATACGGAGATGACCGGTCTGATCAAATTTGATTTCCTGGGTCTCAAGACCCTTACTGTCATCGATAAGGCAATCAAACACGTCAAGGCGGACATCGGCAGCGATATCGACATCGACGCCATCCCCCTTGATGATCTCAAAACCTATGACCTGCTCTGCAAGGGCGATGCCCTCGGTGTCTTTCAGCTGGAGAGTTCCGGCATGCGTGAGCTGCTGGTCAAGATGGCGCCCGAGCAGTTCAGCGACCTGATTGCCCTCGTCGCCCTCTATCGTCCAGGCCCCCTCGATTCGGGAATGGTCAATGATTTTGTCGATACCAAGCATGGCCGGGCCACTGCCAACTATCCCCTGCCCCAGCTCAAATCTGTCCTTGAGGAGACCTACGGGGTCATTGTCTATCAGGAACAGGTCATGCAGATCGCCAACATCCTGGCCAGTTACTCCCTGGGGGATGCCGACAACCTGCGACGGGCCATGGGCAAGAAGATCCCGGAGGTCATGGATAAGGAAAAGGTAAAGTTCATGGCCGGGGCCAAAACGAATGGAATCCCGGAAGAGAAGGCTGAATATGTCTTTGACCTGATGGCCAAATTTGCCGGCTACGGTTTCAACAAATCGCACTCTGCCGCCTACGCCCTGATCTGCTACCAGACCGCCTATCTCAAGGCGCACCACCCTGCCCAGTTTATGGCCGCCCTGCTCTCCTGCGACATGAACAATACCGACAAGATCGTCCTCTATATCAACGAGTGCCGGGAACACACAATCGAGATCCTGCCGCCCGATATCAATGAATCGATCTATGATTTCAGCGTCACCGATGATCGCATCCGCTTTGGACTGGCCGCGGTCAAAAATGTTGGCGGCGCCGCCCTTGAATCCATTATTCAGGAACGAACAGCGGCGGGGAAATACATCTCGCTCGAAGATTTCTGCAACCGCATCGACTCCCGGCGCGTCAATTCCAGGGTCATTGAGAGCCTGATCAAGGCGGGATCCTTTGATTCGCTGGGCTGTAAACGCTCACAACTCTTTACCATTCTGCCCCAGGCCATGGAACAGGCCAAGGCAGCGCAGCGGGATCGGCAGAGTGGCCAGATGTCTCTTTTTTCCCTGGCGCCAACCGCTACCCAGAAAGAGATCATCACCCTCCCCCTCCCCGACATTGAAGAGTGGAGCGAACTGGAACGGCTGGCCTTCGAAAAGGAGACCGTCGGTTTCTATATCACCGGCCACCCGCTCGATGACGCCATCCATGAAATCAGGACCGTGGTCGACACCGATATCGGCAAGCTGGCTGAATGGGGAGACGAACAGCCGGTCCGCGTTGGCGGCCTCATTCGTACCTGCAAGCTGTTGAAGAGTAAAAAAGGCGATCCCATGGCCTTCATCACGCTCGAAGATGTCCTCGACTCTGTTGAGGTGGTAGTCTTCCCTGACACCTATGCCCGCACCCAGCAGCTGTTATCATCAACCGAGGTGGTGATCATCCAGGGAACGGTACAGAAAGATGAACGGGGCGCCAAGATCATCGCCGAGGCCATCGACCTTCTCCCTGAGGCCCGTGAAAAATATACCGAATCGATCAGGTTGGAGTTGAAGGCCGCGGTCATTACCAGACAACGACTGGAGGCCCTGAAAAAATCATGCTACCAGTTTCACGGGAACTGTCCCCTGCTGATCACCCTGCATTTTCCCGGCCGGGGCGAGGTGGACGTTGAAATCCTCAAAGACCTCACTATCCGACCATGCCATGAATTTTCCGAAAAAACCCGGGAAATTCTCGGCTATCCGGCCCTGTCTTTCAAGAAAAAACCACTCGTTGCTCCAACTCGTAAAAAGTGGGGCAAGGGGTGATGTCAATTACGAATTAGGAATTACGAATTACGAATGAAAAGATGGTCTCATCGTAATTCGTAATTCATAATTCATAATTCGTAATTCGTAATTCATAATTCATTATGGCAAACTTTAAATTGTGGAATAACTGGACGATAGCCGGCAAGATTGGCACTGTCATCGCTATAGGGGTGAGCGCCAGTATCCTTATTATTGCAATGGGGGGAATCGGCTATCTCAAAAAAGAGTATTTGACCACCTTTGGTAAGCAGCAATTTACCACAGTGCAGGCCTTTGCCATGTATATCGATGCCGATCTGGCAAGCAAGCTGAAGGCAAT
>DCUN01000014.1:4156-4438 GCA_002327225.1 Desulfobulbaceae bacterium UBA2213
TCTCTCTTTGACGACGGCCTGATGATTCTCTCTGCAGAGGGCAGACTCCTGGCTGAAGCCCCTTTTATTTCCCCGGAACGTCTGGGACAAGATCTTTCTTCACATCCGTTTTTTCAACAGGCGGAAAAGAGCGGCCAGTCAGTCATCAGCGAGCCGTTTTACTCCCTCAAACCAGGCCGGCTGCCCATCATCGAGTTCATCGCTCCCGTTCGTGACGCAGAGGGAAAGATCGCCGCCTATCTCTGCGGAGGCCTTACCCTCAATGGTGATAACGTCCTGGGC
>DCUN01000014.1:4486-5213 GCA_002327225.1 Desulfobulbaceae bacterium UBA2213
CTGGAAGGCTTTGACGGCAGCGGAGAGACAATTAACTCCAAAGGGCTGCACCTCATAGCCTCTTTCCAGCATCTCAAGACGGCACCCTGGATCCTGGCCGCTAATATCCCCATGAAAGAAGTCATGGTGCCTTTCAATACCACCCGCACCCTGGTCATCGCAACGATCTCTATCTGTGGTCTTGCTGTCATTCTTCTCAGCATCTGGTCTCTGGGCCGCTTCATGGCCCCTCTGAACCGCTTCATCACCCATATGCAACAATGTGGAGAGGAGAGTTCAGCTTTTGAACACGAAGGCGGTCCCGAAGTGACTCGCCTGGCTGTCATCTTCAATCAGATGCTGGCCAGGATGAAAGAGAGCCAGGCCGCACTGCGCTCCAATGAAGAATTGCAGCGCACCCTGCTCAATGCCTCACCTGACATCATCTGCTTCAAAGATGGTGAAGGACACTGGCTGCTTGCCAACGAGGCCATGCTTGCGCTCTTTCAACTCGAAGGCGTTGCCTATCTGGGGAAAAAGGATTCGGAGCTCGCCCCACTCAGCCCTTTGTTTCAAGATGCCTTGCCGGCTTCTGAGGTGACAGACGAACAGGCCTGGGAACATGGCAGCATGCTGACAACAGAAGAAACTTTCTGCACACCTGCCAGGGAAAACAGGATTTTTGAAGTAATCAAGGCACCCCTCTTTCACCCGGACGACAGTCGTAAGGCCCTGGTTGTCATCGGTC
>DCUN01000014.1:5253-5457 GCA_002327225.1 Desulfobulbaceae bacterium UBA2213
CAGAGTCCGGTCACCATTGTCATCACTGATATCCATGGCAATATCGAATTCGTCAATCCAGCATTTACCCAACTCACCGGCTACACCCCAGCAGAAGCCATGGGGAAAAATCCTCGTGTTCTCAAGACCGGCAAGACGCCCCCTGAAACCTACCAACAGTTGTGGCAGACCATCAGCAGTGGCATGAAATGGGAAGGGGAATTT
>DCUN01000014.1:5622-5998 GCA_002327225.1 Desulfobulbaceae bacterium UBA2213
TTTTCGTCCTGATATTTCTTGATCTGGACCATTTCAAAGAGGTGAACGATACCCTGGGTCATGACTATGGAGATCTTCTGCTCATTGAAGCCGCTCAGCGACTCCACGACAGTGTACGTGAAGCGGATACCGTGTCGCGCTTCGGTGGCGATGAATTTGCCCTGCTGCTCACCAATATCAAGATTGACGTGGGCATTGACAAGGTGACGAAAAAGATCCTTGATGCCCTGAATAAGCCTTTTTATCTCAAGGAGGAAGTGGCCCACGTTTCAGCCAGCATCGGGGTCACTCTATGCCCGGATGACGGGGATGACGTCTTCACCCTTCTCAAAAATGCTGATCGGGCCATGTATCTGGCCAAGAATGCCGGCCGTAA
>DCUN01000114.1:0-205 GCA_002327225.1 Desulfobulbaceae bacterium UBA2213
GGGATCCCTTCTGAACCGTTTTTTTTTAACGCGTTGAGGTGTCTTTTTTGCTTCTTTAGCTGATCTTGTGCCGCGCAAGACGTTTGTGATAGATAGAACAACATACGTGGAAACAGGGTTGACTTTTTTAGAGAGGATTTTGAGGAAGGAAGTTGCTGATATGAAAAAACAAAAGATATTTGTCAGATGTTTTCTTCCCGTCCTG
>DCUN01000114.1:283-5457 GCA_002327225.1 Desulfobulbaceae bacterium UBA2213
AGAAAATGAGCTGCGAAAGGCACTTATCCCGTTCATTGGGGTTAGATGGTGTTGCTGCAGAAGAAAGAACCGTGCGGCCGCTCAGTCTCCTGGATGCAGCCATTCTCGGGGTCGTCGAAGGCGCAACCGAATACCTGCCGGTGAGTTCCACCGGCCATCTGCTTCTGACAGAGAACATCCTGGGTATCGCCAACGATCCCGAAAGCAAACGGGCGGCCAATGCCTATGCCATCGTCATTCAGGCCGGAGCAATTCTGGCGGTGCTGGGACTCTATCGGAACCGGATCAGACAGATGCTTTTAGGGCTGATCGGCAGAGATGCCGACGGTCAGCGTCTGGTCTTGAATCTATTGATTGCCTTTATGCCGGCAGTTGTGCTCGGATTGGTGCTTGAGGATGTGATCAAGGCGCATCTGTTCGGGCTCTGGCCCGTGACTGCGGCCTGGTTTGCAGGTGGAATATTCCTTCTTTTTCTGGGCAGGAGACAGTATCAGACACTATCCGGCCTGTCGATTGAGGCCTTTGGCTGGCGGCAGGCCTTAGGAATCGGCCTGATACAATGCATGGCCCTGTGGCCGGGGGTCAGCCGCAGCCTGGCAACCATCGCCGGGGGGCTTTTGATGGGGGCGCAGCTGGTGCCGGCAGTTGAATTCAGTTTTTTACTGGGGTTGATAACCCTGGGAGCGGCAACGGTGTATGAGACCCAACAGAACGGCAGCTTGATTGTGGCGAATTTTGGTTTGACCGGTCCCTTGGTCGGATTCTTCTGTGCCTTTGTGTCGGCCTGGGTCTCAATCAAGTGGATGGTCAGTTTTCTTCAACGGCGGGGCCTGGCTGTTTTTGGCTGGTATCGGATTGTGCTGGCCCTGGTGGTGGCGGCAGCGCTCTTGACCGGGGTAGGAGGATTGCATCCCTAACCTTGCGTGAGGTTGTTTTGTCGGTATATTGTCCCGTCACAGATGGCCTTCAATCCCTGCAGGAGGACAAAGCGCCCCAGGGACACCACCTTGCAGGGAAATGAGGCCACAAATAAAGGATTGTGGCAGAGTCCGCCCGAAAGGTAAAGCGTATCAGGGCTTCCGGCAAAATTATAGGCATTCAGGGCAATCCCTTTGACAAATTTTGCAACTGCCTCCGCTTCGCTCGCGCCGCCCACCACCGCATCAAAGATATGGCTCATGCCTAAGACCCCGCAGGTCACCGAGAAGGAACTGTCGGGAACCTGCATGGTCGTGAAATCAAGGTTGTAGTAGCGTTCGAGAAGTTCGATGGTGAAACCCATGGAGGCGCCACACTCGGCATTCCAGCCCATGTTCTTTATCTTTCCCTGGTCGTAACGGATGAATTTGATATCCCGGCTGCCGCAGTCGAGAAGGGTGTAGTGATCAGCATCGATCAGGGCGATCCCTCCCCTGGCGAGTGCCGTAAGCTCATTGACGTAACGGTTGGCGTGCCGTTTGCCGTTATGCCCTGTGGCGACATCAACCTTCAGACCCTGTTCGATCTCCTTGGTGGGAATGAGCAGAGGGGCTGTGGTAGTGGTGTCCCAGAGCTTGCAGTATGAGGTTCCGAAATCAGCGAGCAGCATATCAGGAATTCAAAAGGTCAGAGGACAAAAGGCAAAACTCCGGTTTACTGCCTTTGCACTCTCGTTTTTGAGGTTTCGACAGTTCAAGAAAGGCCTCGATCTTTGCCTTGGCGCTGTTGCCGGCGGTGACATCGCAGTCCACATAGAGTCCGTGCGGGTGTTTGTTCGCCAGATGTCTGGCCAGGGCGGTCTTGGCGCAGAAGGACTGGGCAAAAAAGACCGTGGGGATGTCCGAATTGTACAGTTCTTCCAATTTCTGGTTGTCAGGGGTCTTGTTCTCCATGCAGCGGGTCCAGCCATAGACATGGGTCGTCTCCGGAAAGAGGCTGAGAAGGGAAAAATCACGGGGCGGTACACCCCAGAAACCTGCCGTGGGGACGCAGGCAGGAAGATCCTGGTAGGGCTTGGTCGATTGGACCGACCTGGTGATGGCGCTGATCTTGTCAATAAGAGGCATCTGGCTGGTGCACAGGGGCGTGCCAAAGTCGTTTCTGTCCTGATTCCTGGTGGTGATGACGGTAGTCTCCGGCAGGATATCGGCCAGAATGGTGGCGGTATGGAGGGCGCAGTCGCATTTTCCGGGGCCGACATCAATATAGATACGATCCAGTTTCAGGCTGAGACCATTGATGATCACGGTGCGCAGGATGGCGCAGAAGACACGGGGCAGGTAGGACGAGGCCAGCTCGATATCCCTTTTGACGAGAGGTTCATCCAGGTCAAAGATCGTGGCGCCCTCAGCTTCTAGCTCCCTGATGACTGCAAGGGGCGGGACTCCAACAATACCAATTCTTTTTTGCTGCGAATGCTTGCTCATGCCGGGGTCAGCTATTCTGTCTGCGCAGGAGAAAGAGTCCGGCGCTGCCAAAAAGAAGATGGACAATCACCGCTGCCAGCAGGGGATTGATATAATCAGCCCTGGCCAGGGATTGCAAGGCGCCCCATAATCCCCAGGCGACAAAGGCCAGTCCGCAACTCGCGGGTATGGCAATGGAAAGATCGCGTCCCCATTTCTGATATGAGATGAGGAGCACCGGCAGGCCAAGCAGCAGCAGGGGCAGGCCGAGCAGGGTGTAGGAGATACGGCCGTAAAAATCCGCCCAGGCCTTGACGGTTTCCGCCTCTGTTCGTTGCTTGTATGCCCGCTGATAAAGAGCGGTTATGGAAAGTTCCGAGGCCTCATATTTCGGTACGAAAAAGTCATCCGGGGTCTCGGGCAGAGCGATTTTCTTTTCGCTGAAAAGCGTGGTCTGGTAGCTGTCTTCTCCGGAGCGTACCTGGGTCTGGCCGTTCTGGAGGATCCATTCCTGGTCCTTCCATTCAGCAGATTCGGCGCTGATCAAAGTGTCGAGGTTGTACTGTTCTGTCCAGCTTGAGTAGGAGAAATTGAAAAAGAGGGCCTGACGCGGATCAGGTCTGGTAAAGGAATAGAATCCATCCTGACCTTTGTAATAGTAACGCCCGTTGCGGAAAATTCCCAGTGGCACCATGCCTTTTACGTTCTCGTACCAGATGGTATTGGTGCTGGAGATGGTTACCGGCAGCAGCCATTGGGCCATGGCCAGAAAAAGCAGGGTGCAGAGCAAGCCCCCGATGAGCGCCGGTTTGATAATGGTACGGAGTGGAATGCCACCGGCCTTGAGCGCTGTCAGCTCGTGGTGATGATTGAGCAGGCCTATGGTAATGACCCCTGAGAGCAGGATCAGCACCGGGCCAAGTTGATCAATGATAAAGGGAATGCTGAGGATAAAAAATTGAAAGACCAGGCTCAGCGGCTTGCCGGCCTTCATGAAATTGTCTATCTTCTCAAAGAAATCGATGAGAATATAGACTGCGGCAAAGCCGACGGCAACGGTGCAGAAGATCCTGATAAACTGGGTCAGTATGTAGCGGTTTAATAATAACAAGATTAAATCCCGATTTTTTGCAGGCGCCCATTATTCAAAGCCCATTATGATTCACACGTCATTGTTGAAACTAGGTACCATCATCGAGCTCTCTCGTCAAGGAGAAGGACCGGTGAGAATCTGTGCAGGCCGCATGCGGTGCATCCAGAGGTCTATAAACGTGCAGTCAGCCAGCAGGACGAGTTACATCCCCACCAGGGTGATCATCTTTCCAGCCTGCTGCCTGTTTTCCCAGCGTATGCGCTCATCCCAGCTTTTGGCAGCATCTATTTCGAATAAGATCAGATACCCATGCTGCTCTCCCAGCTTGTCTAAATAGCGGGCCAGCTGCTCCAGTCCTTCCGGTTCGCTGTAGGAATCATAATTGAGTTTTAATTCCAGGACAAAACAATCGCCGCCAAAATAGACCACCAGATCGCTTCGACCGTTGCCCACCGCCATTTCCCGCTCAACCCGACCGCCGCCGTTGACGATGCGCTGCAGAAATGCCATGAGCAGCAGTTGCCTCCCAACCTCACGAAAGTCGAACTTGCCCAGCCAGGATTCGGAGTGCCTTCGATAAAATTTCTGGAATTCGGAAAGCAGGGCGTTCATATCAAGTTTTCCGTCTTTGATGTACCAGGATTCTTCTTCGACAAAGTCCATGGGGATGCTTTCCTGAAAACCAAAGGCAAGAACCCTGGGGATAATCTCCTGATATATGGGATTGGCGAAACGCACAGGGGGGCGGGTGGCGATAATGCCAAGATCCCGGCAATAGAGTACTGAATCATTGTAATCATCGAAATTTGGAGCGGAACCGTTGATAACAGCAGTGACAATGGTCCGGACCCGTTCTTCACGTAATTTGTCCACAAGACTGTCCAGATGGGTGTCGCGCCTTCTGATCAGTTCTTCACGGGCTTGGGTAACGTGGTTGATAGTGATGGTCCGGCTGAAGTCGTTTTTGAGGATTTTCTCCACAATCTGGCGAAGCAGGGCATTGGTCAACCATGGCTGGCCCTGGCTCAAGCGGTAGATCTCGGCCCGTACCTCGGGGGTGAAAATCTGGCCGCTCTCCTGCTGGTGCAGATCCATGAGGGTGTTGACTTCGGCCTCAGTGAAAATGTCCATGAATAAAGATTCGGTCTTTATATTAAACGGGCTGCCGGTGCCCATGCTGGCGCTGTCCGGGCGTAGTCGGATCTTGTAATCCCGCACGTCCCGCAATCCCACCAGGCCGATACTCTGGGGAAAGGCATCGGGCCGTGCTTCAAATCCGGCCCGTAACTGGCGCAGCAGGATGAGAAAGAGCTCATCCATCAGGGAGTCGGCTTCATCGACAAAGAGGACAATAGGCTTGGGACACGCTCTGGCCCAGTTGTGCAGGTATTCATGCAGGCTTCCAAAATGCGGTGATACTTCATTCACCTCTGCCGGCCATTCTTGTCTTGGCAAGTGCTGTGTGGCTGCACGGTATAAAACGGCAGCCACGATCTGCATGGCATGTTCCGGGTCGCGTCCGCTGGCGGCAGGCTGGATATTCACCTGCAGGGCGGTGTATTTCCCTTCGCTGTTGAGCTGATGCATCATGGCATAGAGGAAGGTGGTCTTGCCGGTCTGGCGCGGGGCGTGGAGCACGAAATAGCTTTTGCTCTCGATCAGGCCCCGGACCTCCGGCAGACGTGGTAAGGGGTCGA
>DCUN01000150.1:0-10675 GCA_002327225.1 Desulfobulbaceae bacterium UBA2213
ATCTCGGTGGACAGATAGCTGTAGAGCAGCAGGGGCAATGGGGGCAGATGGGGGAAACGATTCATTGCTTGAGAAATAAAGGTTTAATGTTTGACAAAATAGTTTGGTTGTAGATTCCTGGTGCTTGCGCGAAAAATCTGTCTGGTATCTTAACACTTAAACCCTGAAACGTGAAACTTAAAAGTTTCCGCCTTGCCTCTCAGGCGCTCGGAGTTCCCATGCGCCGGATGGGAACCAGGTTAAATATAACTGTCAATGCTGAAAAATTACCGTTTTTTTTATCTTGGCAGATTCAACTTCGAAGTGCAACTCCCAGTGACGATGCAGTATAGCGCCTTTTCCCTTTATCTCGTAGTTGCCTGCATCCCTGTTTCATTCTGACCACTTGACTTCCCTTATCTTCTAACGTACAGTGTTTCTGTACATTATCTTTCAAGGGAGGATGCCAATGTCAATTCAAACTACCTATACCGATGCCCGCGCTCGATTTGCCGGCCTTTGCGATGCCGCAACAACAGGCAGGGAGGTCATCATTATTCGTCGGCGTGGTGCTGAAGACGTCGCGCTTATTGCTGCTGATGAGCTTGCAAGCCTTCAGGAGACCGCCCACCTTCTACGCTCCCCTAAAAATGCCAGGCGGCTTTTTTCCGCCCTTGAGCGGGCATTGCAACGGTCAGAAAAGCCTGAATCCTTGAAAAGCCTCCAGGATGAAATGGGGCTTGTGTGAAAAAAAAGGTATCGGAACAAGGAAAAAACTCCCGAGATGCTGTATTTCACCCTGAATTCAGGGAGGATCTCCACCATTGGGTGGACACAGATCGAAAGATTGCGTTGCGAGCCTTGGCTCTTGTCGAGGCTGTTTTGCGCGACCCCTTTCAAGGTATCGGCAAGCCGGAACCCCTGAAATATCTGGCACCCGGCACCTGGTCACGACGATTGACTCAGGAGCACAGAGTTGTTTATCTTGTTACCGATGACCGGATTGATTTTCTCCAGGCACGCTACCATTACTAGTGCCTTACAGCTCATTTTCTTGTTTTTTTCACAAGAAAATGAGCTGCGAAAGGCACTTATCCCGTTCATTGGGGTTAGTCACTATAAGTCTTTGGCTTAACAACCCCCTCCTGTTTTCCCATCTGATCATGGATAACCCCTTCCAACTCGTCACCGCCTTTTCTCCCGCAGGCGATCAGCCGCAGGCCATCGAGACCCTGGTGCGCGGTCTGGAAAGCGGTGCCCGCAGCCAGTTGCTGCTGGGGGTTACCGGCTCGGGCAAGACCTTCACCATGGCCGCTGTGGTGGCCGAGGTACAGCGGCCTACTCTGGTCATTGCCCCCAACAAGACCCTGGCTGCCCAGTTGTTTGCCGAGTTCAAGGAGCTTTTTCCTCATAACGCCGTGGAATATTTTGTCTCGTATTACGATTATTACCAGCCTGAGGCCTATATCCCCACCTCCGACACCTTTATCGAGAAAGATTCCGCCATCAATGACGCCATTGACATGATGCGTCACTCCGCCACCCGTTCCCTGCTCACCCGCAGGGATGTGCTGATCGTGGCCTCGGTCTCCTGTATCTATGGCCTGGGCTCGCCGGAAGAATACAAGAATATGCATCTCTTCCTGCGCCGGGATGAGGAATACGCCATGGAACAGGTGCAGCGCCGTCTGGTCTTCATGCTCTATGAACGCAATGATATCTCTTTTCATCGCGGTACCTTCCGGGTGCGGGGCGATGTCATTGATATCTTTCCGGTGCATGAGGAAGAGATTTCAATTCGAATCGAGTTTTTTGGCGATACGGTTGAGGCCATCTCCGTCATTGACCCCCTGCGCGGCGTGGTGCTGCAGCGCCTTGACGACTACACGGTCTTTCCGGCCAGCCATTTTGTTACCTCGCGCGACCGCTTGCAGATTGCCACGGCCGCCATCAAGGAAGAACTGAAAGAGCGGCTGGCCTGGTATCAAAAGGAAAATCGCCTCGTTGAGTTGCAACGCCTTGAACAGCGTACCCTGTTTGATCTGGAGATGATCCAGGAGCTGGGGTATTGCAGCGGCATTGAGAATTACAGTCGCCATCTGACCGGCAAGGAGCCAGGCGCGGCCCCGCCCAACCTCATCGATTATTTCCCGGAGGATTTCCTGCTCTTTCTTGATGAGTCCCATATCGGTGTGCCGCAGCTCAACGGCATGTATAATGGCGACCGCTCGCGGAAAATGACCTTGGTGGATTATGGCTTTCGTCTGCCCTCGGCCCTTGATAACCGTCCCCTGCGCTTTGAGGAGTTTAATGCCCGCACCAATCAGGTGATCTATGTATCAGCGACCCCAGGGCCCTATGAAATCGAGCAGGTGCAAGGACGGATTGTCGAGCAGATCATCCGTCCCACCGGCCTGCTTGATCCCCGGATCGAGGTGCGACCGGCTACAAGCCAGGTAGATGATCTTCTGGAAGAGATCCGCTTGAGAACGCCAGCCATGGATGGCTCAGTGTCGCGGGCGCCAGGGATGGCCCAAGAGCGACCGCAGCGCAATGAGGCGGTGCTGGTGACCACCCTGACCAAGCGCATGGCTGAAGATCTGACTGACTATTACGAGAAGCTGGGGGTCAAGGTGCGCTATCTTCATTCCGATATCAAGACGCTGCAACGGGTGGAGCTGATCCGCGATCTCAGAAACGGCGACTATAATGTCCTGGTGGGGATCAACCTTTTGCGCGAGGGGCTTGATATCCCCGAGGTGTCGCTGGTGGCGGTTCTCGATGCCGACAAGGAGGGGTTCCTTCGTTCTGAACGCTCCCTGACCCAGACCTGCGGCCGGGCGGCCAGAAATTCAGAGGGCATGGTCATCCTCTACGCCGATACCATAACCGGTTCCATGCAGCGCACTATGGATGAAACCTTGCGGCGGCGGAAGATTCAGGAGCACTATAACAGTGAGCATGGAATAACGCCTACCACCATATGTTCACGGGTCAAGGATGGTTTGCAGCAGCATCTGGAGAAGAGCGGTTATCAGGCCGGCTATCAGGCAGATCTTCTGCAGGCAGCTGAAGAGCTTCCTGTTTATACCACTATCCGTGATCTGGAAAAAGAGATTAAGAAGCTGGAGAAAGAGATGCAGGCCGCTGCCGGTGAGCTTGCCTTTGAACAGGCGGCCGCCCTGCGTGATCGGATTAAGGCCCTGCGTAAACTGGAGATTGAGATAGGATGAAAGACGGATTCTGGTACAAGGTGTCGCTGCAGGTGATCCCGTTTGTCTTTGTCTGGCTGACCAGGATATGGTTTTCTACCTGCAGGGTTGTGACCCATGGCCAAGAATATCGCCGACAGGTTGAGGCCGGCCCGGTAGTTGGGTCATTCTGGCATTATACGATTTTCTATCTTTTTTATCATGTCCGTGCCGATACAGTTGTGGCCATGGTGAGTGCCAGTCGGGATGGTGAGTATATCAGCCGGGTGGCCAAGAAGCTTGGGCACGCAACGGTGCGTGGTTCTCGGGGGAAGGGAGGCGGGACAGCAGTCAAAAACCTGATTCGGGCACTGCGTGCCGGCAGCCACGTCGCTCTCGTTGCCGACGGCTCTCAGGGCCCGGCCCGAGAGGCGCAGGCAGGATCTATTGTCCTGGCCTCGCATACGGGTGCGCCCGTCCTTCCCATGCTCTGGTCATGTAATCGCTATAAACGCTTCGGCTCCTGGGACGGCACAGCCCTGCCGCTGCCCTTTTCCAGGATTGATTTTTTCTATGGTGAACCCCTTTTTGTGCCGCCTGACCTGAAGAATGAACAACTGGAAGAATATCGACTGGAACTTGAAAAAAGGTTGAATGAACTTTATACAAAGGCTTGGGCCTTTCAGGGCAAGGTGGAGCATTGAACGCTTTCTGGTTTTGTGTATTGAGGAAGAGGCTCTTGCAAAATGACCACGCTGTCATTCCCGAGTTCTTTAATCGGGAATCCATTGATGCACAGTAAGCCTGTCATTCCCGCTTGCTCGTGGATGACAGATGGTGAACGTAATACGTTCTTTTGTAAGATTGTTGGAAGGTATGAAAGGTATCTGCTATCTGGTTTTCTCGCGCCGCCTGGAAAAAAGATAGCAGATCTTGTTAAACGTGAGACGTGGAAAAAATGATACAGACAAAAGGAATTGTCATAGCCGGACTGGCCGGTGGATCGGGCAAGAGCGTGGTCTCAGTCGGCCTGACTGCGGCCCTGGCCCGAGCCGGTAAGAGAGTGGTGCCTTTTAAAAAGGGACCGGATTATATTGACGCCGGCTGGTTGAAGCTGGCGGCCGGCTCCAGGTGCTATAACCTTGATCCCTATCTGATGGATGAAGAGGTGATCCGGCACTCATTTCTGACTCATTCCGCCGGGGCTGACCGGGTGATTGTCGAGGGCAACCGGGGTTTGTATGACGGCGTCAACGCCGAAGGGGGCTATTCCACGGCGGAGCTGGCGCTGGCGCTGAAGATGCCTGTCCTGCTGGTGGTCAACTGCACCAAGACCACGCGGACGGTGGCGGCCATGGTTCTGGGCTGTCAGAAGCTCGACGAACGGGTTGATATCCGGGGGGTGGTGCTGAACCAGATCGGCACCGAACGCCATCGATCCATTGTCACCCAGGCGGTCGAAACATATACCGGCCTGCCGGTGCTGGGTTCTGTTCCCCGGATGTCCCGTGATATCTTTCCCATGCGCCATTTGGGGGTCACACCCCATCAGGAATATGAGGACAGCGGTGCGGCCATGGACTTTCTGGCGGCAACCATGAAAGAGCATCTTGACCTGGAGCGGATTGAGGCAATCATGGCCCCGGTGGGCCGATCCTTGTCTGCAGGACAGGATAGGCCGCAGCCGGCGTCTTCACGTCTGCGGATCGGGGTCCTGATGGATGCCGCCTTCCAGTTTTACTATTCTGAAAACCTCGAGGCCCTCGAACGGCTGGGGGCGCAACTGGTCATGGTCAATGCCTTGACGGCCGATGCCCTGCCGGCGCTTGACGGCCTGTACATCGGCGGCGGTTTTCCGGAAACCAGTGCCAGGGAGCTGGCCGCCAACAAGGGATTCCGGGAGTCGGTGAAGCAGGCTGCAGAGGCAGGAATGCCCATCTATGCCGAATGTGGAGGGCTGATCTATCTGGGAGAATCGATCGTTCTCGATAATCAGGAGTATCCGCTGGCCGGGGTCTTTCCCATTCGTTTCGGGATGTCCAAAAGGCCTCAGGCCCATGGCTATTCAGTATTTGAAGTGGACGGGGCAAATCCATTTTATGCGCAGGGAACCGAGGTCAAGGGGCATGAATTCCGTTATTCCATCATCCTCGACTGGCAGGGTAGAGCAGAAGAGCTGGCCTTGAAGATGACGCGCGGCCAGGGGTTCATGTCGGGTCGTGACGGTCTGACCATGAAGAATGTCCTGGCCTTGTACACCCATATCCATGCCGATGGCACCCCGGAATGGGCAGAGGGCTTTATAGCCAGATGCCGACAGCAGAAGCAGGAGGGGAGTCGGGGTCAATCTTGATCCATCCCTCGCCGGCACCTGCTTTACCTGAGGATGAATCCGGCAACGGGAAGTCCTTTGCCCCACACTTTCCAGGCACCGCTATGGATATTCAGGGTCTTGGTAGAGCTGTTGTATTCGGCCTCGATATCGGTTTCCAGGCTGCAGTTTCGGTCATAGTTGGTGTGACTGAAAATGAGCCGGTAGAGCGGCGGATTTTCGGCGATTATGTCTTCAATATAGGCGACATGGCCTGTCGGCATGTTATGCTTATTGGCCGCCAGAATGAGGACGCTGCCCGGGGTGGGGATAAGAGAGGTGTTGTCGTGCTGTTTTTCGCAGGCGAACCAGGTTAACGGGCCATTATTCCATCCCAGACGGCAACTGGTAATTCCACTTCGGCAACGGGCAAAGGGCAGTGATTGGGGCTCGCAACGTCTTCTTTTTACTTTCTTTTGCTGTGACCCTGCCGGTTGAAGGTGATAGCATTCCTGAGTTGAACGCCCTTTGCCGGCAGAACCGGCGCCATCTGAAACTACCAGTGAACTGGTATCCAGTGCCTCTTTGTCCCCCGGTTCTATCCGTGCAAGGCTGGTCTTGCCGGGCAATTCTTCGCTGCTCTCTTCGCCTGCCGCAGGTTTTTGGCTGATCCGGCTGCTGCTCTCTGCCTGTTGTAGGTCTTGGGCGCATCCGGAAAGAAACAACAGGAAGAGGATGAATCCGGCCAGAACCCATGGCGATGGCAAATATTGTCGGCGGCAGCGGTTTGTCATGGACGGTCCCTGATCAATTAGTGGAGGGAGTGGTCCCCAGAACCTTGGCGCTGATACTCTCTTTTTCTTCCTCACTTGGTTCAGGCTGCACCCAGTGGATGAAGGTCTCGGTTACCCGCATGAAATCGCCATTGTCCGCCTTGCATTTGTCGCAGATACTTTCAGCCTGATCCCGGTAGATAATAACCTTGGAGGCCGGTTCGCCGTCTTTGGCCACCGCCGCCATTTTCCGGCAGCCGCATTCGAGCCGGACAACAACGACGCCGATTCCGTCCGGACTGCCTTCCAGGATCCCTGCAATCATTGCTTCTTCCGACTTCTCTGCTATCAGTGCTGCGCTTACTTTTGCTTTCTTTGTTTTTGAGGCCATGATTTTTCCACTGTTGAATGGGGAGTAGAGTTGAGAGCGTGCGGATCAGTTTTTCAATCAAGAGGGGAGTGGTGAAGTGACATCAAGGCCCCTTGAGCAAATGATGGAATGAGCTATTTAAAAGGAAATCGGTGGCCTGGTCAATAGAATTTGCTCTTCACAGGGAAAATGATACCCTTGCTTGTAACTGTAATTGCCCCCTGCTCGGCTGTGATCAGCATCGTGATTCCAAGGTCACTGCAGCGTTTCCGCACCTCTGGAGTTGGAAAATGGTCGGGACGAAAACGTCCTGCCGAGACCACAATAATCTCGGGGTTTACCGCCTTGAGGAAGGATTCTGAGTTGGATGTTGACGAACCATGGTGGGGGGAGAGCAGGAAGGTCGACTGTAACGGAAGCTCATTTGTGATCAGTTGCGATTCAATGTTGCGGCTGATATCCCCTGTAAAGAGACAGGAAAGTTCTTTGTCTTCAAAGCGGAGAACAAGGCTTCGGTCGTTTGATCTGGCCCCAGATGATTCCTCCGGGTTTCCCAGGTTGACAACCTCTGCTTCACCACCCGTGATCAGTTGCTCCCCTTGCTGTGGTATCTTGACCTCAATCTGAAGGCGACCGGCCAGGTCAAGCATCTCTCTGTAGCCATTGTCATCTCCGCTGAGATCATTAACCCAGAGGGTCTCAGGCCGGAAACGTTTGAGAAGAAAGGGGATGCCGTTGTAATGATCCGCATCGCCATGGGTGATAATAATGGTGTCGAGTCGTGTTATTCCTTTCCGCCAGAGGAAGGGGGCGATGATGTCTTCACCAACATTAAAGCCGGCTGAGAAAGAACCGCCGCCACCATCGATAAGCAAGCGTTTACCAGAGGGGAGTTGGAGAAAGGTGGAGCTGCCCTGGCCCACATCAAGAAAGGTGATCTCACTGGAGTCGATCCGTTTTTTCAGGAGCTCGGCAGGCGGGAAGATAAAGAGAATGAGAATGAAGAAACAGGCTGTTATGCCGGGTAACCTGCTGGCTGTCTTGACGGGACTCCTGCTGACAGGGATTCCAAAGATGGCAAGAAGGATGGCTGCATACGAGAGGACAATGAGCATCGGCGACGGTGTCGGCAGCCAGAGGGTGGAAAAAGGGAGAGCACTGAAGAAGGTAGTCAATTTCAGCGAAAGAATCAGCCCCTTGCCGCCAAGCTGCAAGAGCAGGGCGGCGACTGCCGGCATGATAAAGATGAGCGGACAGGCGATAAAACCCAAGGTCAGGCTCCAGAAACAGATCAGGGGTTCAATTGCCAGATTGGCCAGGGGGCCCACCAGAGAAATCCGGTTGAAATAATAAAGCAGCAGGGGGGCGGTTCCCAAAGTGGCGGCTATGGAGACGGTTATGGCGGCCATGCTGAAATGAAAAAGGCGACGTCGCATCTTTTTGACAAGGCCCTCGTTCTTTTCTTCTGCGGTTTTAAATCTGGAAATAAGTGGAGCGACAAGCGCAATGGAGGCGACCGCCATAAAAGAAAGTTGAAAAGAGGCGGTGAAAAGACTGTTCGGATCCCAGATGAGTATCAGGAGGGCGGCAAAGGCCAGGGGGATAAAAAGGGATCTCTTCTTGTCGGCGCAGAGGGCGACCATGAAGACGGTCACCATAATCAGGGAGCGGATGACCGGGGTGTTGGCCCCTGCCAGCAGGGAGTAAATGGCCAGCGGCAGCAGGCAGAGTCCGGCGGCGATTTTTTTTACCGGATAATGGAGGATGAGATATTCAGATCTTCGCAGCAGCCAGTAGAAGGTAAAGAAAAGAAAGGTGGCCAGGATGGAGAGGTGAGCCCCGGAGATAGAGAGGATATGCATGACGCCCGATCCCTTGAAGGCCTCCAGAATCTCCTGGCTGATCCCGGAGGCGTCGCCGATCAGCAGCGCCTTATAGACAGAGCTGATCTCAGGGGCTACTGTTTGTCCAATAAAGGAGCTGATCCTGGTGCGGAGCCTCTCCGGCAGGTAACGCGCCTGGTGCAGGAATGTCGGATTTTGTTCCAGCTGGTAGATATGCAAAGGAGATCTGATCCAACCGGTTATCCAGATATCCTGCCTGGCCAGAAAGGTGGGGTAGTCAAAACCTCCCGGATTGTGAAAGGTGCGCGGCCGGTCCAGTTTGGCGCGGATAACAAGCTGGTCGCCCGGCAGCAACTCTTTTGATAGAGGGGCCTTTAGTTTCAGTTGTGCCAGGCCGTGCGCGGCAATGAAGTCGGCACTTTCTTTCAGTCGTAAGGAGTGAATCTGCACAACAAGGCTGCTGTTTTCTCCGTTAAAGCCAGGCAGCCGGTCCAAGGTACAGAACAGGATTGCCTCCTGTTCTGCAGTAATCTGATGCAGGATGTGGGTGGCAGATGACGGCTCCCTGCCGGCCAGGCTACCATGGACGAATCCGAGGCTGGCGACAAAGGATAGAAGAAGCCAGAGCGTGGCCCTGGGATGTCTGCGCAGGTGAGTAAACAGGGTGCTGCTGCCGGTCAACAGGGGCAGGAGAAAAATATGGCCCTGCGTGAAATTGAACAGCAGGGAGCTGCTGATGCCAAGGGCGAAAAAAAAGGTGGCAGAGAGCAGGAGGTGGCTGGAGAGAAAACTAACTATTCTGCTCACTGTCTATGGTCAGACTTGTCTGGATCAGCTGCAGATGGCGTTCAATGACACCCTGCTGTTTTTCCACACATTTGAGAGCGGCCAGCCCGGCCTCTTTCCTGAGTCGGGCATCGGCAAGCCAGGTGCTGATGGTCTGAAACAGACTCTCTTCACCGCCGACCCTTAAGGCGCCGCCGGCACTAAGGAGATCCTGTCCGACTTCAGCGAAGTCTTCCAGGTACGGTCCAAAGAGGACCGGAGCGCCCATGACTGCAGGCTCAATGGGGTTGTGTCCTCCTTTGGGCACCAGACTGCCTCCGATAAAGGCGATGTCTGCAAAACGATAACTGCCTGCCAGCTCACCAATAGTATCGAGGACGAGAAGTCTCTGGTCGTTCCGTCCGCCCTTTGAACGGCAGGTTCCGGTGACACCCCTGGCTGCGGCCAGCTCTTGAATCTCTTTTCCTCTGTTGATATCCCTTGGGGCTATAATGAGAAAAAGATTACTGAAAGTTTCTCGCAGCCTGACATAGGCTGCGAGGATGATTTTCTCTTCACCTTTATGGGTCGAACCGGCGATCAGCAGCAGACTGTCGTCCGGCATCTCGATGGGTGGCTCATGTGAGGTCGTGCTGCGTGCCACGAGGGGCGTGTCGAATTTGAGGTTCCCCAGAGTGTGGACCCGATCTTCAGATACACCCAGATCAATCATGTTGGCCCGGTCGGCCTCAGTCTGCATGCAGAGGTGGCGGAAGCTGAGAAACAGCGGCTTGAAAAAAAAGGAGAAACGACGGTATGAGGCCATTGATGTGTGAGAAATTCTGCCATTGACCAGCATGATCGGGGTATCGTTTCGTTGCAGGCAGCTCAGGATATTAGGCCAGAAATCAGTTTCCACCAGGATAAAAAGATCAGGCCTGATACGTTTTACAAAAAAGGCTGTCACCGGCAGGATATCGAGTGGAAAGGGGATGAACAGATCAGCACGGTCGGNNTCTGGGAACCGGTTACGGATACCGGAGATCAGCGGCAGGGCCGAGGTCACTTCACCAACGGAGAGTCCATGAATCCAGATGGTCTTGTGTGCTCCCTTTCTTTTGCTCTTAACAAGTGATCTGAGGCCAAAACCAAGACGCTGCCAGGTTCGCAGGCGATACTTGGGTGTCAGCAGAACAACGGCCAACAAGAATGGCAAGCTGAGAGCCAGCAAGGCGAGTTGGACAATGTTGTAGAGTGCAAGAAGCATAATGGATGAACCTCGTGTAGGGACGTGAGGGGAAATAAAGGAAGTTCCGCCATTTCACGGCCTGAATATGGCAAATTCGCTTACCTGCTTTATTTCAGATTGATGACAAAAAATTGTATCATACTTTATTGATGCTGGATATGATAAATGAGAAACGGAGACCCTTTTCAGGTCG
>DCUN01000150.1:10689-23003 GCA_002327225.1 Desulfobulbaceae bacterium UBA2213
TTCTGGAAGTTAATTGCCGGACTTGGAATATTCCTCTATGGCATGTACCAGTTGGAAGAATCCGTTAAGGCTTTATCAGGCAAGGCTTTCAGGCAAATAATCAGGACCTACACCAATGGCCGTTTACGTGCCATAACCAGCGGGGCATTCGTGACCGCTATTCTGCAAAGCAGTTCCGCTGTCTCGCTCATGACCCTGGCCTTTATCGGTGCAGGTGTCATGAACATGGAAAATGCTATTGGTGTTATCATAGGGTCAAACATCGGGACAACAACCACTGCCTGGATAGTGGCGACATTAGGGTTTAAAATAAAAATTGAAAGTTTCGCTCTGCCCCTGATCGGCCTTGGTGGAGTCGGGATTGTTTTCTTTCATCCAACCGGGAAAACAGCCCATGTGTGCCGCTTATTAATTGGTTTTGGCTTTCTTTTCCTTGGCCTGGACTACATGAAAGGGAGCGTTGAAAATATAGCTCAACATTTTGATTTAACACAAATACCAGATCTCGGACTTTGGGTATATGTGCTTGTGGGTATTGTCCTTACGGCCCTGGTGCAGTCAAGTTCTGCCAGTATCGCCATTGTTCTTACAGCATTGAACAGTCAGATCATAACATTTGAAGTGGCTGTTGCGATAGTCATTGGCTCTAATGTGGGGACAACTGCTACTGTACTGCTGGGTGCCATGGGCGGCATACAATCAAAAAAGAGGGTTGGTGTCAGTCATCTTATCTTCAATCTGGTTACTGGAATTATTGCTTTTGTCGGAATAAAATGGATTATTGGGGCTGTTTCGTTGTTTATCGACATCTCTGCAAACAGTGTCATGGGCTTGGCCTTTTTTCATACCCTGTTTAATGTCCTCGGAGTTCTTTTGTTTTTCCCCTTCATTGGAATGCTGACGACATTCCTGGTTCGAGTCTTTCCCGATAAAAAAACCTTGCTGACAGTCTATCTTGCCGGCACACCTCCCGAAGAAACTGACATTGCTTTGACCGCCCTGCGTAAAGAGGTTCGCCATCTTTTGCAGGAATGCCAGCTGTACAACCTCTATCTTCTCAGAATTGATGACAAGCTGATTTTTGATGAAGATCCTCCCTTCAGCAGGAATTCGAAGAAGAAATTAACCCTGGAAGAACTCTATGAAAACATAAAACTCCTTCATGCAGAGATCTTTTCATATTATTCCAAAGTTCATACGCACAAGCTTGAAGTAGCAGAGGCAAAAGAGCTGGAACGGGTCATCTACGCTTCCAGAAATATCATGAATTCGATAAAGAATTTCAAAGGCATCCGCTATGACCTGGACGAGTTTGACGGTTCTGACAATTATTACTTGAACAATCAATACAAACTCTTCAGAAAACGGCTAGTCGAATTCTATCATGATATAAACCGTATGATGGAACTGGAAGTTCAGGACGAACAGTACAGAAAACTGCTGCAAACCATTGTCCATGTCGAAGAATCCGATAAGAAATTTATAAAGGATACGATAAGGGCAGTAGAAGAAAATAAAATTAAAGAGATGGAAATTGCATCCCTGCTCCTTGTGAACCGACTTTTTTCGCAGGCCTGCCGCCTGCAGGTCTTCAGCATTAAAGACTTTATGCTCAGTTCTGAACAGATAAAAGATTTTGACAGGACTCTGGATATGAAAGAGGTTATGGATGAGGAAAAAGCAAAATCTCAAAGTTAAATTCTGATATTTGAGCGGGAACCTTTTTTATTCCTGTTATGTTTTTAACTACAGGAAATTAATATGATTTCTACAATGGTGGGAAGGGGGCCTGAAGGTGTCGCTGGCAGGGGATGGGGCAGGGGGATAGAAGAAGTTGCGCAGGTGCAGTTCCACCTTGTTGTGGAAAAGTCTGCTGACGGCACCTTTTAGAGCTGTTTCCCTGGGGTGCCGGGTAAAAATTGCCAGCGATATTACCCGAAGATTCAAGAAAGACAGGCTGTTGATACAGGGGGCTTTGATTCCCAACAAAATGGTTGACCAAGAGAGATATCGGACTTGAATTGCAGCGGCGGATAGTGTTACTTGTTCCCACGAATCGTCCCCCTGAAAAGCATAGTTTCACATCCCACCTGGAATCGACGCAAGAATGACCGAAGAAACATTTATAAAAGGCAAGGATGCTGCCCTGGAATCATCTATCGAAACCATGCAGCAAAAGCTGGTTGACCTGGGCTTTGCTGTTGAGGAAGCCTCCTGGTTAAACCCGGTTCCAAATATCTACTCTGTCCATATCCGCGATAAAGAGTGTGGACTCATGTCTACCAATGGAAAAGGAACCACGGAAAAATCATGTCTGGCAAGTGCGCTCGGTGAATTCTTTGAACGTTTAAGCTGCAATTATTTTTTTGCTGACTTCTATCTTGGTGAAGCCATTTCACAGGATGAATTTGTTCATTATCCTGATGAACGCTGGTTCCAGAGTGATGATAATGAGATTCCCACGGCTCTATTGGATGAAAATCTCTGGCGCTACTATGATCCTGAGAACCAGTTCAGCGCCTCAACCCTGTTCGATACCAACTCAGGAACCGGAGAACGCGGCATCTGTGCCTGCCCTTATCAACGCCTGCGTGACCATGAAACGATCTGGTTTCCGGTCAACATTATCGACAACCTCTATGTGAGCAACGGCATGTCGGCAGGCAATACAGCCTATGAGGCCCGCGTTCAGAGCCTTTCCGAGGTGTTTGAGCGTTACATTAAAAATAAAATAATCAGCGAAGGCCTCTGTCTGCCTGAAGTACCGGACGACGTCCTGGCCCGTTATCCACACATAACAGAATCCCTGAACAGTTTGCGGCAACACGGCTATCATCTTCGCATTGCCGATGCCTCACTGGGCGGCCGTTACCCTGTCATGAGCGTAACGCTGATTAATCCTTACAACGCAACTGTTTTTGCCTCGTTCGGGGCCCACCCAAGCTTTGAAGTGGCACTCGAGCGAACCGTCACCGAATTGCTGCAGGGAAGGGGACTTGGTCAACTTGATGGTTTTCAGTCACCCAGTTTTGATCTGGAAGAGGTGGCCGACCACCATAATCTTGAAACCCATTTTATTGATTCCAGCGGGGTGGTGGCGTATGATTTTTTTAAAAATAAAGCGGATTATGCCTTCTGCGACTGGGATTTTGATGCAGACAACAAAGATGAGTTCAGTTTTTTATGTGATCTGGTTCATGACATGGGCTTTGACATCTATATGGCGGAATTCAATCATCTTAAGGTCTATGCCTGCCGGATCATCGTTCCCGGCATGTCCGACATCTATCCGGTCGATGATCTGCTGTGGAATAATAAAAACGAAGGCGCCCTGTTCCGGGAAGAGATCCTTTCCCTGAAAAATCTTGATCATAGCCAATGGCAGTCACTTTTTGATCGTCTTGATGGGAAAGGGTATAATGATTTGCAAGGGGTTGCTGAATTTATCGGCGTAGCCCCGGATCCTGATACCCCTTGGGCCTCTTTGCGTATCGGCGAATTAAAGGCCATGTTGTGTCTTGCCCTTCAAAACAGTGAAGCCATCGACTGGGTGAATTGGTGCCTGCAAGCAGACCAGCTTGACGCCAAGGCCACACGCCACTATCAATGCTTGCGCGTGCTGCTGGAGATGAAAGACGATAGAAAAAGGCAACTTGCTGACTATGTCGACAGCCTTCAACTCATGTATGGTGCAAACACCTTGCAAACCTGTCGAGATATTCTCGAGGCAAAAGAGCTCTTTTACGGTTTGCATAGCCCTGGCTTGAGTCTTGAAGGTTTTGATACCCATAAAAAACTTCTGCAGGGGTATCAGAAACTCCATCTTGCCAAACTGAAGAACTGGAAGCAAGGATGAATCAAGTTTTGATTTGAGCTGCTGTCAGTTATTTGTATAATATTGTTTCCGGCGGGACGGCTCTTTCTTGACAGGGCTGTAACTCATCTTATTTTATTCCTTCATGCCGGACACCAGGGGCTTAACGTAGTAATAAATCGAGAATGTTAATTGTTTTGTGAAAAATGGAGTAAGAACATTATGAAGTCTTCACGTATGCTGAAGTATGTTTTTTTTATCTTTTTGTTTTTTCTTGTAACAGCCTGTTCCCCCGATGAACAACTTGATAAATCTTCCGACTCCGTTGAAAAAGGGGCGCAAAACATTTCTTCACTGTCAGCACCGGCACCAACTCAGAAAGCTGCTGATTTTAAACTTATTTTCTTTTTAAACCCTGACGGTGCTCCATGCATCATGCAGGGAAATATCCTGAGGGAAATGGCAGGCGAACTCAGTGGTAAAGTAGACATCCAATACGTGCAGACCACTGTTCCTGCTGATCTGAATATTTTTAATCAGTATGGTATTCGCGGGTTACCTACACTGGTCCTGGCAGATGCAAGCGGCAAAGAAATAAACCGTATGCCTCCCGGGGTAAAACGCAGTGACGATATCCGTCTCCTGATCCAATCCATTCCCCAATCATAATGTCATGTTTCCTTTAGAACTGAGTGCAGCAACACTCCTTATGGTGACCTTTGCCGGATTTGCTTCCGTCGCATCTCCCTGCGTCCTGCCGATGGTGCCCATTATCGTCACCGGCACCAATGACGATCACAAGTATCGCCCTCTGCTTATCGTCTTGGGCCTGAGTCTCAGCTTTGTCATGATGGGGGTCATAACCTCCATTTTTGCCGGAGCCGTTGCCGGGTTTATGCCCATTGTGGAAAAAGTGGTCGGCGTAGTGGTTATTGGTTTTGGCCTCTCGATGCTCGCCGGGATCAATGTCTTTAAAAAATTTACTTTTTTTTACAAGGCCCAGCGCTTTCAAGGCAAGGGGACATGGTCAGGGCTGCTGCTTGGCTTTACCCTTGGTATTATCTGGATTCCCTGCGTGGGCCCCATGCTCTCCGGGGTGTTAGCGCTGGTAGCAACACAAGGGCACCTGAGCTCTGGCCTGATCCTGCTTGTCTTTTATTCTCTTGGATTTTCAATTCCCATGTTGTTGGCAGGATATGCCTCACAATCGTTTCGCCACAGGATTCGCGCTGTCAATGAGCATCCTGCGGCAGTACGCCTGATAAGCGGACTGATTCTCATCGCTTTTGGCGCCTATATCCTCACATCAGGCATGCTGGCCATCAGCAGTTCTTTGTAAGTCACTTATCCCGTTCATCGGGGTTACGTAAAAACGAGTTCTCAATCAGCGGAATGTATGCAGGCAAAGAAGGGGAGGCTGGCTTGAGTCGGAAGAGCTTTGCTTGCGCGACCCTGGCAAGGGCTACGGCCGTGGCCGCCACCCCGCTTGAGTGAGAGGCGGTGAAAAGGCACCAAGGTCATGAAGGGCGCCGGCGATGACCACGCGATGAATTTCCTTCTCGGTCAGGTTGAGGGCTTCTGCGATGCGCAGACTGAGCTAAGCCACCTGCATATGGTGGCTGGCGACCTCCGGGCACATGACATCCACGGCCTTGGCGATGGGGGTGATCAGTTTAAAGAGAGTGGTTTCTGACGGCTTGGTTTTCATGGTCCCTCGCAAAGTATGTTAAAAATAGAAGAAACTGAGAAGAGTTAGGAGCCCATGACACTGCGCCCACTTTCCCTTAATGATCGACTCTTTGTAAGCGAATATCTTCACCGTTTTCCCCCTGAGGTCTCGGAGTTGACCTTCACCAATCTCTATGCCTGGCGCCGGACCCGGCCGATCTGGATAGATATCTTAAATGAATCGCTCATCTTTTTTGCCGAAACCAGAACGGGTTTGGTAATCCTGGGAAACCCCGTTGGTCCGGTATCCCTGGCCGAGGTCTTCCGTGAGTATGGTAGCCGGATTACAGGTGCGGAACGTTTTCCCAAGGCGATGCTTACGAATCTCTCTCTGCCGCCCGGTGTCACTGTGGTCGAGGATCGGGATAATTTCGATTATGTCTACAGCCGGGAAGAGCTTGTCACTCTCGCCGGTAGGAATTTCACAAAAAAAAGAAATCACATCAACCAATGTCTGGCCGCCTATCCCTGCCGGTATGAAATCATCACCTCGGAAACAGTCAGCGAATGTCTGTCCATGCTGGATCGATGGTGTGCCGTCCGGGATTGCAGGGGCGAACCCGGACTGTGTGGCGAATATCAGGCAATAGAGGAAACCCTGCGCCACTACCAGGAATTTGGTCTGACCGGCGGTGCCATCCGCATTGAGGGGAGCATCGAGGCCTTTACCGTGGGCGAGGCACTCAACCCTACAACAGCGGTCTGCCATTTTGAGAAGGCCACGCCCCGGTTTCAAGGTCTGGGCCAGCTGATTAACCAGTGGTTTGCTCGAAACAATCTCGCCGCTTTTACCTATGTCAACCGTGAACAGGATCTCGGGATTACCGGCCTGCGCCAGTCTAAAGAGAGCTACCACCCCGATCATCTGGTTGAAAAGGTGCGGGTCATCCTGTCTGGTTCGAACAGCGAAAGACCCGATCAACACCCGCGATGCGGCTAACGAGTAGTCTGCTGCAAGGCCTTTCCCGAAAAGAGAGTCATTTTCATGATGTGGAATGGATGCAGGGGACCCTTTCCTGAAACTGTGGTGGCACCACCCGTTCACACAAAGAGGGTATGGTCACGACAGGGCTTCCACGAAACTCTCCAGCAACTGATGTTGCAATCTCAGCCAATCCGCCTTTCTGTTCAGCGGGTATATCTGGTTTATTTCCAGCTCTATACCAAGGTAGTGCTGCGGTGGGAATTTTTTACGCAAGGCGGTGACGAATCCGTCGCTGGTTCCTTGGTAGGGATAATTTCTCCGCAAGCGCCATCCCGCGTCTCCGGCAGCCAGAGCCGCTCGCCATTTCCCACAAAAATCCTTTTCCCTGCCCCTGTTCGGGTCATAAAGAAAACCGATATCCGCTGTTCTAAAAGCGCCATCCAGCACAGGGGTAAAGGAATGGATGGACAGATGGAGAACGGTTTTCTCTTTCTGTAGATTATCCTCAATGGCCTCTTCAACCTGACGACGAAAGGGGAAATAATAACGGGCTAGAATCTCTTTTTTCAAGGCAGAGGAAAGATCGTCCCGGGGCTGTATCGGCGGGGAACGGTGATTGGTAAGAGAACGGTTCAAGTCGACCAGCAGGCGGGAGACACTTCCGGCAAACAGGGGAGATGAGAGCGTGGCAGCAAGCAGGCGCGCAAATTCGAGGGCGCCGGGGTCGTATCCCTTATGGGTGTTGAGTTGATCGATGCAGCCAGCAAGGAGTGGGCGGTACTGGTCAGGAAGATGATTGGTGGCGTGTTCGCAGCTGAGAATGAGAGTCAAAGTTCTCTGTCCGGTCATGGTTGAGTCCTTTCCTTCATGGGTGGTTGTGAGCCTGTTTCGGCTTGCTCGCGTCGTTCTTTTTACCCGGCAACCGCGCCAATATCTTAATCCGTGAACATGACGCCGTGAGCCAGGCAGTCGCAAAGTCGGTTATAGACCAGCTTCATGGCGGGACGGGACAGGTCGTTGTCAAGCTGCCTGACGATCCGGCTTGCCAAGGTTCCCTGCCGGGTGATGATATGCAGCGGCTCAAGAAAAACCTCATCCAGAGGATACCGTTTTTGAATTTCCTGGAGAATATGAGACCAGAGATCGCTGGCGGTTTGTTTCCCCCCCTTCTGCAGGCCGAAAATATTTAAATAGTCACTATTGTTGATCCTGTTTTTTTCCGCTTGCTTGACCGTCTTGAAAAGGATGTCGGCCAAGGCAGTGGTCCGCCACTGTCGTAACTCAGCAGGGTCGTACCACAGGCCGTCAACCAGGGCCTTCAGCGTCTTGATGATGAGTGAGGCCACGGCCAGATCGGCCAGAGGGCATTCCTGCACATCAAGGATGCGGATTTCTATGGCGGAACGATCAAAACGGGCAATGGCGCCCCTGGCATTGAGCCATTCCTCCTGCAGAACAGACTGCGGATCATAAGGCTTGATATCGCGATAGATGGGCTGCAAGATCCGGCTGTCATAATCGGCCCTGGTGAAAATCGCCTCCGGAATGACATCCCCGGTCAACGAGGGGATCTTTTTTGAATTGGTCTGGTACACCTCCATCCGATAATCGAGGAAGTCCTGACGGCAGCCATCGACTATGGGGGTACTGGCGGCCAGGGCCGGTAAAATTGGCAGCAGCACGCGAATGGCGGCGTGGAGGCGGCCGAACTCATCATCGCCTGCAAAGGGCAGGTTCAGATGGGTGCTCTGCAGATTAGACCAGCCGTGGCCGCGGCAGTCGAATATTTTATTATAGGCCTCGTAGATAGCGCTGTGATGGTGGGGCCAGAGTCTGGTCTCCCGGAAGGGATCCATCCAGGGATGGGCACCGCCGGGCATAAGCCTGGCATTAAAATTTTTGAGAATGGTATTGATCCGCCCCACATCCTGCTGAAAAAGATCGATATAATCAGCAAGCAACGGCGTCGGTTCGCCGGTCTTCAGTTCAATGACATGCAGGGCCAGTTCGTTGGACCAGCACACGCCAGGCTTGGTATAATCTTCATTGTAGAAGCCATTGACCGCCTTCAAAACCTCATCGCTCAGAGGCTTCACGTCAAGGGTGTCGGCGTCGACGATCATGTATTCCAGCTCGACGCCGGCGACTGCAAAGAGTTGAAAGGGTTTGCTGCTTGTCATATCTGGTCACGCAGCTTCTTTTTGCGTTTAATGCGGGCCAGAAATGATGCCATGACGATGGCGTACAGCTCATCTTTCAACTCTGCATCCTCATTGCCGGCATCGAGATTGGGATTGTCGTTTATCTCAATAAGATACACTTTGTTACCGATCTCTTTGAGGTCAACTCCGTAGAGGCCGTCACCGATGAGATTGGCCGCTTTCACGGCAGTGCTGATCACTTTTTCAGGCACATCATCAAGGCGGAAGGTTTCGGTTATGCCCTCTTGCTTTGAGCCGTCGGAGGCCCGCTGGATAATCTGCCAGTGGTTATTGGCCATGAAATATTTGCAGGCAAAAAGTGGTTTTTTGTCCAGCACCCCGATACGCCAGTCAAAAGGAGTGGGCAGGAACTGCTGGGCAATGATCAGTTCTGAATCATTGAGAAGCTCCCGGCCATAGTGCATGAGTTCTTCTCTGGTTTGTGCCTTGCTGACCCCCTGAGAAAACGAGCTGTCAGGCTTTTTGAGGATGCAGGGCAGGCCAAGCTCCTCTTCAACCTGGGCCAGGTTGTCGCGGTGGACAATCATGGTTTTCGGTGTACGGATTTTGTGGTGTTCAAGGAGCTCGGCCAGAAAAACTTTGTTGGTGCAGCGCAGGATGGATTCTGGATCATCGAGCACCACCAGTCCTTCCGCTTCGGCCCGTCGGGCGAATCTGTAGGTGTGGTGATTGACGTTTGTGGTCTCCCGGATGAAGAGGGCGTCAAACTCGGAGAGCCTGCCGTAATCTTCCTTTCTGATCAGTTCCGCCTCAATACTTAAAGACGCGGCGGCCTTGATGAATTTTTTCAGGGCCCGTTCGTTGGAGGGTGCGTCTTTTTCTTCCGGGTTGTAGAGAATGGCCAGATCGAAACGGTTGGCGCTTTTTTTGGGCATGGTGTAATGCTGTCTGGCAAAAAAAGCATCGGCCACCTCCATGACAAAGGGCAGATGGCTGTCCGGAATGTCATTGCCGGCAATGGGCGAGATATTCTGGAGGATCCATTTTTTATGAAAGACAAAATTCGCCCTGAGGAAGGGGGCATAAAACATGTTGAACAGCCGGGAGCTTAGTCTGTCATGGCGTTTGGCCATGTTCTTGCCGAAATAGATGGAAAGGACGAAGCGATCCGACTGGAGGGGGGCCAGGCTGCTCTGGATCAGCTCATCGAGGTCTGCTGAGACGAAGCGGATGATGGAGGGCAGCTTCATGTCCTGAATGGTCCATATCGACGGAATGGGCTTGTGGCCCCTGGCCTCGGCAAGCAGCGAGACATAATAGCCGGCGGCCTGATACCGGTATGACTTGCACATATTGAAAACCTTGGTGCGGCGCAGGCTATTGAAATAAGGATCCGTCAGGTAGGAGCGGGCGGGGATGATTTCCACCCCTTTGAGCTCCAGAGGCCAGCTCCTGGGGTTGTCGACAACAATCAGGGTGCTCATCTTACCACCTTGTCAGGCCGTGATGGGGGCTCAATGATCAGCAGGTTGGCATCGTAAGTAAGGATGCCAAGGAGAATGGAACCCACGAGACGGTCGATATCGACCTCGTATAACTGGCCCTTCCCCGAAGGATGTTTCAGGGGGTCGGCAACAAAGACATGGCGGTTGTGGAGATCATAGCCGCAGAGGATCACAAAATGGCCGGTGGCCACTCCCCTGATATCATCAGAGTCCAAGGTGGGGCCGAACTCGCGGGCGCAATGATACAGATAGGTGGAGGAGAGACCACACAGGATAGGTTTATCTTGTTTGAGGTATTTGCGAAGAAGGGCGGTGGTAAGATCCTTAAATCTCAGTTTCCCGCCCAAGGCCAGGAATTCCAGATAGGCCTTGGTGGCAACATGCAGTTTTTTACTGGCCTTGACCTTGATCTGCTGTCTGAGTTTTGCACTGAGATCGATGTCGGGGGTCTCAAACCAGGTGGGATCAAAGACCTGCAGGTTGTAGGTGTAAATCGTNNCCGCCTCCTTCAAGCAGATGGGCCTCGGAAATAACCTGTTTTAATGAAATCTCGTCCTTATAATATTTGTAGACAGCATGCAGACAGGTGGGGCCGCAGGTTGTATCATCAGGTTGCGAAAGTATATCCAGTGCAATGCGGGATTCCATGGGGATGCTCCTGGTAAGTATTATCCTTCCAGCATTCACACATCATACTTTCATCCTGCCAAAAGAGAAAACAGAGGGAGAAGAGTCTTTCGAGCCTAGAGGGTGGAAACAGTACAATAGCAATAAATAGTTTAGCACGAAGTGGGGGGCGCCTGCAAATCATGTTCTTCTGGCAATATATTTAAAAAAATGAAGTGGTAAAAGAGAATTACCATCCGGATCTTCTGATTGAAAAGGTGCGGGCCTTCCTGTCCTGGTGGGGACATCGGAACTCCTGAGAAACAACAGGGCGGTGAGTAAGGAATTGTTTGCTGACAGGCGTTTCTCGGGTAGATTGGAATACATTAAAGGGCATTTCAGTTGTGAATTTATGGTAAAAAATAAGGATAGTTAGTATGTTATCTTGATTATATGAAGAAATACATTAAGTGTAGACTGGTTGATTCTTATAAAGTGACCTCCTGTTACATTAAAACTGGAGCATTATATGAACGAAAACAAAATTCGTTGTCCAAAGTGCTTGCATGAACAGAATGAGCAGAATGAGTGCGAGGCCTGCGGTCTGATTTTTGCCAGGTATAATCTGGTTCAGCAAAGACAACGGGAACAGGAAGAGAACCTGCAGGCCGGACAAGAGCAAAGAAAGAAAACTATAGGCAGCTTGCTTCAGATAGCACTCCTTGTTCTGCTCACGGCCTCTATCACCTACTCTTTCAGTCGTGGAAAATCAGGAACTGGAGAAGCAGAATCGAATGCGCTGGAGACCAAACTTGCCGAAACGAAACAACTGACGCCTCCGGCTGACATGTCTTCAGCTCAGCCCCCGAGGCCAGTTGATCTTGGTAAAACACCTGCCAGGTCGCCTGTAAATCCTCTTGAACATGCCCGCAATGCCACGGTTTCCATAGAAACCCCATGGGGCGTCGGTTCAGGTTTTTTTGTAAAAGAAAATTCTATCATCACCAACAAACATGTGGTGGAGCTGAACAAGGAAGAGCTGGAGAAGTTCCGCGACCAGGTAAAAACCGGCCAGGAACTGATCAGGCTTGAAAAAGAAAAAATTAGGGATATGTATCAGCAGATGAACAGGTTGCCGGAAGGTCCGAGTAAACGTCAACTCGCCATCTTGATTGCCAGATTTGAAGAGGAGCTTGCCAAAAACATCCCCCAGTTTGAAAAGGCCGAGGAACGACTGGAGAATCTTGACAGGGGCATTCAACCACGAGACATCAAGATCATCATGGCGGATGGCTCGGAGACGACGGCCAACTATATTGTTGTCAGTCAGAATCATGACCTGGCCATGCTGTCACTGTATTCCAACGTGACAAGTTTTTTACAGAAGCCGGTGTCGAGCAGGGCAATGCAGCAAGGCGACAAGGTCTATACCATCGGTAGCCCTTCCGGGTTGAGAAATACAGTAACCGCCGGGATCTTTTCCGGTTACCGGAAAAGGGATTCAGACGGCGCGCTCCTCCTGCAGACCGATGCGGCGATTAATCCTGGAAACAGCGGCGGCCCGTTGATTGACG
>DCUN01000204.1:0-221 GCA_002327225.1 Desulfobulbaceae bacterium UBA2213
TCCAGCCCCCTGATCAGCTCCAGCTCTTCCTTGAAGGTGGGGACGGACAGTTGCAGGTTTTTGTTGGTGTCGGGAAAACGCCCCTCACCATTGCCACTATTGGAAAAGGGCTCTCTCAGATGCAGCTGTTTGATCTCGGCCAGGGTAAAATCGAGGGCGTAAAATTTACCGTCCTCCCGAGCCCTGCCGGGAAAAATCTCCGCCACATTGGTGACCCGCTC
>DCUN01000204.1:235-10622 GCA_002327225.1 Desulfobulbaceae bacterium UBA2213
AGATTATGCTCCATCAAATAGCCGGACGCGGCCCGGTGGGCAATGACAACCTTATCGCCTGCCTGGGCAAAGACGGCAGAAGCCATCACCAGAACCGTCAGCAGCAGAGAAACCCATCCAGATGATTTTATAATGATAATTTTATAATCCACTCACGTTCACCATAGAGAGTCTTGCCGGTAAGCGAGCCTGCAAGACTCCGGAAGTCTTAAAAATCGTAGTTTTGCCATTTCAACCCGATCTGTTCTTTCAACCAAGAGGCGACGGCGACGGCCATAGATCGCCCAGGCGGAAGAGAAACCGAACTCTTCAAGAAGTCAACACCAGGTAAATATTTTTCCTTCGAGGCTCTTGCAACCTGAGTACCATGGCATCCCCGAGTGCTTATATCGGGAATCCAAGGTTGTCAATTCAGACGGTTAGGGATTCCAGCCTCCGCGGGAATGACAGTTTTTGGACTTCATTCGTCATATTGCAAGAGACTCCTTGATTTGCAAGAATCATAACAGATTTTTGCAAGAGCCTCCATACATATAATAATGCGGTCTGCCCGTATAGCGTCACATCCCGGAAGATATCTTGCTTCAAGCGAGTCTCGCTCCGGCGGCGGTATCGTTGACCGCTTACCCTTTGCGTGGTTTGATCCGGCTGGTGGGCTGGGCCTTCCAGGGATCGTCCGGCCAGTGGTGTTTGGGATAGCGGCCCCGGAGTTCCTTTTTTACCTCATGATAGGCGCCCTCCCAGAAGCCTTGGAGATCCTGGGTGATCTGCACGGGGCGGCGGGCCGGGGAAAGCAGATGGAGCAGCACCGGCACCGTGTTTTTGCAGACCCTCGGGGTGTCGGCCAGCCCGAACATCTCCTGGAGGCGCACCGCCAGCACCGGCGGCTCGCCAGGTGTGTAGCGCAGCCTGACCCGTGTGCCACTAGGCACCATAAGATGGGGTGGGGCCTCCCGGTCCAGTTGGCCCTGCTGTTGCCAGTCGAGCAGGGCTGTGAGAATGGCGAAGAGGTCGAGCTTCTTAAGCTGTTCGGCACTGCGCATTCCGCTGAGATAGGGAGCAAGCCACTGGTCAAGGTTCTGGAGCAACCACCCGTCGGAGACCTCCGGCCAGCCCGCTGCCGGCTGCCAGAGTTGCAGGCTTTGCAGCCGCGCCTGTAACTCTCTGGCCCTCTCGTTCCATGGCAGGGCCGCCAGGCCGAGGCAGCGGATTCCTGAAAGCAGTGCGGCCAACACCGCCTCGGGGGCAGGTTTTGACAGAGGGCTTACCTCCAGGACAAGCCCGTCCAGCCGCAGGAGATGCTGGGCCTTTACCATATGGCTTTGCTCATCCCAAAAGACCCTTTCCTCCCGCTGCAGCCGGGTGGCGAACAGGGAGGTCAGGGATTCCCTGGCAAGGGGGGCGGCGAGAAAGATGCGGCCCTCGGTTTTGCCGGCGTCCAGTTCGGCCACCGCCAGATAGTCGTGGCTGGCGAGCCGGTCATGGGCAGGGAGAAGCGCCCCGCGTCCGGAGCTCAGCTTGTATTGGCCCCTGCCCTCACCCCTTCGTTGACCGATCCGGTCCGGGAAGGCCAGGGCCAGAAGTTCGCCCGCAGTCGCCGCGAGGCCCGCAGTGTCATCACCCTTNNCCCTGCGGCAGGCGTCGATGTCCGCATCCAGGGTTTTGGCCGCCGCCGGGCCATCAGTGCGAAAGGCTGTCAGGACGTGGAGCCGGTCTTCAATATCCGCCGAACGATCCCTCCCCTTGATGATGTCCCGCTCCGAGAGCAGGGCGGCAAGGTCGCAGGCCAGACCGGTTGCGCCCTGTTTGACAGCCACCATCAGCATGTGCCCCAGGCGCGGGTGGGCCGGAAGCTCGGCTATTTTTCGGCCGAGGGGGGTGATGTGCCCCTGCTGATCCAGAGAGCCGAGGGCCTGCAGGACAGATTGGGCCTGGGCGAAATGCCCGGCTGGCGGCGGATCAAGCCAGCGCAGGGCGGCAGGGTCATGCACCCCCCAGCGGGCCAGATCCAGAACCAACTGGCTCAGGTCGGCGGTCAGGATCTCCGGCGGGTCAAAGGGCTTGAGGCCATGATCCTCCCCCTGGCTCCACAGACGGTAACAGTGACCTGGGCCAAGGCGTCCGGCCCGACCGGCGCGCTGGGTGGCGGCGGCATGCGAGATGCGCTGGGTGGTGAGGCGGCTGAGGCCGCTGTTGGGGTCAAACTGCGGCCTCCGTTTCCAGCCGCTGTCCACCACGGTATGGATACCCTCGATGGTGATGCTGGTTTCGGCAATGGGGGTGGCCAGGATGATGCGCCTCTTCCCCTCCCGGTCAGGCTGGACGGCGGCGGTCTGGGCGGCAAGGCTCAGGTCGCCGTACAGAGGGTGGATGGCGATTTCGGAAGGGGGCAGACCAGCGCTCAGCAGCGCCTGGGTATGCCGGATCTCAGCAGCGCCGGGGAGAAAGGCCAGGATATCGCCCGGCTGCTCGGCCAGAGCCTTGTGGATGGTTGCGGCCACCTGTTTTGCAATTTCGCGGGGCTGGGCTTGGAGCAGTTGCCCAGCCCGGCAATATTCCACGGCCACGGGGTAGGTCTGGCCCATGCCCATGACCACTGGGGCATTCTCAAGCAACCGGCTGACTTCCCCGGTGTCCAAGGTGGCGGACATGATCAGGAGTTTGAGATCATCCCGCAGCCCACCCATCACATCAAGACAGAGAGCCAGGGCCAGATCGGCCTGCAGGCTGCGCTCGTGAAATTCGTCAAAGATCACCAGCCCCACCCCGGCCAGTTCGGGATCATCCTGCAGGCAGCGGATGAGCACCCCCTCGGTAATCACCTCCACCCTGGTTTCCGGAGAGACCTTTGCTTCAAAGCGCACCCGATAGCCCACGCTCTTCCCGACCTCCTCGCCCACCTGCCGGGCCATGAAGGTCGCGGCCAGCCGGGTCGCAAGCCGGCGCGGTTCGAGCATCAGGATGGTCCGACCCGCCAGCCAGGGCTCGGCCAGCAGGGCCAGGGGCGCCACCGTGGTCTTGCCCGAGCCGGGTGGAGCACTGAGGACCACCGCGGCACGACTGCTCAGTTGTGCCCGTAGCTCCGGCAGGATCTCATGGATGGGGAGTTTTGTCATGGCTGAGGCGCTTGCAAAATGACCAGGATGTCATTTCCGAGTGCTTTTATCGGGAATCCATTTTCGTACATTCAGTACGGTATGGATTCCCGCCTGCGCGGGAATGACAGTTTTTGGACTTACATGACAGCTGTTGGATGCAAACGACACAACTGTTGGATGCAAATGACCCGTGTTGGACTGAATTCCTCATTTTACAAGAGCTCTGAGGATCTCATTTTCCGACTCTAACCCCAATGAACGGGATAAGTGCCTTTCGCAGCTCATTTTCTTGTGAAAAAAACAAGAAAATGAGCTGTATGTCTAAAAAAAGATGACATCGCCATCGCTTCTCGCCCGAATCAGGATTGGGGTGTATCCAGGGCCTCCCGCACCGCTTTATAGAGAGTGACAAGAGTAAAGGGTTTTTCCAGAAAGGCATACCCACGCTCCTGAATAAATGGCCAGTGGTTTTTCTGATCGGCATAGCCGCTGCACAACAGCACGCTCAGATTCGGCTTTGACTCCCGCAGCTTTTCGACAAAGGCAACTCCGTTCATGGCCGGCAGCACAACATCACTCACAACCAGATCAAAATCACCCGCCTGCTCCGTGAAACGCTCAAGTCCTTCTTCCGCCGAGGCAGCTCCGGTGACAACATAGCCGTTTTGACCCAGGGCACTCAATTGGAGTTGGCGAATCATTTCATCGTCCTCGACCACCAGAATCCTTTCGCCATGCCCCAGGAGAATTTCCCGATCGGAGACAGTTGCCGCCGCCCCACTCGCCGCTGCTGAAACTGCCGGCAAATGGAGGCGGAAGGTCGTGCCTTGTCCAGGTTCGCTGTACACATTGACCCAGCCCTTATGGCTCTTGACAATGCCGTAGACGACGGCCAACCCGAGTCCGGTCCCTTGGCCAACCTCCTTGGTCGTGTAAAAGGGCTCGAAAATGTGCTCGAGCAGATCCCCGCTCATACCCGTTCCAGTATCGCTGACCGAAAGACGGACAAACCTGCCGGGCCGCGCCTCCAGGTGATGCTGGCAGTAGTGCTCGTCTATCATTATGTTTTCAACTTTCATGCTGAGAACACCGCCTGCAGCCATGGCGTCCCGGGCGTTCACCGCCAGATTCATGATCACCTGATCAATATTGCCGGCATCACCCTCAATCTTCCAGCAGTCATCAGCAATATCAAGGGCCAGCCGGATATTCTCGCCCAGAACCCGGCTCAACATCTTCGCCAGCTCCTCAATGGCCAGGGGCAGATCAATGGAGGTGAATTTCAACGGCTGCTTGCGGCTAAACAGGAGCAGTTGGCGGACGAGGTTCGCTGCCTTCCTCCCGGCGAGCTCAACCTGCAGCAATTCTTCCACCACCGGTTCGGACGGAGCAAAGCGCTTGCGGGCTATCTCCGTATAACCCAGGATAATACTGAGCATATTATTAAAATCATGGGCCACGCCGCCCGCCAGCTTGCCTACCGCTTCCAACTTCTGGGACTGCAACAGTTGGGCGGTTAACTCCTGCCGCTCGCTGATATCACGCAGCATCCAGACATGGGCAGAGATTGCATTGTCCTCACTTCTGATCGGAAAGACCGTATATTCGACGAAAATCGACTGACCGCTCTTGGCAAGAGCCTCCCCTTCTCCCTCAGAGATAGATCCTTTCGCAAGATCGTCCCTGATGGCGGCGCTGGTTTTTTCCTGCAGATACAGACTCGGGCTCCTGCCTTGCAACTCCTCGTCCGTGTAGCCAAGCAATCGGTGCTGGGCCGGATTCTGCTTGAGCACAGACCCAGCCCTGTCGACTATGGCCACGGCCTCTATCGAGTTGGCGAAAATCAGCCGGTAGAGTTCCAGCTCGCGCACCTTTTCATGGAGTTTGCGGGCAACGCTGGAATCATACATCCGAAAAAGGTTCAGGGGGTCTTCCACCACCTCATCAGGAACCGCAAGAGTCTCTTCCTGTGTCTCCCGCACCACCTCGTTAATCTGGCGCAAAAACTCATCCGGCTCCACCGGTTTAAGGATATAACGGGAGGCGCCCAGACCAATGGCCAGCCGTTCATCCTCAAGGTCCACGTAGGTGGCCGTATAGAAGACAAAGGGGATACGGTTCAGGGCCTTGTCGTTTTTCACCTCAAAGCAGAACTTGTAGCCATCAAGTACCGGCATGAGGATATCGGAGATGATCAGATCAGGCGGGCACTTTCTTGACCGCTCCAGCGCGTCCTGGCCATTGACCGCGGCATCGACCACATGACCGGCGCCTTCCAGGTTTTTCTGCAGCACCATCCTGGAATCTGTATCATCTTCAGCAATAAGGATTCTCATTTCTCCCTCTTCGTTAGGCCTTCGCCTTTGTGCCTCTTTCTTTACCCTCAAGAACGTCTCGAATCTGGTCCATAACAATCAGCGGATCAATCGGTTTCTCGATATAGCCGGTACAGCCAGCGGCCAGCAGACGGGCCCGGTCACCGCTCATGGCATAGGAGGTCATGGCGATGATCGGGATGGAGCCGTTGCCCTCCGACTTGCGGATAATCCTGAGCACCTCATCTCCGTTGATATCCGGAAGCTGAATGTCAAGGATGATAAAGTCGGGCCGGGGCTGGGCTAGAGCCAGCTCGACGCCCCTCTGTCCGGTTTCGGCCTCGATGGTGTCGATGCCGTTTTTGTGCAGGATAAAGGTGATAAGTTTCATATTATCCGGCGTGTCTTCGATAATCAAGGCTGTGAGCATTATTTTCTCCTGGTGTTTACACATAGAAGCGACAGAGGCAGAGAAGGCACAGAGAATAGTGATTGTGTCACTTTGTGCCTGTATCACCCAGTGCCTTTTGCTTTTCCAATCTGGCAACCTGATCCCGCAACTCCTTGATGCGGAACTCACGATCGACAAATAATCTGTTGAATCGCTCAAGTTTCTCGTTGCGTTCTTCCAGTTCCCCGGTACGTCTCTTTATTTTGGCCTCAAGCAGATCGGTCTGTTCGCGAATTTTCTCGATCAGCAGCGCATTCTGGACAATGACGCTCACCGTTGCGGCAAGGGTTTCGAGGAATTCTTTTTCCTCAGCAAAATCCCTGGCCGACCTCGAGGCAAGACCAAGAACCCCTATAACGTTCTGTTCCTGCAGCAGAGGCAGGGCCGCAAAGGAAAGGATTCCCGCCCTCTTGCATTCCATCTCGGTGCAACGTCCGTCCCGATGAATATCCGCGGAAAAAACCGGCACCCCTTTTTCAGCGGCCAGACCGCAGAGGCAGACCCCTACCTTTTCGTTTTTGTTCTGGTGTTCTTTATACTCCGACAGGACTCCGCGCATGATCAGGTCATGGTCTACGCGGATATAACAGAGAACCAGATCAGGGGCACAGACTCCTCGTATCTCCGCCAGTGCCGTCGACACAACATTGTCAAGCGCCTGACTGTTGATGGCCTCGCGGCACAATCTGTTCAGGGCTTCCAGCTGCTGGTTGCGCACGGCAAGGTCATTGCGCATCTTCAGCGCTATGGATATGTCTTTGGCCACATGGACAGAGCCTATCAATTCGCCGCTTTCATCAAGGATGGGAGAGGCGGTGACCAGCAGAGGGATGCCGATACAAGGATCATCCACCTCCATGGTAATCGCTTTTTTCTCCTTCATCATCTGCTCATGCGGGCAGCCGTCCCAGTGCGAGTCTCTGCCATGCATGACCTCGTAACAATGTCTGCCGATCAACTCTTCAGGTTTTTTGCCCAGAAAATCGGCCAGGGCCCGATTGACCATGATCAGCCGGAAGTCCTTATCAAGAACGGAAACAAGATCGGTTATGGCATCAAAGGTATGGCGCCAGTTCTCTTCAGAGATCCCGAAATCCTCCGGCGGCCGTACTTTAGTTTGAAAGAGTCTCATTGTATTCCATGATGGTAAAGGGGTGGTGTGCCTACCACTCTTATACTGTGTTTGCGCTCTCTTGGTCCATTTTCAACTGCTGCGGAATCCTCAAAATAAAGGTACTGCCCTCTCCTTCCCTGCTTTTCACCGACACCTCGCCGCCCAGCACCTCTGTGGCCAGCTTCCTGGTCAGATAGAGACCCAGGCCCGTACCCGGGGTGCCGATTTTGAGAGGGCTCTCCAGGCGGACAAAGGGACCGAAGAGAAACGCCATGTCCTCCTTGCGAATGCCGATGCCGGTGTCACTGACCCTGATCTCCACCCACCCCTCGGCCACACTTTCCCCTTCCTTCACCTCCACCGTCACCGTGCCCCGTTCACTGAACTTCACAGCGTTGCTCAAGTAGTTGAGAAGACACTGCAACAGCCGCTTGCGGTCGGAATGAAGCACAAGGGAAGATTCCGGCAGCCTCTCCTCGATGACCAGCCCCTTGTCCTCAGCCTGCACCCGCACCTGGCCGACGGCCTCGTCAATAAGGGCCTGGATTTTGAAGTCCTCGGCATACGGGATAATGCGGCCCGATTCGATCTTGGCGATGTCAATGACATCGGTGATGAGCGAGAGCAGGTGCTTGCCGGCCCGGGCAACCCGTCCGAGCTGATCGCGCTGCTCCTCGTTGATATGGCCGCTCATGCCCTGCAGAATAATACTGGAAAAGCCGATAATGGAGTTGAGCGGCGTGCGCAGCTCATGGCTCATCGAGGCGATGAACATCGACTTGAGCCGGTCAAGCTCCTTGAGTCTGGCATTGGCGGCCTCAAGCTCAGCACTCTTGAGACCCAGATCTTCAACGATATTGACCAGGGCGTGCTGGCTCTCCTCAAGCGCGTCGGTGCGCTCATACACCAGTTCTTCAAGAGAGTGTCGGTAGCTCTCCAGTTCCTGTTCATTTTTTTTCCGTTCACCGACATCAAGAACGATCCCCTGATAATGGCTGATACTGCCACTGTCATCCCGCCGGATCCTGGTGGTATCATCTGTCCAGAGGAACTCTCCCGATCTGGTACGCAGTCGGTATTCCTGTGTGAATTCGTTGACTCCCGAGGCAGAGAAGGCGGTGACTTCAGCAGCCACTCGTTCCTGATCATCCTGGTGGATCAGATCGGCATAGACAATCTTGCCCTCAAGGAATTCTTCCGGCGTGTAGCCCCATTGGCGGACGTTCTCAGACACGTATTCAACCGGCCAGCCGGCAGCCGCCCGCCACAGAAAAACGATGGCCGGACTTTTATTGATAATAAACTCCAGCTCTTCCCGCAGTCGCAACGATTTCTGCAGAACAGCTTCAGCCGCTTTGCGTTCGCTGATATCCCGGACGCTTGACAGAACACACGCCTCTTCACCTACGATTATCGGACAGGCAGAAATCTCCACCGGCATCTCGCTGCCATCCTTGCGCCTGTGGAGCCATTCAAACTGGGTGCCGGCTTCAATGGCCTGTTGAACCTTGGCGCCTACCTGCTGCTGGAGCTCCACTGCGGCCAGGTCAAGCGCTGACATCGTGAGCAATTCCTCACGGCTATACCCATACCGTTTTTCAGCAACCCGGTTGACATCGAGAACATGCCCCCTGGCATCGAGAAAAAACAGGGCATCGGGGCTCGCTTCAAAGAGCTGGCGGTAGCGTTGTTCGTTTTCGCGCAAAGACTGCTCCGCCGTCAATCGGGCTGCTGCTTCGTCATTCAGGATGGTACGGAGCGCTTCAACCTCGGTGATGAGCGGCCGCGAGATTTCCGGCGAAGACCTCTGAGTGAGGCTGGCCATGGCCCGATATAAACGGCGGCCAGCCAGTCGACCAGCCAGCACGCTGAACAGAGTGACCGTCAGGATGGCCACAAGCAGCGCCGCTGTTGCGGCAATGATGGGCGCACGAGAGAAGGAGCCGGGAATCTCGAGCACCACCGACCAGGGGGCAACGGCCAGTGAGACGACCAGCCGTTTGCTGTCCTTCTTTGCCGACGGCCCCTTTCCCCTCTCCAGATCAGGACGACGGGCCATGACCTCGTCCTTGCCGTCAAGCAGGGTCAGGGACCATGTGGCGGGAAGCGTCACTGCCTCAAGACGTTGCTGTAACAAGGCTGTATCGATGATGCTGAGCAAAAGGGCCCTGGTCTGGTCATTGCGGATGACTGGTACTGTGGCGGCGACAAGCGGTTCCCTGGCTATCAGCCCGAAAAACATGTCTCCCACCGCCGGCTTGCCGCTTGCCAAAACTGCAGGGGCTGCGGCAAAGCATTCTGGCACTGGCATTTTCGGCAGGGGTGTGCCGAAGCTCACGCGGGTGTTGAAGAGCATCTGCATCGACAGATCAGCAAAAACAACATGCCCGCCGAAGCTCTGTCGAAAGCCCAGCGCTTCCCTGTACAGGTCCGGCCAACGGGACGGATCATCCACCAGCGGCGAAGCGGCCAGCACCTGCAAGGCGGCGATCCGCGCCCCGATGTCGTGATCAAGTGCGGTCACAAAGTTACGCACAAGATTCGCAGCCTCCCGATCCTGCCTGGCCTGCAGACTGTGGATATGATTGCCGGCGAGATACACCGCTAACAACAGCAGCGGCAACACGCACAACCAGATCAACCGGGTCAGAAAAACATGAAGGGACATGGCTCTCTCGATGCTGTTTATTTGAGACAATATTCTCATCGTTCATTCCGNNCGCAGCTCCCTGGCCACGAAGATCCTGTTCATCCGCTCGATCTCGGCCAGCTTCGCCTCCAGCGCCTTCCTGGCCTCTGCCATATCCTCCAGCAGAAATTGCATGGCCTGGTGCGAGCGCTCGAGTGCTTCGCTTTTCTCTTCGAGCGTGGCAGTCCTTTCCTTGACCAGTGTTTCAAGATGGTGTCGATGCCCTTCGAGCTCTTCTTCAGTTGCCTTCCGCTCGCTGATGTCACGGGCGGAGGCGATCACGTACTCCTCGCCGTCATGAACAATGAGCCTGATATTTATTTCAACGGGAAAGATGGATCCATCCTTCCTTCTGTGCCGACTTTCGAAAAGGATGTTCGGCTTGAGCCGCAGCTCTTCGATATGTGCCTCCCAGGAAAAATCCTCAGGCCACCCGACATCAATATCTTCGATCCCCAGCTGCAGGATCTCTTGACGCAAATAACCGAGCATTGCACATGTGCTTGCATTCACATCAAGAAAACGACCATCCTTGGGCGAAATAATAAAAATCGTATCCCCTGACTGGTCAACAAGCGCCCTGGAAAGGAGCAGATCCGTTTCCTGCTCCAGGATGATGCCCCTTGTGCGCCTGGCTTTGATAACATCCCAGGCCCTCTGCATATAGACGGTCAGCTGAGTCACGTCATCATCACCATAAGGCTGCGCCTTATTCCCCAC
>DCUN01000109.1 GCA_002327225.1 Desulfobulbaceae bacterium UBA2213
AGCAGAACCTGCAAAATGTTGATGAAATCCTTTTTGAAATGAAGGCGCTGACCAGAGATGTCAGGACAAAATTACAGGGCTTCCAGGATTTTATTGACACGAGTATGGCCATGGAAGAGGGAATTGTTCAGGCCTTTGTCAAGGTTGAGTCAGCAGCTCTGAGTGTTGAAAAGATGGCCGGGAGTCTGGAGCATGACTATGCCGATCCGGAGCGAAATCTGAGCACGCTTGTCCTTCAGAATCTGGAGTCGTTCCATCAACTGCTGTATGAGCTGGATATCCTTGTGGGAAATCTGCAAAGAACGACGAGGGCGATTGAGGCCAGTCCCGGTGATCTGATATTCAAGCGATCCAGATTACGACCTGGACCAGGAGAGGAGGGCTATGATGAGAAATAGATACAGGTACATCCTGCTCCCGGCAATCCTTGTCCTCTTTGCTCTGACAGCCGGGTGCGCAGTCCAGGCATTTCAGAACCTTCCACCGGTGGAGATCTATACTCTTGAGCCCGAGTGGAGTCAAAGGGACCTGGTCCAGGTAGAAAAGAAAGGTTCGGTTAGCATCCAGATAGCCCCGGTCCGAGGCGCTGGGATTTTTGCCAGCACTGATATCCTTTATAGTGACAGGCGGAACAGTCAGCATAGCTATGCTTACAGCCGCTGGCAAGAGCCGCCCGTCAGATCGATGCAGACCGTGCTTGAGGTTGCCTTGGAGAAAAGCGGACTTTTCCGGGCCGTACTTCCACCCACGTCGATATCCAGGGCTGATCTGCTGCTGGAGAGCACCCTGCTGGAATTTGGCCATGTCCTCGGGCAGGCCAGAGAATCTGAAGGTGTTGTCAGGCTGCGCTTTCATCTTGTCGATACAACGAGCAAGAGGCTTGTTGCCACACAAGAGATGGTTGCCACCATGGAGACTGTCACCTCAGATGCCAGCGGCGCTACAACGGCAATTAACCAGGCAGCCATTCAAGTTGCCGCTGATCTTGTTGTCTGGTTAGGAGCCGTTACGAAATAAGGGACTCGGAAAATACTAATGTACCTGAATTGCGACCGGATTTGGGTCATATTTGGCTGCACCGATTGAGTAAAACCGCAGTCGTAGTTGCGCTACGACGAGGATTTTACGATTGAGGTGCGGTCAAAGATGGCCCGAAGACGGGAAGCAAGATGGTATNNGGCCATGTTGTTTTTTTACAGCGGCTTAGAAGCCGTTATGAAATAAGCAAGGGCTTTTTCTTGCTTGCTGTATTTACGGCATTTTGTGTCGCTTCCAGGAAACAGACAATCTTTTCCGGCTGTTTCCTGGAGTGGCTTCTTGCCGCTGACAACATAGAAGAAGCCGTAATAGGATAACGATTATTTTTTGTGTTCCTTTGCTTCATCCTGCTGCGCGGTGGCTTCCGCGGATACGGATTTGTATTGACGCCTGGCCAGTTCCCGCATGGTTTTTGCCTTGTCAGACTCATCCATGATCTCCCGGCCAACGATTTCCTCCAGAATATCTTCCATCGAGATGATCCCGGTCATGGCCCCGTATTCATCGACAACCACGAAAAGATGCTGGTGTCTCTCATAAAAATCGACGAGCACTCGATTTAAAGGGGCGGTCTCTGCCACAAAATGGACCGGGCTCATGAGTTGTGAGAGTGGCAGGCTGTTTTTCTGTTCAGCAGCGGCCAGCAGGATATCCTTGCGCATGACAATCCCCATAACATCATTGGGGGTGTCGTGATAGAGAGGAATCCGGCTGTGACGGCTGAACATGGCTTCGAGTTTTATGGTTTCGGCAACGGTCAGATCCTGATTCAGGGAGAAAGTGACCGTGCGCGGGGTCATGACCTGGCGAACAATCTTGTTGCCCAGCTCCAGGATATTGTTGATAACGCGTTCTTGGTCTGCTTCGATTTCACCGGACTTCAAGGACATGGAGGCTATCGTTCGTAATTCTTCAGCGGAAATATGCTCACCATCTTTGCTCAGCGGGATAAGACGGGTAATCATCTGGCACAGCCAGATGATGGGCTTAAGAATAATTACCATCAAATAAAGCGGGCGGGCAATCAGGGGGGCGATTTTGATGGCATAGGCCACGCCGATGGTCTTGGGCATAATCTCAGAAAGAATTAAAATGGCCAGGGTAAAAACAACTGAAAAAATTACAAGATATTCTTCACCAAAGATGGCAGCGGCCGAAGCCCCGGCCACCGTGGCCCCGAGGGTATGAGCAATGGTGTTCATGGTCAGGATAGCGGTGATGGGCTTTTCGATGTCGTCTCTCAGCGTGGAGAGGAGAAAGGCCGAACTGCGGCCCTTTTTTTTGAGCATTTCCACCTGACTGGTGGAAATGCAATAAAGGGCGGCCTCCATGAGAGAACAAAAGAAAGAGATGACAAGAGAAAAAATGACTGCGGTCACAAGGGTGGATAACACGGATATGCTCCTGAATAAAGTTGACTCCGAAAGGATGCAGAGTGAATGATCGTTATGGTGAACAGAAAATATGGCAAAAAAGAGGTGAAAGCCATTTAATCTCAAAGCATCTTGACGTACTATAGCAGTATATACTAAATAAAGTATTCTATTTTCAACAGGAAAGCGTGGAAGGAAATGAAAGTCCGGTACTGTTTCATTCTTCAACAGTGGCCGATATAGGGCGGGATGGCAGTCACTCCGCGAGAAAGGGCTGTCCAAGGTGGTATGCCATCCCGTCAGCAAGGAATCAGTTAAACAGAGGGTGAAGAGTGAAATCGACAAAATTGATCTTGACTGAGAAAAAACCTGAACAGTTCAGTGGAGACGTATTGGTTTATTGTGTAGAACAGCTTAAAAAAAAGGTGTTGAAGTGTAACAATGCCATAGTAAATAGCTGGTTGGAGAAGAGCGGAACCCTTGAAGAATTCAGTGCCAAGGAAGGAGAATTGTTACTGTTTTATCCAAAAGTAGATAAGGAAAGTGGCTCTTTTTCCGTTAAGCGCCTTCTTGTAGTGGGCTTGGGGAAGATTGAAGGAAAGGAGGCTCATGATGAGCTGCGGGAGAGGTGCCGTCTGACTGGAGGCCATATTGCCCAGCAGGCAGGCAAGGTTAAGGCGAAGAAAATCATGATCTGTCTTCCTGAAATCATGGGCATGCCGGCAAAAGAGGTGGCGGAATGCATAAGTGAGGGGGTATTGCTTGGCGATTATCGTTTTTTGAAATACAAAAAGAATGACCCCGAAGAAGTGTCGTATCAAGGTCTTGAGGAGATTCGTCTTTGTGTCATGTCCAGTACTGATGCTTTGCTCAAGGGGATGCGTGCGGGGCAGGTTGCTGCCCTGGCAGCCAGGGAGGCCATGGATATGGCCAATGAACCCGGCAATTGCTGGACACCTTCTCATTTTGCTGCCCATGGCCGCATGCTTGCCAAGAAATATTCCCTGAAATGTACGGTGCTTGACAAGGATGACATGAAGCGCCTGGGGATGGGTGGCATCCTGGCTGTGAATCAGGGGTCAACGGAGCCGCCCAAGATGGTTGTTCTCGAATACCGGCCGATTCATACATCACAGACCGTGCTTCTTGTGGGCAAGGGGCTCACCTTTGATTCGGGGGGGGTCAGTCTGAAGCCGGCATTGGGTATGGAAGATATGAAATATGATATGTGCGGTGGCGCGGCAGTCATGGCCCTGATGCAGGCAGTGGGGGAGGAGCGTCCCGACCTGGGGGTTGTTGCCATTGTACCGGCAACGGATAACATGGCCGGTGGTTCTGCCCTGAAACCGGGGGACATCATCACCCACTATAACGGCGTGACCTCAGAGATCGTCAATACCGATGCAGAGGGACGCTTGATCCTGGCAGATGCCCTGGCCTATGGTCTGGAAAAATATAAACCCGACTGTGTCATTGATCTTGCCACCTTGACCGGGGCGGTGATTGTAGCGCTCGGTCATCATCGTAGCGGTCTGCTTGGTAACAATGATGAGCTGGCCGGTCGTCTTCTGGCCGCAGGAGAACGAAGCGGTGAGCCTCTGTGGCGACTGCCCCTGGGGAAGGAGTACACAAAACTGATAGAATCAAAGGTAGCCGATATTAAAAACAGTGGCGGCAAGACAGCAGGAACAATCACCGCAGCCGCCTATCTGGAAAAATTTGTTGGCGATACCCCTTGGGTTCATCTGGATATTGCCGGTACCGCCTGGGAATTTACAGAAAAATCCTACGTCCCCAAGGGGCCATCAGGCATAGGGGTCAGGACGCTTCTTGAACTGGTGCGTAAATGGAAGAAATTTGAGGAATCAAAAGAGGCTCTTGCAAAATGAGCAATATGTCATTCCCGAGTGGCTTTGTCGGGAATCCATGGTAGTAAATTCAGCCTGTTATGGAGCTCGGCCCACGCGGAAATGACAGTTTCTGGACATATGGGTCATTTTGCAAGAGGCTCAAAAGAGAATAATTTAATCAGGAGAAAAGATGAAACGACCAGTGGGAATAACCGTCCATAGGCAGATCATGGACAGCCAGTATCTGCATCGCGAGGCAACAGGTGATCTGTCAGGTTTGCTGACCGAACTGATTGTTGCCGGCAAGATCATTTCTGCCGAGGCCAACATGGCAGGGCTGGCGGATGTTATCGGGGTTTCAGGCAAGACCAATATCCAGGGGGAGGAGGTGCAGAAGCTGGATGAGTTTGCCAACAATACCATAAAGCGGAGAATGGCCAGAAGCGGCTATATCTGTGTCATGGCCTCGGAAGAAGATGATGATATTATCCCGGCCCAGGAAGGATATGAAGGGAAATATACCCTGGCCTTTGATCCCTTGGACGGCTCGTCCAATATCGATGTCAATGTCAGTATCGGCACCATCTTCTCGATACATCGCCGTAAGAGTCAGGGAAAGCAGGGAACTCTGCAGGATGTCCTGCAGCCGGGAAACAGCCTGATTGCCGCCGGATATATTATCTATGGCTCTTCCACCATGTTGGTCTACTCCACAGGGGAGGGGGTGCATGGTTTTACCCTCGATCCCAGTGTCGGCGAGTTTTTTCTTTCGCACGAAAATATCCGCATCCCGGAAAAGAGCAAATATTTCTCCGTCAATGAGGGAAATTATCACTACTGGACTCCTGAGATGCGGGACTATGT
>DCUN01000010.1:0-4354 GCA_002327225.1 Desulfobulbaceae bacterium UBA2213
CTCAAACACATGATCGGCCTGAAAGAACCGGCGACCGGGAAAATTCATTTTAACGACATTGATTTCTGGGAGACCTCTGAGGAACAGCGCAGTCAGATCATGCGAAAATGCGGCGTCCTGTATCAGAGCAGCGCCCTGCTCAGCTCAATGACCCTGGCCGAAAATATTGCCCTGCCCCTGCGCCAGCATACGACCCTGAGCCGGGACGAGATCGCTGACCTTGTCTCACTGAAACTTCGTCTGGTCGGACTTGCCGGATTCGATACGTTCTATCCTTCAGAGATCAGCGGCGGCATGAAAAAACGGGCAGGACTAGCCAGGGCTATTGCGCTCGACCCGGAGATCCTTTTTTTTGATGAGCCCTCGGCAGGCCTTGATCCTATCAGCGCCAAACTGATGGATGACCTGATCCTCGAGTTGCGCGACAGCCTGGGGTCAACGGTTGTCATCGTCACCCACGAGCTGGCCTCAATCTTTGCCATTGGCAGCGATTCGATCTTTCTTGACGCTGATTCACGCACCATGATCGCCCAGGGGGCACCGCAAACCCTGCTTGAATCGACAACAAACAAAAAAGTTAAACAGTTCCTGACCCGCGGCGGCAGCTTGTAAGGGAACAGTCGTCAATTCCCATTCTTCTGCGCTTTTTGAACCATGACGAATTAAAGTCCATCAACTGTGATTCCCGCGCAGGCTTGAATCCAGAACGTGCCGAATGTACGTAACCAGAATGTTTCATAAAAATCACGCAGTCCCCCGTAGGAGCGACCTTGGTCGCGATTGATGCCGGTTTTGATGAAGTGACTTTTTCGCGACCAAGGTCGCTCCTACGGGCAGATTCACCATTTTCATGAAATATCCGGGGTTAATGGATTCCCGATAAAAGAACTCGGGAATGACATCCTGGACATTGTGCAAGAGCCTCTTCTTAAGAAGGATTTAATAAGGAGTATACGTATCTCATGAGTAAAAAAATAAATTCAACCCGCATCGGTGCCTTTGTCATCGTCTCCTTTCTACTGCTGGCCAGCGGAATCGTTATTTTTGGCGGTGGCAATCTGTTCACCAGCAAAGATATCGCCATCGTTTACTTTGAAGGATCTTTACAGGGCCTGAACGTCGGCGCTCCTGTTGCCTATCGGGGGATCACCATTGGCGAGATCAAAGAGATCCGCCTCGATGTTGACACTGCCACCTACCAGATCACGATACCGGTACTGATCAGCCTTATTCCCGGCAAGGTTGTCAAACTGGAAGGGAAAGATACCATAGGAAGAAACGCCGACATCAACACCTTTTTAAAAACAATGTGCGACCGGGGGTTGCGGGCTACTTTAAAATCTCAAAGCCTGCTCACCGGCAAGCTCTATATTGATCTGGCCATCCATGAAAACACAGAGGCAATCTACCATGGCAAGGACGGTAAATACCTGGAAATACCGACGGTCCCTTCCGAGATGCAACAGATGACCCGGGCCATGCAATCCCTTGACTTCTCAGAACTTGCCACCAAGTTCTCAAACACCATGGGCGCCCTCGAAAAGATGAGCACCAGCCTTGAAAAGGCCCTGAGCTCAGAGAGCTCCAAGGAGAATCTGGCCATCTTCTTTGCCAGCCTGGAACGTTTTCATTCCATCCTGTCCACATTTGATGATAATCTGTTGCCACTGATGAATAAACTCGACACCAGCCTTGACAAGGTTGCACAACTCTCAGATAATACGAGCCAAATGATCGGGCATGTCGATGGCCGGATTGATCCTTTTTTTGTGACAATGAACGCCACATTGCACGATATGAGTGCAACCATGCAGGCCACCGAGAAACTCATGACCGGCCTGCAGCAATCCACTGGAACCGACTCCCCCCTCTATTATCAATTAAATGAGAGTATCAGCGAGATGGGCAAGACGGCAAAATCCATCCGCGCCTTTACTGAATATCTCGATCGCAATCCCCAGATGCTCATCTTTGGCACCGAACAATAAGGAGCCCCTCTCGAATGAACAAAGCAACGATTAGTTTCCTCTCCATCGCCCTGCCCCTTGGTCTTCTCACTACCCTTGGCGGCTGCTTTCAAGCAGCCCCTGTGAGGCAATACATCCTGATCACAGAGCCTGCCCCCCAAGCGCTGCACCAGCAGGCTGAGCCTGTGACTCTTCTCGTCGGGCCGGTCAAGCTGGCAAGTCACCTTGATCAGCCGCGGATAGTCAGGCGTCATGGCGCAACCCGGATTGATTCTCTGCCCGGCCATCAATGGGCCGGAAATCTTACGGAGATGATCAATAACAAACTGGTAGCGGAACTGGGGGCTCTCCTCAAACCATACCCGGTCTTTACCTATCCCGGGCCAACAAGCTCTTTGCACGGGAAAAAGGTCGCCATCGACATCCTGCGTTTTGAAGGAACGGAAAGCAGGAGCGCCACCATTGAGGCCCGCTGGATCCTCTCTGATATTGGCAGCAGGTCGATTATCAAGACACACTCCTCTGTCTTCCATGTGCCCCTTGCTGATGACAGCTACGAAGCACTGACCACCGCCTTAAGCCAGGGCCTGAGCCTGCTTGGCCAGGAAATGGCGGCATCGATTCTGTCCGAAAGAAGTGAATAAAAGGTGAGCCAATGACCCCGAAGAAAACCCTCACCCAAAGATGCTTTGTGAATGCCCCCTGGCAGGCGCTGAAGAACGGCTACCTGGACCTTTTTCTTACACACGGCATCCAACCGGAAATCGGCCTGGAAGGCACCTGTCTTTACGATGAAGACCCGGCGGAATTCAGGCGTGTCGCCGCTCTCCTGCGCCGCCACGATCTGGCCTGCACCCTGCATGCCCCTTTTTTTGATCTGGCGCCAGGCGCACTCGACCCCCATATCCTGGCAGCCAGTCGTGACAAATTGCGGCGTGCCTTTGAGCTTCTTGAAGTCTTCAGGCCGCGTTCCATTGTCTGCCACCTCCAGTTTGAGGAAAACAAACAGGGGTACAAAATGGCTGCGTGGAAAGCCTCCGCCCTTGCTACCTGGCAGGAACTGCTGCAGACGGCCGCAAGCTTCAACGTGCCGATTATGCTGGAAAACACCTATGAAAAATCAGCCGCTGCCCATACAACCATCCTGACCGGACTCAACTCGCCTTATGCCGGATTCTGTCTTGACGTAGGCCATCTCTTAAGTTTTGCCCGCTCCCCCTGGCAGGACTGGCTGCCGACCTTGTCACCCTGGCTGGGCCAGTTACATCTGCACGACAATGATGGCAACTCAGACCAGCACCTGGCGCCGGGACAGGGCACATTTGATTTCCCCGGTCTTTTTCAGTTTCTCCGTCACCATAATCTCCATCCTCTGATTACGCTCGAACCCCACAGCCAGGAAGATCTGTGGCAGGCATTTGCCTATCTGGAAGAGACCGGACTCTTCACCGGGGTCTGAAACCATGACCGAGCTTAAAAATCCGATGGAGATATACAAAGTCCTGCCCGGGACAAACTGCGGTCACTGCGGCGTCCCTTCCTGCATGGCCTTTGCCGCCTTGCTGATCCAGGGCACGAAGTCTCTGAACAGATGCCCTTATCTGGAGAAGAACATTGCTGAACACCTCAGCTCCCGGATTGTCAAACGACGCTCCATGGACGATGATCACGAAGAGGTCATCAACAGGTTGCGACAGGAGGTTCGCCATCTTGATTTGAGTCACGTTGCCCCGCGGATCGGGGCGCGACTGATAGATACTCATCTGGCTGTCACCTGTCTGGGCAAGGACTTTTTCATTGACCAGACAGGTGAAATGACCTCCAGCTGCCACGTCAACCACTGGCTCTATGTTCCCTTGCTCCATTACATCCTTGAGTGCCGGGGGGTGGAGCCGAAAAATGACTGGATCCCTTTTTCTGAGCTGCCAGGCGCTGCGGAATGGAGCCAATATTTCAGCCATCGCTGCGAAGAAGCGCTGCGGCAGCTGGCGGACGCCCACAGAGAACTGCTCTTTGAGATACTCTTTCTCTTCGGGGCACAAGCGATGACCACGGCCGGTAAGGCCGATCATTCCCTGGTTATCATGCCCCTGCCCAAGGTGCCTTTTCTGATCAATTACTGGCAGCCGGATGAGGCTTTCCCCTCGGAGTTGAATATACTCCTCGACCGTTCTGCCGCCCACAATATCAACGCCCACTCCATCACCCTGCTTGCCCGCGGTCTTGTCGAGATGTTCCGACAACTTATCATCTCCCACAGCAGAGAGGGAAAGCTATTTTAAGAATTTGTCCCCTGCTGTCAGGTTTGATCAAATTCTAACTACCTGAGAAGAAAAAAAGATGTTACATTCAAAATACGAAATAAAAGAGGTTCTTATAAAATGATC